>JAZFYL010000363.1:0-3211 GCA_036443495.1 Gemmatimonadales bacterium | reverse complement strand
ATGGTCCTGACCGAACCGTATCGCGTTAACGACCGCCTGCTCCAAATAGGCAGCCCGCCGGTCGACGCCATCGGCTGGTTCGCCTTCGCCCGCACGCTGGGCGCTGGACAGCTGCTCCTGACCCGCTTTGTGCCGGGGCCGGACTCGACCATCGTGCTGGTGAGTGCCTATGACGTGGCCCGTCGGAGGAGCATCGAGCAGGCGCAAGCGGGGGTCACGACCGACTTCGCCGCGACCGCCGTCAAGATCGTTGAGCAGCTCTTCGGCCTGGCGCCCGGCGTCATCAAAGTGGGGGTCACCAATGAAAGCGCGCGACGTGCATTCGTAGCCGGCCACCAGGCGCTCAAGTCGTGGGACCTGCGGGGCGCGGAACGACATTTCGCCGAGGCGGTTACCGAGGACCCCACCGACGCCGAAGCTCATCTCTGGCTCGCCAAAGTCAAATTCTGGGCTGGCGACCCGGCCGCCGAGTGGGTCTCCTCGGCGAGGAGAGCCGGCGGGAGTCTGGAACAGTTACGGGATGAGCGAGAACGCCAAGTTGCCCAGGCGCTCCGCGCCCTCGGCGAGGGTGACTACGTCGACGCTTGTCGGCGCTACAAGGTCATGGTCGACGCTGACTCCCAAAGCTTCGAGGCATGGTTCGGCTTGGGCGAGTGCCACGCGCGCGATCGATTGGTCTTGCCGGACCCCGCCAGCCCCTCGGGTCACCGTTTCAGGAGCAGTCGCCAAACGGCCATCACCGCGTACGAACGAGCCCTTGAACAGGTGCCCTCGTTTGCCTTTCAGTTCGGACCGTTCGAGCGTCTAACCGAGGTGCTGGTGGTGGAGCCGGGATCGATACGAGGGGGCACTCTCGCGAGTTCGGACTCGACCTTTTACGCGGCCTGGCCATCCGTCGATCACGACACCCTGGCCTACATCCCCTATCCGGTGTCGCAGGTCTTGGCCGACGAGGTGCCCCTGACCAACCGGGCTGACGCCATCACGCTCAACCGGGATCGGCTGCTCAGAATCGTGCGCAACTGGGCCGGGGCATTTCCGGATTCCTCGGTGGCCAACCAGGCCCTGGCCCGAGCGCTCGAGCTGAAGGGGTTCTTGGATGGCGGGCAGGCGCCGGACCGTTCCGCACTGGCCGCGGCGAGTCTGGCCAGGGAGCAGGCCCATACCGCCGACGACAGCCTTCGGGCCATCGATGTCGAGGTCCGGCTGCTGCTCAAGCTCCAACAATTCGATGACCTGAGGACCCTGGCCACCGAGACGCTGGGTCGATTCAGGGATCCGTCGCCCAGGGAGGCACGGCAACTGATCGGTTTGGCCGCGCTGGTGGGCCGCCCGAATCTCACCGCAGCGCTGAGCGCGCGCGCCGCCAGCGTCATGGCCCAGGATCCCGGCGGTCGCTACAGCCAGGTGGCGCTTCCGGTGCTCGAGACCTGGCAGTCCCTGATGGCGTACGCCGCCTTCGGCACTCCGGTGGACAGTATCCGGGTCTTCACAGCCCGGCTGGACACGCTGCTCCAGGCGTACGAGAGCCCCGAGACCGTCGACCGGCTCCTTTGTGATGTGGTGTGGTATCCCCGGTCATTGGCGTGGCGGGAGTTGGGCCTGGTTACTCAGGAAGAGCAATGTCAAGCGAGGAATATCCTGCTCAGCATGCAGTGGGCGCTAAGCCAAGGCGATGACGCTGCCGTGCGGTCGACCTACCAGGAGCTGACGGTCCTTCGCTCCGACATGGCCCCCGGCCAGATCGCTCTCCAGACTGTTTTTCACGAGGCCTTGCTACTTCTGGGAATCGGCGACACCTTATCCGCCTCCGACTACCTGGGCCGAACGCTCGGGGCCATGCGGGCCCTCAGGACCAGTGTCGTAATGGAGGCCCCTCAAGCGGCGAGCCTGGTGCGGGCCATGGCCCTGAGGGCTCAATTGGCCGCGGCCTCTGGGGACGAGGAGATCGCCAAGAACTGGGCTACCAAGGTCATTCAACTCTGGCGGGATGGAGAACAGGACGTGCGGCCCGTGGTGGACCGCATGCGGCAGATCGCCGAACGGTAGAGGGTCACGTCCTTTCGGGAGGCAGCATGAAGAATGCGAATACATGGGTAGCGTGCGCGGTCGGGGCATTGCTCTTCCTGGCCGGCTCGGCGCTCGAGGCCCAAGTCGGGGGACCGCCTGCAGGAGTCCGGGGTTGCACCGACACCGGCCAACCGCGAGCAGCCCTACTGGGCTGGGCCAACAGTCTTCGGTTCCGGTCCCTCGACCACAACGGCGGCGGTCATGCCGCCAACCTCACCATCGATGACTCATTAGGCAAGCGTATCGGTCCCGCCGCCACCGTGCAGCCCGTGGACTCGGTCGACCGGATGACGAGGCTTTCTCGCCCTGGTGGACGGGCAGGCACCATCGTGGCCATGGTCTATGTCGACACCACCTTTACTGATCCCTTGACGGGTCAGAAGGGCTTCGCCCCCCGCGGCCTTCCGCCAGGCCAGAGCTTCATCATGATCTGTGAGGAGACCACAGGACCGACCACCACCTATACGGCATTGATCATTCCGACCGATGGCGCGTGGCCACTCACGAGCCGCCCGGTCGATTACTACGACATCAGCGACGGATTGAACACTGCTAGGGCCCGGTTCCAGGCCGGCAGCAGCGAGGTGATCTGCGTTTCCTGTAAGCTCAATGGGTGGTGCGAGGTCCAGTAGACCCACCGCCAATCCATGAGCGCGAAGCGGGTCGCGCGCCACCTGGCGCGCGACCCGCTCTTCATTTCAGGAAACCTGCGGTCGGACGACCATGCGTCGCGCCGCACGCCCGCGGACCAAGAGTCGGGGCGCCCGGCTTCGATCGAGACGTGGCCGGTCAGCAACCACACAGGTGGGGGTACGATTCTGTGGATGTTTCCAGAGATTCGGTAGGCGTCGGCATACCAAGCCACCGCGATAACCGCCTAGTCAGGAAGACAGCGGCATGCCTGGCGTTGGGGCTGATCGCGGCCGGCGCAACCGCCCGTGACGCTCACGGACAAGCTCGCGATTCGACACCCGTCGAACTCGAACCGATCGTCGTCATGGTGGCCGGTGCGCCTTCGCTGATGCGAGCCCTGCCGTATGCGGTGTCGGTCGGCGGCGACTCGTCGGTCACCAGGGCCCAGCCCCGCCTGGCGCTGGGCGAGATCATGACCGCCCTGCCGGGCATCGACGTCCAGAATCGC
>JAZFYL010000362.1:0-5689 GCA_036443495.1 Gemmatimonadales bacterium | reverse complement strand
AGATACCAGTAGCCAGGTCCCAGTATCACACACTCCAACTCCAACCTCTGGCACCTGGCACCTGGCTACTGGTATCTGGCTTCTGGCTTCTGGTCAGGTAAAGATGATGTGCCCGCCCGCGGCCATGGCGTACCACGTCGATCACCAGGCGGCCACGATCTCCTCCGGCCGGTAAATGCCGAACGGCACGAACTGGAGACCTGGTTGATAGACGTGCTTGCCGTCTTGGTCCACGACGGTGATTGTCAACTCGCCGGCGGCCAAGGAGGCCTTGTTCTGCCGGGCGAGTCGGTTGGCCATTATGGTGCCGGCGGTGCCGGCTCCCAGGTTTACGATGTTGCGCATTAGGTCTTCCGAGCTTGGGTGTACACGATCATAGCTATATCGGCATGTAGTAATAGTTAGGAATAGATGAAGGGTCCTTTCACAAAACACCCCATCTCACGCCCTTTGTCTCCTAGCCCTCTTAGCCCTTAGTCCTCTTAGCCCCTTTAGCCCTCTTAGCCCTTAGCCCCCCTAGCCCCCTCAGCCCCTCCCCCCCCATCTTTCGCCTTGGCACACCTCCAACCACGGTGGCACATGCGCATATCCACAATCCCGGCTGCGGTGGCGGCACTTGCGTTGGCGAGCATGGCCTGCGGTGGAGATCGATCCGAGGTGAGGGATTTCGACCCGGGCCCGACGCCCATGGCCTACATCCCGGGCGAAGCGATGTACACCGGCAGTTGCGCGCTCTGCCACGGGCCCAACGCCATCGGCAACGAAAAGGGGCCTCCCCTGGTCAACGTCATCTACGAACCCAACCATCACGGTGACTTCTCCTTCCACCGCGCGGTGGAGTTGGGCGTGGCGCCACATCACTGGAACTTCGGCCCGATGCCGCCGGTCGAGGGGCTGACGCCCGACCAGGTCGACGAGATCATCAGTTACATTCGTTGGTTGCAACGTCAGGCAGGCATCTTCTGATGCGCCCAAGCGCCCTGCTCAGTCGGTCCGTGCTTGCCCTCATGGGACTCATCGCGCTCGGTCGTTGGTCTGACCTCGATGCTCAGGACAGCCCGACGACCGCGCGGGTGTTCGACAGTTTCTCCAACGCCGTGGTCAAGATCGAGATACTCGAGGCGGGGTCGTCGGCCAAGGCCGTCACCGGCTCCGGGTTCGTGGTGAGTCGCCAGGGCCACCTGATAACCAACTACCACGTGGTTTCCAAACTCATCCACGCCCCCGACCGCTATGAGGCCGTGGCGATCACCGCCGATGGACAGACCTACCCGCTCACGGTGCTCGACATCGACGTGGTGCATGACCTCGCCATCGCCCAGGGGGACCTGCCGGTAGCGCCGTCCTTCGAACTCCGGCCCGTCCGCATCGACCAGGGACTGCGCCTCTATTCGCTGGGACACCCGCTCGAGCTGGGACTCACCATCGTGGAAGGCACCTACAACGGACTTCTCGAACACACCCGCTACGATCGCATCCACTTCACCGGCCCGATCAATCCCGGAATGAGCGGCGGGCCGACCATCACCGGCGGCGGCCAGGTGGTAGGCATCAACGTGGCCACCGCCGGCAACGAGGTGAGTTTTCTCATTCCGGTCGACAAGGCCATCCGATTGACCGAAGAGGCGTTGGCGGCTGACTACCAACGGCCGGATGATTTCCTTCCCGTCGTGCGGCGGCAGATACTGGCGCACCAGGACAGCTATCTGGCCGACCTTCTATCGGAGCAGGGCGAGACCGTGACCATGGGGCCCTATCGGTTGCCCACCCGCCCGGCGCCCTATTTCAACTGCTGGGGTGACGCATCGATGGACAGCGACACCCCATACGAAATTGTCGACCACCAGTGCATGACGGACGACTACATCTTCGTCTCCAGTGACATGGAATCTGGGGTGGTCCAGATGTGGCATCGCCTGCTCACCACGGAGGAACTGAACCGGTTCCGGTTCTACTCCCTCTACTCGGACGACTTCCAGATCAGCGATCGCTGGTTTCCAGGCAGCGAGGAAGAAGTCACCTCGTTCGTCTGTGAGGATCGAACGGTCCGCAACGATCACCTCCCCCTCAAAGTGGTCTTCTGCATACGCCGTTACAGGAAGCTGGCGGGACTGTACGATGCCGTCATCAAGGCCGCGGTGCTCGGCCAGGCCTCCGTGGGGCTGCAGACGAGCTTGATCCTGTCCGGAGTGAGCTTCGAGAACGCCACGACGCTAATGGGGCGGTACCTGGAGGCCATTCAGTGGGCGGACTAGGTTTCCTGGAGATCCTCGATCGACGAGGCCGAGTGGCGCATCGTCATCGGCTGGTGAGTCTGCCGGTGACCATCGGTCGGGCGTACAGCAACGACATCATTCTCGACGACCCGTACGTCAGTCCCCAACACGTTCGATTGAACCAGTATGATGACGTCCTGATCGCGGAGGACCTCGACAGCCGGAATGGGCTGCTGACCGGGGATCGTACGCGCGTCCCCCGTCTCGCTTTGGCAGCGGGAATGACTTTCCGGGTAGGGAATACCGAAGTGCGATTCTGTACAGAGGATCAGCCGGTCGCGCCGACCATGGTGGAGGCCGGTGACTGGTTCGATGTCCTGGCCCCGATCCGCACACCTGCCCGGCGCGCCGCTGTGCTCGCCGTGAGCTTCGGCGTATTCGCCTTGGCCTTCTTCCTGAACAGCTACGACCAGATCACCTGGGCCGAACCGGTTGGCGGGGCACTGGGCGGTATGCTGATCCTGGCTGCTTGGGCTGGAGGATGGGCGTTCGGCAATCGGGTCGTGGGGCACCAGTTCCGGTTCCTGGACCATATGGCGTGGGCGGCCCTGTCGGCCCTGGCGCTGCTCCTGGTTCTGATAATCCAAGGCTATGCGGAGTTCGTTCTTCCCTCGACCAATGTGACCGACGTCCTTGGAGGCCTGGTCACGCTGGCGTTGATCGCGGTGTTGTTCTACGGCCATTTCACCATCATCGGGAACATGCCGGGCAAGCGCAGACTCGGAGTGGCGGCCGGTATCGCGCTCGGTCTCATCGTCGTCCTGGTGCTCCTGTCTGTTGCCGGAGAGAACGAGTTTTCCAACGAGATTCCGTGGGACGGCACTTTGAAACCAGTTGGCCCCAGCCTACTGCCTTCCATTACCGTGCAGGAGTTCAATGAGGCGGCCGCCGATCTGCGCGCGCGCGTCGACCGGCTGGCGGACGAGTAGTCGCGGCATGCGGTTCTCCCCTCTCCTCATCATGGCCGGCCTTTCCATCGGATGTGGGGGGCGGGCGGGCGACGAGGCCGCGTACCGCACACCCGTGGCACCTTCCGGTGATTCCACCACACCCGTCATCACACTCACCACCTTCGCGTACCAATGCGCCGACAGCACCTACGTCGTCGCGAAATTCAGACCTCAGGATGACCTGACCCTGTTTCTGCCGAGTGGCACGGTGCGCCTATACCACCAACCATCGGCCTCGGGTGCGCGGTACGCGGACAGCACGGTGGCGTTCTGGAGCAAAGGCCGCGAAGCCACCATCGAGTATGCCGACGGTCGCCGCATCGAGTGCCTGGAGGATCGGAGGCAGTCGGTCATCGAGGACGCTAAACTGCGCGGTGCCGACTATTGGGCTGTGGGTAACGAGCCCGGCTGGACCCTTGAGTTGTTTTCGGATTCGATCGCGTTCGTGACCGCGTATGGGACGGAACGGTATCGTTTCATCACACCCGCCCCCGAAGTAGATGGGGAAAACCACCGGACTATCTACCGGGCGCGCACTGCTGCACACGACCTGACCATCACCATTTCGTATGGTCGCTGCCGCGATTCCATGAGCGGGGAGTCGTTCGAGGGCACGGTCGAATTGCTGTTCGACGGCACGGCTCTTCGCGGCTGCGGCCAGGCATTGCACTAGGCGCGCGGGACGGAATGGACTGTACTGGCAGCGGGGCCGGCGGCAAATCGCAGCCACGTGCCGGCCACCGGCCGCTCGCCGCGCTAGCTTCAGACTAGGTGCCATCGCAACCTGCACTCGGTAATCCATACAGGTATCCTCATGCCGGACTCAGCCGTCGCTTCGCCCAATTCCCCACAGCGGAGTCCGTTGACCCCCATCCTCGCGGTCAATTTCGTCGGGGCGCTCGGGTTCAGCATCGTCCTGCCCTTCCTGATCTTCCTGGTAACGCGCCTGGGCGGGAATGCCTTGGTGTATGGTATCATGGGCGCTACCTATTCCTTTTTTCAGCTGATCGGTGCTCCGATTCTGGGTCGCTGGTCCGATCGCTTCGGGCGCCGGCGAATTCTCCTGCTGAGCCAACTCGGCACCTTGATCTCGTGGGGAATATTTCTCCTGGCGCTGTTCCTCCCCGTCACCCCCCTCGTGGCGATCGACTCCAGCGTTCTGGGCGCCTTCACGCTCACCATACCTCTCATCGTCTTGTTCCTGGCGCGGGCCCTGGACGGCATCACCGGCGGCAATGTCTCAGTGGCAAATGCCTACCTCGCCGACATCACACCCGAGGACGAGCGGACCACCAACTTCGGCAAGATGGCGATGTCCAGTAACCTGGGTTTTATCCTGGGGCCGGCACTCGCCGCCGTTCTGGGCGCCACGACCATGGGGGAAGTCCCACCGGTAGTCGCCGCGCTACTCATTTCCCTGATCGCCACGGTGATCATCATCCGATTGCCAAACCCCGATCCGTGCACCATGGAGAGCAACCCGGAATCCACCAGCGTCCGCCGCATCATGGGACAGGACCAAAAAGAGTGCTACGAGATGAAGCCGGTGGATTACTTGTCCACCGCCGATGTCTTTCGGTTGCCCGGTGTCGCCGCGGTACTCACGCTCTACTTCCTGGTTTTTCTCGCCTTCAATTTCTTCTATATCGCCTTCCCGGTATGGGCCGTCTCAGGACTCGAGTGGACCCTGCTCGAGACCGGTGTCTTTTTCTCGGTCATGGGGTTGGCGATGGTCGTCGTCCAAGGCCCGGTCCTGAAGCGCGTGTCCGCGATGTTCTCCGATGAGGTGCTGGTGGTTGCCGGGAGCGCTATCCTGGCTGCGAGCTTCGCATTCTTCACTTCCCTCAATCCCGTCGTGATCTACGCCGGGACCCTGCTCCTGGCGCTGGGTAACGGCGTGATGTGGCCGTCGATCATGGCCATCCTCTCGAAGACCACCGATGCCAACTATCAGGGGGCGGTCCAGGGAGTCGCCAGCAGCGTCGGCGCCGTGGCCAGCATCGCGGGGCTCCTCCTCGGCGGCCTTCTCTTTGCCTTTATCGGCGCGAGCGTATTCCTTATTTCCACAGGCCTGACGGCGGTCGTGTTCGCGGGATCACTGGTACTTGCGTGGGGTCGGAAAACAGCAAGCGGAAAACGGTAGTGCAGCTGCAAGGTAAGGCCTGCGACGCTTCCCCGGCCACCGGACCTTCAGTCTATGACTTTCTCGGATTTGATTGCCGTTTTCCGTTTCCTCATTTCTGAGGCTCGCTATGTCAACAAAGCCAGGCATCAAGATCGTCTGCCTCCAGGGCACGACCCGACCCGGCAACTATACCCGCATGGCCCTGAACATCGTTGTCGACGAGTTGGGCAAGAACCCCGACGTCAAAGTGACCGTCATCGACCCGACCGAGGTCGACCTGGTCTTCCCCGGCCAATCCTCCAACGACAGCGTCGCACGGATGGTAGAGAAGGTGAAAG
>JAZFYL010000361.1:0-5238 GCA_036443495.1 Gemmatimonadales bacterium | reverse complement strand
GAGTTTCAATCGACCCTACCCAGGGCAGACCACACTCGGTTTCACAATGTTGGCATCGAGTCCGGACCCTTACAGGATCCTTACAAAGCTGACGTTACCATGACGGTGACCGGGCCTTGCCCGGCTTCCACCCTGAGAACGCCAGAACCCGGTCCTGGCAAAGGCCATTAAGATGGTCGGCGGCACGGTAGACCCGGAAGGCGCAGGCCGCCTCTTTCCACTCATGGGGCGGGACAAGAATCCGGAAGAGTATTGAACATCGTGGGGCCCGGGTCGCGCAGTCCGAAGGGGAACTGTCGAAACTCCAACTATTCGAGTTCTGAATATCGAAGTAATCACGACCAAAGAAGATCAAAACCGCCTGGTCCGGGGCCGATACCCGACTGCCGAGTTGAGCCACCGCAACAACGGCAACATCACCTCCACGTCGGCCGCCAGGGTATCCGGCAATCTCTTGCTCTGGACCTGTGACGTAGTCAACGGCCGGTGGACCGTGAAGGACTTGTAGCGGAGCCACTTGGCCGCCGGATGGTCTTCGTCGAAGCCGCGCGGCATCCGCTTGAGCATCGCCTCCTCGTCCAACGATCCGAAACGCCGCTTGAACCTGGCGCCTTCGATCGACCGCTCGAATCCCCGAGGATCTTCGGCCAGACCGTCCCGCACCTTCCTCAAGACGGGCCCTGCCGGCATCCAGATCCCTCCCGCAGAGAAGCAGCCGTCCGGCGCCAGGGGGAAGTAGATCCCTGCCCCGCCACCCTCTGCGTCCTGGCCGACCTTGCGGCCGGCGTCCCCGTGATAGAACCAGACGCCGGCTGCGGTCTTGTAGGGGGACTTGTCCTTGGAGAAGCGGATGTCGCGGTAGATGCGGAACATCGATCGTTTGGGATCGCCGATGAATTCGGGGGCTATTCGCGCCAGCCGAACGTCGACCTCCTCGATGAGATCGCGCATGGGACCGCGAATCTCGCTTTCGTATTGCTGGCGGTGATCTTCGAACCAGTCTTTGCGATTGTTGCGCTTGAGGCCTCGAAAGAAGGTGAACGCTGCGGGGCGGAAGGGGAGGCCGCGGGAAACTTTGGATTTGTTGGTCTTGGGCATGGTGCCTTGTGGCTGGTGGCTGGTGGCTGTGCGGTGTGCGGTGTGCGGTGTGCGGTGAAGTTACTACCGGCTGTTTCCGGCTACTACCGCTGTTACGTCCGGCTGCTGACCGCTCGACCGCCCCATGGGGGTAGTGGTTAGCCAGTTCGTAGCTGGCGGAGGTAGCGTTCGGCCAACTGTTCCAGGCGTTCGTCCCCGTCCGCGCGAGCGTCCTCTAAGAGACGTTCCACATGGCGCTGGAGTTTCGGTTCGCCCCAGGTATACCCGGTGGCCTCCTCGGCACCGGCCTTGTCCCCGACGTCGGCCCCGCGCAGCAGCGCCCGTGCGGCGGCACCGTCGAAACTCGGGTCGTCCCGGGGCGGGAGTGGGTAACGGTGCCGCGGGGACGGTTCGCCGCCGGCATCTTCGTTCACGAACGCACGCGACATCGATCAGCTCCCCCCTCCGCTCAGCGCCAGGAAACGCTCCGCCATGAGCGGACCCGCTCCTTCGTCTTCGTGCTTGAAGAACACGAAGGCCTGTTCCCATGCTTGATCGTGCACCCTTTGCACCCAGGTTTCCAGGTCCTGGTCGCTGTAGTCGGCGCGGCGGAGTCGCAGATATCCCAAAGGCCCTGTGTTCACCAGGGACGGTGTCTCGACCTCATCGTCGGTGTCCGCCAGGCACAGCGCACAACCGCGGTCCCGGAGAAGGCCAATCACGTCGTCGTCGAACCACGACGGGTGCCGGAATTCGAACGCCACCGGCGCCCGAGCCGGCAAGAGATCGAGGAAAGCCTCCAGTCGATCGCGGTCTCTCTTCAGATTGGGCGGTAGCTGGAAGAGGATGACGCCGAGCATCGGACCCAACGTCCCCAGAACGCGGAGCAGGTAGGCCGTCTCCTCGCCCACGTCCTTCAGACGCTTGAAGTGGGTGATGCGGCGGCTGGCCTTGATCGAGAACCGAAAATGCTCGGGCACCTGGGAGGCCCAACCATCCAGCACGCTCTCCTTAGGCAGCCGGTAGAAAGTGTTGTTTATCTCCACCGCCGGAAGCCGCTTGGCGTAGAACGACAGCATGTCCCCGGCCGGCAGCTTCTCCGGGTAGAACGGCCCTTTCCACTCCTTATAACTGTAGCCACTGGTTCCGGCATAAACGGTCATGGGCCCTCGCGCGTGGGCCCTAATACTACGGTCCCGCGGCACTGGGCGCATCCCCTCCCACCACGGTCAGCGGCGGACACCATGCCCAAGAGCCTCTGGCTAGGCTATAATGCCCGGAATGCGTGCCACAACCATTCTCACCGGGATCGCGCTGGCTCTGCCCCGTCTCGTGTATGGGCAGGGCGGAGAGGCGCCAGCCCCGGTCATCGACACGGTCATCATAGAGCGCGACAACGTCTTCCTCGCGGAGCAGGCAGAGGGCAGCTTCGCCGCCAAGGCTGGTAACGCTATCCACCCGCGAACCAACAGCTGGGTAATCCAGTCGACTATCCTGTTCAAGGCGGGCGACACGCTCGACATGTCGAGGGTCCAGGAAAGCGAACGGACCCTGCGGGCGCTCAATGTGTTTCAGGAAGTCAGCATCGACACGGCGACGCGGGATGGTGAGTTGGCGGTGCTGATCCGGACACGCGACGCCTGGAGCCTGAGCCCCAAGTTCAGCATCGCCGGATCCTCAGGAAGCGTCACCCTGACACTGGGGATCTCGGAAAAGAATTTCCTGGGCACGGCCAGCTTGTTCAGCATCGCCTACGTCAAGCTGGTCGATCGGGATGGCCTGGACCTCGCCGCGCGGATCCCTCGATTCGGCACCACCCGGTTGGCCGTTGGCGGCACCTTCCAGAACCTGTCGGCCGGAAACACCGGGAGCTGGGACGCCGGAGTTCCATATCGCGCGTTCCCCGATCCGTGGGCGGCTCAGCTCTTCGGGAACGTCGCGGATGAGCTCAGGTTCCAGTTTATCCAGGACGGCACGGGCCTGGACAGCCTCACCTACGCGCACGACCTGTTGAGCCACCGCCTTACGACTTCCATCGCCGCACAGCACAGCGCCCGGCGCTACTTGCGACTGGGAGTCGACTTGCTGGTGCGCACAGAGGAATACGTCCTGCAGGGCGGCCCCCCTTCCACACAGCCGGTCACCGACACGACCACGGGGACTCCGGGACTGACCTTCGACTACCGCAAATCCCACTTCATGACAGGCCGGTACTTTCAGGGGTTCGGCCAGGGCGAGGATATCGACCTAAGTCCGGCCCTCGCGGTGACGGCGTGGGTAGCTCCTGAAGGCTTCGGATACCCCCGAACGGGTATCGGGCCGGAAGTCAGGGTGTCGGCCGGCAAAGAGGTCGGGTCGACGGTGCTGGTCGGGTCGTTGGAGGCCAGCGGTCTGTTCAGCGGCGCCGGTCTCGATTCCGGTACGGTCGTTTTTCGAGGCACCTGGGCGACGAAGCTGTCTCAAAAGCAGATGATGTTCGTACACTTCGAAGCGGGGGCCATGAAGAACCAGGCGCCCGGCTCGGAGTTCGACCTGGGCCTGACCTATGGTCCCCGGACGTTCGGTGCCCACGCGTTCGTAGGCAACCGGACCCTCTGGGGTACGCTCGAATACCGCAACTACAAGTGGGATAGCGTATTTGGATTCCTCGGAATCGGCTACGCCTGGTTCGTTGACTACGGTGGGGCCTGGTACGATGGCCAGGATCGCCGGTTTGGCGGCAATGCCGGCGTGGGGCTCCGGCTCGGCTCGAGTATCGGTTCGCGGGCGTCGGCAGCCAAGATCGACGTGGGCTATCGCTTCGGGCCCGGCTTCGAGGGGAACCGCCTGGGCATCAGCTTCGGGGCCAGTTACGACATCTTCACCGGTGTGCTCGCCACCCAATAGCGGGTCTGGTCGCTCGCGAAGCAGAGTATATTCGACCTCCACTGATGACGATACGACCTCGCTCACGCCACTGGACGCCCTTGGGGCTGGCCCTCCTTCTGGCCGCCATTCCTGTGCGGGGGGCAGCGCAAACCGCCGGTTCCAGCAGTGCCGCAGTGATCGGAGGCGCTTTCGGGATGGCTGCCGGCGCCACGTTCGGCGCCGTGGGATCGATCTTCCCGTGTGCCCGCACCTACGCCGGATCCAAGTGCGTCCGATCCTCCGCCATCATCGGCACCGTTTTGGGAGCCGGCTCCGGGATCGCCCTCGGTTCGGTCGATCGGGAGGCGGTCGAACGCATGGCAACCGGCGGCGCCATTGGATTCGTCATCGGGGCCGGGGTCGGCTTTGCGGTGAAGGAGGTGATCCTGTACTCGACATGGGGTGACGTCCTCGCCGGAGGTGCGATCGGCATGGCCGTCGGCACCAGCCCGGAAGGCGCTCTGATCGGCATGACGGCGGGAGGAGCGCTGGGCGTGGTGCTGTGGCAGGTCGTGCCGAAGTTCGACCTCGTCAACGCCACCGAGGTGACCCTGCTGGGTATGGCCGCCGGCGGGATCATCTCGATGGTATACCGCGGCATCTCGGCCCAGGCAGAGAGCAACCAGCCTGCGGTCGTCTTCCCGATCCGGTTGAGCTTTTGAACATCACCCGACACTTGGCCTGGCTAGCTGCGTGTGGAGCGTTTGGTGCGCTGACGTTAGCTTGCACCGTTCCCCACACCATGCAGGTCAGGCCTTTCGGCTATCAGTGCCCGGAGTACGACACGGCGGGACCGGCCGGCGCCGTGTCGTGGCTGTCCCCCGCGCTGAAGCCGGACACCAGCAACATCGAAGTGTGGTGCCAAACGGTTGGCCCACCCGTCATCGACTCACTGCCCGATGCCCGACTACCCACCCCCGGGGGGAGCCCGGACGACACCCTGACCGTCGTGACCTGGAACATCCTCGGTGGGGCCGGCGACCTCGCGGCCTTCCTCGAAGATGAGTTGCACTACGTCTGCGATGGCCGGCAATCGCGGCCGGCCCCCCACCCCGGGTTCAACCACTTCATCCTGCTGGTGCAAGAGGCCTATCGCCGATCGACCGCGGTGCCCGAGTTCCCGGAAGGCCTCAAAGTGCCCCTGCCCATCGAAGAGCCCGAGCGTCCGGGGGTGGGGCCACGGATCGACATAGTCGCCTACGCCAAGAAGTGCGGGCTCGCCTTGTTCTATGCGCCCTCGATGCGGAACGGCGA
>JAZFYL010000360.1:0-4137 GCA_036443495.1 Gemmatimonadales bacterium | reverse complement strand
TTCCTTCCCTGATGGAGAAGAGATGGATTCGTCTCAACCGGGTGGTGAAGTTACCCAACTCCTCAAGAGGCTCGAGGAAGGTGACCGGGAAGCCGTCGATCGACTCTACCCTCTCGTGTACGGCGAGTTACGCGGAGCGGCTCGCCGAGCCATGGCCGGTGAACGGGCCGGCCATTCGCTGCAGGCCACCGAACTGGTCCACGAAGCGTACTTCAAACTCCTTGGCGCCCACGACATCGATTGGCAAGGGCGGGGACACTTCGTCGCGATTGCTGCCAGGGCGATGCGACAGATCCTCGTCGATCACGCACGCCGCCGAAAGGCCGAGAAACGTGGCGGAGGGGCGGAGCACGTCACCCTGGGCGATCCCGCGGCAGAATTGGTCCTTCCCCCCGAGGAACTCCTGGCCTTGGATGCGGCGCTCACGCGCCTCGATGAAATGGACTCGCGTTTGCGTTCGGTCGTTGAATACCGTTTCTTCGGAGGGTTGACCGAGCAAGAAATTGCCAGTGTGCTTGGCGTCACCATCAGAACGGTGCAACGCGATTGGGTCAAAGCCCGGGCCTGGCTGTACCAGGAGATCTACCCCCAAGCCAAGTGAGCCTTTTCAGGTCGTTCTTGCGCCTCTTCTATTGACATGTCTCCCGATCCCCGCTGGGCCCATATCGGCGAGCTCTTCGATGGTGCTCTGGCGCGTCCTCGAGAAGAACGCGGCGAATGGCTCGCGCACGCCTGCCCTGACGACGAGGCTATCAGGGAGGAAGTCCTGCGCCTGCTCGACGCCCACCAGCACTCGTCAGGGATCCTCGATGGACCTGCCCCGGCGGACGTCACTGGGGCGCCACGCGATCTAGCGGCCCGCGTCCGCGAGCTGCTGGCCGACCGGTACGTCATCGAACGAGAGTTGGGCCGGGGCGGCATGGCCACGGTTTATCTGGCCCACGAACGCAAGCATGCCCGCCCGGTGGTTTTGAAATTCTTGAATCCCGAGATCGCCGCCCTGTGGAGCACCGATCGGTTTGAGCGCGAAGTTCAGATAGCCGCACGCCTGAGTCATCCCCATATCCTTGGCTTGATCGACTCGGGCGAGGTCGATGGCCTGCTGTATTACGTCATGCCGTTCGTGGACGGCGAAACCATCGGCGATCGGATCGCGCGGGTGGGGCCGCTCCCGCTCGCCGAGGCGATGGTCTTCCTGCGTGACGTTGCGGAAGCGCTCGCGTATGCCCACCGCATGGGGGTGGTCCACCGAGACCTCAAGCCGGCGAACATCTACTGCTCGGGTCGGCACGTGTTCCTCATGGACTTCGGTATCGCCAAGCTGCTAAACCCCACCCCGGGGCAAGGGTCGCTGACGCAATTGGGTGCGGTGATCGGCACGCCGGCCTACATGGCACCGGAGCAGCTGGGGGCCGACCCGGGCATCGATCATCGGGTAGATCTCTATGCATGGGGATTGCTGGCCTTCGAGATGCTGACCGGCGAACTGCCTGCGAGGGAACTACTCCAGAGTGGCGCCGGCGCACTGTTGGCGGTGCGCCGGGGCGACGTACCACCCGTGATTGCCGACCTGGTCACGCAGTGCCTGGAGCCGGTGCCGGAGAACCGACTGGACGATGCCGAGACGATCGTCGACGCCATGGCCGGCTTGGTGGCCCCTTCGAGCCAGAGTCTTCCGCGATTTGGTAGCCGTTCCCGGCGGGTAGCCCTGATCGTAGGTGGGGTCGTGGCTGCGGCTGCCATCGCCGGGGGTTTTGCGATAGTCGGTCGGCAGGTTGGCGGCGGCGACGCCCGCACCGGCATCGCCCAGCCGATTGGCGTCGTCTCTCTGGTCAATGAAACGGGGGATCCGTCGCTCGATACCTGGGGACGCATGGCCGGCGACTGGATCACGCAGGGTCTTCAGCAAACCGGTATCGTCACGGTAGTGCCGTGGTCCAACGCCCGCCAGGCATCCGATCGGATCCATGCCCAACTGGCCGCCGGGCAGGTGGTCGATCAGGTGGAGGTCATCAGGCAGGAGACCGGCGCGGCAACCGTCGTTACCGGCTCCTATTATCTGGTCGGCAATGATATCGAGTTCCGAGTTCAGATTGTCGACGCCGGCGACGGTCGGTTGTTGAGTGCACCTCCGCCGGTCGCCGAACTCAGAGACTCGGTCCACTTGGCCATCCGTACGTTGCGCGATCGTACCATGGGCGCCGTGGCGATTCTAGGCGATACCCGGTTTGAGCCCATCGCTGACATGGCACGCCACCCGCCGGTGTTCGAGGCTTATCAGGCGTTCGACCGTGGCCTCGAGCGTTACAACAGCCAGGACTACGCCGAGTCCCTCGTCGAGTTCCACAAGGCCTACGCACTCGACACGACCTTCGCCGTGGCGCAACTCTATGCCGCGGCCGCGTACTGGAACCGTGCGGAGTACGTGCAGGTCGACTCGATGCTCAAGATCGTTCGCGCGCAGCAGGGCGAGCTAAGCGACTATCATCGGTACCGAGTCGATTTCTTCGAAGCATACCTCGCCGGTGACGGGCCCCGCACGTTGGAAACCATCCGCCTGGCGGCCGGCGAGGCTCCAGGGTCCAGAGCCTACTACGATCTGGCCAGAACCGCGAACAGAATGGGCCGGCCGGAAGAGGCCTTGGCCGCCCTGGAAACGCTCGACCCCGATCGCGGATCCATGCGGGGATGGTCCGCGTATTGGAACCAACTGACCTTCGCGCTCCATATGGTCGGTGAGCACCAACGAGAACTTACGGCGGCGCGAGGCATGCAGCAGCGGTATCCCGACCGGCGAATCGGTCTGGTACTCGAGGTGCGGGCACTCGCCGCCATCGGTCAGGTGGACCGGATCGACTCCGTCATCACCGCTTCCCAATCGCTGCCACCCACGACCTACTGGTCGCTGGGCGCCGCCATGGCCGTGGCGGGCGAAGAACTCCAGGCCCATGGTTGGCCCGGCGACGGTCGCCGGTTCTTGGAACAGGCCGAGGCCTGGCTGCAGGAACAATTGGAGCTACACCCCGGTGAAAGGCGCCACCTGTACTGGCTCGGTAGCGCCTACTACGATCTCCAGCGATGGGATGAAGCTGCTGATGTCTTCGCCACCCTCGCACGAGAGCACGGCAGGTTCGGTTATCACGGGATGGCCGCCGTCTCGGCGGCGCGAACCGGCGACCCCGACGCCGCGCGCCTCCTGCCTGATCCGGGTATCCGGACCACCGGGTCGACCTTGGCCTACCAGGCCAGAATCGCGGCCATCAAGGGCGACATCGAGCAAGCCGCGGCCCTCTTCGCCGATGCTGTGGAGCAGGGCATCGACGACCTGGCCTGGTTGCACGCCTCGGCCTACCACGACCTGGCTTTGCTCGAAACGGTGCAGGGATTCCTTCCTCAATCTCTCCGGGTGAAGTAACCTCGCAGGTGTTCACGTCCCGAAGTGAAACTTTCCGGATATCTATTCCGTTGTAGACCTCCTTCAGGTCTTGGTAGGTGTCTGACGTGAGGTAGCCCAAGTAGCGAGCTAGGAGCAGGTGATAGTCGCACTCGAAGGTTGAACCGAGCGCGATGTTGGTGAATCGAGCCCGCTCCATGTTCCCGATCTTCCCAAATCCTTCGGCCAGATTCGCGGGCACCGAGGCAGCAGAACGCCTTATCTGCCTGGTCAGGTCGAATCGCTCCTCTGCCGGGAATGTTCGCGTTGCTTCGTACGCCGCCAGAACGAGTTCATGGGCTTCTTGCCAAACCAGCAACCCCAAGTAGTCCGCCATGCCACCTCCCGAAGGGTGCCAAGTTTGTCTCCCGCCCTGGGGCATTACCGACCCTATCCTCTCTGGCAGTGCCCCAATAACTCACACCTCATCGTGCCCCCACCTGTTTGCTGTTTGCTGTTTGCTGATTTCTTTCCTGCGACCCTTCCCCCTAGCACAGCATCTATAGAGTTAGCATAGCTCTTCTCAATGCAGACTTGGAGATCGTATCCCATGAAACGCCAATGGATTATGGCCGTCGTTGCCGGCTTGGCACTGTTGCCCGCGACCGCCCTCGCCCAGAGAGGTGAAACCAGGGTGTACACGTTCGGCGAGAGCCGCGCCCGTATCGGCGTGATGGTCGACGTCAAGCCCGATGCCGCCACCG
>JAZFYL010000359.1:0-4331 GCA_036443495.1 Gemmatimonadales bacterium | reverse complement strand
CGTAGGGCTAAGCCCGGCAGATTTACAGTCTGCTGCCATTAACCACTCGGCCACCCCACCGGAGCCTCATTCCGACACCTTCGCCCGAGCGCCGGAGGCGGCGATCGCTGGAGCTGACGGGGGGACTCGAACCCCCAACCTGCTGATTACAAATCAGCTGCTCTCCCAAATTGAGCTACGTCAGCAGCCCAAAAACGCCAAAATTGACAGACCCATATGATAGACAGAGAAAAAATGGAAGTCAACTGCCATTGGTGCGTGAAGTTAGCGAGGACGACAGGATGGCAGGATGGCAGGCACCTGGGGGCGGCTGTCCTCCCAGGGGGACGGCTCGGAACTGGGAAATTTCGAGTCTCGCAACGCTGGGAGCTAGGATCCGCCCCCATCCGTCGACACGGAGAATATGTGCAGCCCCGAGCCTATGTCACTCCCCTCCGACCGCCAGACCGCCAGACCGCCAGACCGGCCGACCGTCTGATCCTCTGACCGCCGGGTTGACAACTCCCTTCCTGGCTGAAGGTTAGGCTTGGTGCCCCCTGAAACCCACGGCGACGAACCCGCCACCCAACACTCCATAACCGCTCTCCTCGGCGCCTGCGCCGAAGGCGAAGCGGACGCGTTCGACCGTCTCATGCCGCTGGTCTACAACGACTTGCACCGGATGGCCCACAACCAGCTCCGCCGCGAGCGGGAGGAGCACACTCTGGCCACCACGGATGTGGTCCACGAGGCCTACCTGCTCCTGGTCGATCAGGAGAACAGCTCCTGGCGGGATCGGGCCCACTTTTTCGCTGTAGCATCCAGAGTCATGCGCCACATCCTGGTGGACTACGCCCGTCAGCGTGGCGCCCAAAAGCGTGGTGGTGGAACAGTCCGCGTCCCCCTCAACGAAGAGGTGGATGGGCAGGAGGCCCGTACTGTGGAGCTGCTGGAACTCCACGAGGCACTCGAGGCACTGGGCCGGAACGATTCCCGCCTCGAGCGCATCGTCGAGTACCGGTTCTTCGGCGGGATGAGCATGGAGGACACCGCCGAAGCGCTCAAGACCCCACTTCGCACGGTCGAACGGGATTGGGCCCGCGCCAAGGCCTACTTGTTCCAGCAACTATCGTAAATCACCCTGGGGCGAAGGACGAAGGGCTTCCAATGAGCGACGACCCGACGCCCACCAACCGCTGGCAACAGATCGACGCCCTGTTCGGCGAAGCGCTCGATCTCGAGCCATCCGAGCGACTGCGTTTGCTGGACGAGCACTGCGCCGATGACCCCGATCTCAGAACTCGAGTTCAGGCGCTGCTCGAGGCAAGCGGCCAAGCCGGTGAGTTCCTCGAACGGCCGGCCGAAGCCTACCTCGGGGAAGAAACGGCCCGGGCCCTCAGGTCCGGATCTCGGGATCCATCCACCGAACCGGAACCGACCCGCACCGGCGAGCGTGTTGGCCCCTACAGGGTGCTGCACGAGGTAGGACACGGCGGCATGGCCACCGTCTATCTGGCCGACCGAGCCGACGGGCAATTCGAGCAGCAGGTGGCGCTAAAGTTTCTCCGCCGAGGCTTCGAGCCCGAGCTGGTCCGCCGTTTCCTGGCGGAACGCCAAATCCTCTCATCCCTGAACCATCCCAACATCGCCCGGCTGATAGACGGCGGCACGACGGCGGACGGCCAACCCTGGCTGGCGATGGAATACGTCGACGGCAAGCCGATCACGGAGTATTGCGACACGGATCAGTGCACCATCGAGCGGCGGCTGCGGTTGTTCCTCGATGTCGCCAAGGCCATCCAGTACGCCCACACCAACCTGATCGTCCATCGCGACATCAAGCCGTCGAACGTCCTGGTCACCAACGACGGGGAAGTCAAACTGCTGGACTTCGGGATCGCCAAGCTGCTCGACCCGGATGCATTCCCGGCTGACACCCCCCTCCCCGTGACCCGCACCGGCTGGCGCCCGCTGACGCCCGAGTACGCCAGTCCGGAACAGATATGCGGCGATCAGATCACCACGTCATCCGATGTCTACCAAATGGGCATGGTGCTTTATCGATTGCTGACCGGCGCCCGGCCCTACGACGTGAAGGGGCTGAGTGGCAGTTCACTCGAGGAGGCCGTCAGCAGGACTCAACCCACACCGCCGAGCGCCGCGCAGAGGGGCCGACTCGCGCGAGAACTCCGAGGGGACCTCGACACCATACTGCTCCAAGCTCTGCGCAAGGAGCCCGAGCGGCGCTACGCCTCCGCCCAGGCCATGGCGGACGACATCGAGCGGTACCTGACCGGCCGGCCGATCGCGGCGCGGCGCGATTCCAGGGGTTATCGGCTCGGCAAGTTCCTGCACCGCAACCGGTGGGTGGCCCCCACCGCCATCACCGCGATCGCCCTAATCGGCGCCTACATCGGCACGCTCATCCGCCACGGCAATCAACTCGAGCGGGAACGCAACGTCGCTCAGGCCGAAGCGGCCAAGGCCCAGGAGGTGACCCGGTTCATGGTCGAGTTGTTCAGCAGTCCTGACGATGACGATCGAGGGCTGGGCGAGGGGCGGCGGGACATCACCGTACGCCAGGCGCTACTGGAAGGGGTGGAACGGTACCGCTCCGAGCTGGCCGACCAGCCGGCCATCAAGGCCCAGTTGTTCGCCAGCATCGCCGACGTGCTCCACGACCTGGATGCAACCAACGAAGCCCTGGCCCTCCGAACGGAGGTGCTGGAGCTGGAGCAGGCCCTCTATGGAGACACCTCCGCCGCCTACCATGAGAGTTCGTGGCAAGTGGCGGAACTCACCGGGCTCACCAACCGTGACTCGGCGCTGACCCTGTTCGAGCAGCACTTGGAGCTGTCCCGAACGCTGTATGGAGACACCAGCGCCGCTGCCGGCCGGGCCCTGCAGTCGATGGGGATGCTGGAGGTCGGCCGGGGCCGCCTGCCGCAAGGAGCGACGCTGCTGGAAGAAGCCATCGCGGTCCTGCGCGCGGCCGACTCGGCTCCTCCGCTGCTCCTCGTCACC
Source organism: Gemmatimonadales bacterium (assembly GCA_036443495.1). Classification (GTDB taxonomy): domain Bacteria; phylum Gemmatimonadota; class Gemmatimonadetes; order Gemmatimonadales; family GWC2-71-9; genus N074bin45. The sequence continues at coordinate 1,328 of JAZFYL010000359.1, read as the reverse complement.
AGCTACGGCAACTTGAGCGACGCGTACCACTTGCTTGAGCGGCCGGAGGACGCGTTGGCGCTTGCACGGAGCGGTTATGACGTGGCCGTGGATGCCTATGGCCCGGACCACTCGCTCACCGCCTGGATGGTCAAGCAAGTGGCCGAAGGGCTTCAGCTCACCGACCACCTGGAAGAGTCGACCGAATACTACCGGCGGGCATTGGCCATCCTGGACCGCGAGCTCGGACCAGAACACAGCCGCACCATCGGCGCGCGGAATGACTACGCCATTACGCTCATCCACATGGGAGCCTATGCCGAAGCGGAGGCCGTCCACCGCACCCTTCTCGCGGCTCGGATAGAACGCTTTGGTGCCGAGAGCGAAGCGACGGCCGCCTCCCTGCAAAACCTGGCGGTCGCCATCAAGTACCAGGACAGATTGGATGAAGCCGACAGCCTGCTCCAGCAGGCCTCCGCCATGTACCGCTCCGTGATGCCGCCGGGACACTTCTATATCGCCTACCCCCTGCTCACCCTCTCGGAGATTCGGCTCACCCAGAGCGACTACCGAGGCGCCGAGTCCGCGGCCAGCGAAGCAACGAGTATCTTGCGCAGCTCCCTGGGCGAGGGCTCGTTCGTCACGGCGGTGGCCCAATGCCGCTGGGGTCGTGCTCTCCACGGGCTGGGCCGGCGTGCGGAGGCCGAAACCCTCCTCAAGACGGCGGTGAATACCATCGCCGCCAGCACTACCGAGACCGCCGGTCTTTACCTGGATGAGTGCCGTACAGCCCTGGCCAGCCTAGAGGACAACGGCGGTATAGGACGGTAGAGGCGGTAACAGGCGGTAGGATCGAATACGGCCCATTTCCGCCTGTTACCGCCCCCTACCGCCTTGAAACTCCGGCGCACCGCGCACCGCGCACCCCCCCCCGCCCACCATTGGCGGGTTTTCCCACCCAAATCCGCTCTACCACCGTAACCCAGTCCAATCCCCGGCACCGCCACCCCACAACGGAGGGTGTCATGCGCGTCACCAGCAAGATGGTTCTCATCCTGTCCCTGCTAGCTCCCGTGGCAGGCACGGCCCACGCCCAGTTCCTGAAGAGCCTGACCGACGCCGCCAAGAAGGCGGCTGAAGATGAAACTACCAATCAGGTCGAGAGTCTTGTCCGCGATGGAGTCGCCTGCGCGTTCACGGACTTCGAGTGCATCAAGAGCGCCGAGGAGGCCGGCGAAGAGGTCCTCCTTACCGACGAGGCGGGCAACCCCATCGTCGATGAGGACGGCAACCCCGTCCAGGATCCCGAACTGGCGGCCGAGATGATGGACGAAGGCGCCGCCCGACCG
>JAZFYL010000358.1:0-3133 GCA_036443495.1 Gemmatimonadales bacterium | reverse complement strand
GCTTATGTCGGGAGTTGAAAGGGGATGGTCAGCCACGTCTTGCGCGGCATGCGCTCTACTCTTTTGCACCATGTCCGCCACAGCCCCCGCGGACTCTTTTGTCAACTGGGAGAACCCCCACGTTCATCCACTGGACCTGACACCGGATGGCACGCGACTGTTGGCCGTCAACACGCCGGACAACCGCCTCGAGGTGTTCGACGTCGGGGCCGGTACGGCCATTCGCCTTGCCTCGATTCCCGTCGGACTGGACCCGGTGTCGGTTCGCGCTCGCAACAACACGGAGGCCTGGGTCGTCAACCACGTCTCCGACAGCATCAGCATCGTGAACCTGACGACACGGAACGTGATCGCGACACTCGACACGGACGACGAACCGGCCGATGTCGTCTTCGCTGGCAATCCCGAGCGGGCCTTCGTGTCCTGTTCGCAGGCCAACGAGGTCTTGGTGTTCGATCCCAACAACCTGACGGCGACAACGGTGGAACTCGCAATCGACGCCGAGGATCCGCGGGCAATGGCGGTGAGCCCGGATGGCACGACTGTCTACGTGGCCATCTTCGAATCGGGCAACCGGTCCACAATCCTCGGTGGTGGCAGCGCGGCCCCGGGGTTCTTCCCGCCGAACGTGGTAAGCGACCCGCTGGGCCCCTACGGCGGAGTCAACCCGCCGCCGAACAGCGGTGAGGATTTCGATCCTCCGCTCAATCCCGAGAATCCCCTGCCGCCGCCGGTCGGTCTCATCGTCAAGAAGAACCCCGAGGACCTGTGGATGGACGACAACGGCGGGGACTGGACCGACCTGGTCAGCGGGACGAACGCGGCGCTTTCCGGCCGGCCCGTGGGCTGGGACCTGCCGGATTACGACGTGGCCATCCTCGATACCGCCAGCCTGAACGTCAGCTATGCGACCGGAGTGATGAACATCTGCATGGCCCTGGCGGTGAACCCGGCCACGGGCAAGGTCACCGTGGTGGGGACCGATGCCACCAACGAGATCCGTTTCGAGCCCAATCTCAACGGCCGGTTCCTGCGTGTCAACCTCGGCATCGTCGATCCCGATCAGCCGAACCCACCGACGCTCGTCGATCTCAACCCGCACTTGATCTATACGGCTCCTACCATTCCGCAGGTCCAGCGGGACCTGTCGATCGGCGATCCGCGCGGCATCGTCTGGAATGCGGCGGGGACCCGCGGCTACGTCACGGGCATGGGGTCCAACAACCTGGTGATCGTCGATGCGACCGGCAGCCGTGCCGGGCTACAACCGACGGTGGTGGTGGGTGAGGGGCCGACGGGCGTGGTGCTGGATCAAGCCCGCAACCGCCTTTACGTCCTCAACAAATTCGAGGCCTCGATCTCGGTGGTCGATACGGTGCTGGAGACGGAGCTGTCGCGGGTGTCGTTCTATGATCCGTCGCCAGCCGCGATCAAGGCCGGCCGCAAGCACTTGTACGACACTCACGAGACTTCCGGTCTGGGACACGTCGCCTGTGCCTCGTGCCACGTCGACGCGCGGATGGACCGAATGGCCTGGGACCTCGGGAACCCGGCCGGCGAAGTGAAGGTGTTCGCCCAGAACTGCAACTTCGGCCTCGACCTTCTGGGCCCAGGACCATGCCCCGACTGGCATCCCATGAAGGGCCCGATGGTGACGCAGACGTTGCAGGACATCATCGGGAAGGAACCGCATCACTGGCGTGGAGACCGGGACGGGCTTGAGGAATTCAATCAGACCTTTACGAACTTGCAGGGTGATGACGACATGCTCACGCCTGAAGAAATGCAACAGTTTGAGGACTTTCTGGCGACGATTACCTTTCCACCCAACCCGTTTCGCACTCTTTCCAATGACTTCGTCAGCCCGCTCCCCTTGCCCGGCCAATTCACCACCGGCATCGACGGCCCTCCAGGTCAGCCGCTGCCCGACGGATTTCCGGGAATCGGCGTGGTGCTCTTTATGGAAGATTCCATCGCGCCCGGGCCCCTCGGCTGTGTCACTTGCCACACCACACAAGCCGGTGTCGGCACGAACCTGTTTTTCGTTGGAAACAACGGGGAGCCGCTTCCGGAAGGCCCCAACGGTGAACTGCACCATGCCGTTATCTTCTCACCGCTATCCGAGACGCCGAACCTGAGCTTCAAGATTCCCCAGCTGCGAAACCTCCATGAGAAGATCGGTTTTGAGATGACTCAGACGACGAGTCGAGCGGGGTTCGGCTTTTTGCATGACGGCAGTGTTGACTCGCTGGCCCGATTCCTCAGCGAGCCGCCCTTCCTGCAAGTTCGTAGCGACGGGCTCGTGGCGAACATGGTGGCATTCCTCATGGTCTTCTCCGGCTCGAACTTGCAACAGGGCGACGTGTCCTCGCCGTTAGAGCCGCTGGGGCCTTTGAGCAGAGATACACACGCGGGCGTTGGGGTCCAGCTTAGCGTAGACGGTACGAACAACGACTCTCCGGAGGTCATCGCTTTACTTGCTGCCATGATCAGTCAGGCCGACGATGAACCCGGTTTCGAACCTAGCCCCCAGGCGGAGTTGGTGGCCAAAGGCCTGCAGAATGGTCTCCAGCGTGGCTACACCTACGTTGGCGGTGGCCTCTTCCAGTCCGACCGTGCGGCAGAGGCGATCAATACCGATGCCCTGCGGCTGTCGGCGGCTCCCGGTTCCGAGTTGACCTTCACCGTTGTGCCCGCCGGGACGGAAGAGCGCATCGGCATCGACCGTGACGAGGATGGATTCTTCGACCGCGACGAGCTGGACGCGTGCAGCGATCCCGCCGACGGCGCCAGCCATCCGGGCGTGGACGTGATCGTGGCGACCCTCTTGCTGGCCCGTTCAGGAACCGACACGCAGCTTTTCTGGAACGAGGCCGGGACCACCCACGAGATGGTTCGTGGGAGCCTTGCCACCTTGCAGACCAGCGGCGGCGACTTCGCCGCTGCGATCGAGGAGTGCCTCTTGGACAATCTCCCCCAGACCTCGCTGGTCTACCGGGACCCGCAGGAACCCGAGGACGTGTTCTTCCTTGTTCGTGCCTCCGGCTGTGGTACATACGACTCGAATGGTCCGGGGCAGGTTGGTTTGCGCGACCTGGAGATCGGTTTATCTGCAGGCTCGTGCTCCGACTGA
>JAZFYL010000357.1:0-2181 GCA_036443495.1 Gemmatimonadales bacterium | reverse complement strand
CTAGCCCTCCCAGCTCCCAGCTCATAGCCCCCAGCTCCTAGCTCCCAGCCACCTTGAAACCAACTCGCCCGATGGTACGTATACCGATCCTAGGTAGAGTTATCACTTCCACTCTCGAGACGCCGGCCATGCCCGATTCCGATCCCGTCGCTTTCCTTCCCCTGAGCCACCTGTCCTATCACGTCCTGCTGGCGCTACGGTCCACGCCACTCCATGGCTACGCTGTCGTCAAAGCCGTCAAAGCCAGCTCCGCAGGGGTCATCAGCCCGGGAACCGGCACCTTCTACTCCGCCATGCACCGGCTGGTACGGGAAGGGCTGATCGATCAGACAGACGGCGCATCGGACACCAAATCCGACAGTCGCCGAAAGCACTACGACCTCACGCAGCTCGGCCACATGGTGCTGGACGCGGAAACCCGGCGACTCGAGTCGGTGCTCAGCCAGGCGCGTGCCGCGGCCGGAGCCTCACCATGATGCTCTCGTTCTATCGCTGGAATCTGCGGCTGCTTCCGGGGTCCCTTCGAAACGACCACGAAGACGAAATGCTGACCATGGTACGGGAGCGCCTGCAAGGCCGAAACGGCCTGCGCTGGACGGTGGCGTATCTGGCTGAACTAGCCGACTTGTATCGCACTGTCATTCGAGAGCGCCTCCCACATCGCCGCATGGACAGAAACACTGTCGGTCGCGGCGGCAGGGACCTCGGCCCAGACCTCAGGTACGTGCTGCGAAGTCTTAGGCGGCGGCCTGGGTATGCTCTCGTCATCATCACCACGCTGGCCATCGGCATCGGCGCCAACACGACCATGTTCACCCTGGTGAACTCGGTTGTGCTGCGCCCACTGCCGTTACCCGGAGCGGACCGCCTGGTATACGGCTTCGGTGCATTCTCCCTCAACGCCTCCGCCCGAATCTCTCCGCCGGACTACCTCGATTATCGCGAGCGTGTCGGTGCTTTGGAATCGCTGGCGGCATTCCAGACGACTACAACGACCGTAGAGGGGGAAGGGCAGGCCGAGCAGATCCGTCTTGGCCGGGCCTCAGCCAACCTGTTCTCGACGCTGGGTCTGACGCCGGCAGTGGGGCGGGCCTTCGCGGCCGGCGAAGATGAAGATGGCGCGCCGCTCGTTGCGGTCTTGAGCGAAGGCTACTGGCGCCGGTCGTTCGGTGGCCAAGATGACGTCGTCGGGCGCGACATTATTCTCGGGGGAGACCGCCACCGGATCATTGGTGTTCTGCCCGCCGACATGGCATTCGTCGACGCCAGCGACGTGTGGATTCCCATGCCATTCCACGGCGCCAACACTTCCATCCGTCGGTTCCATTTCCTTCGAGTCGTTGGCAGGTTGGCGCCCGACGTGTCGATTGCGGCGGCGCAAGACGAGGTAAACACCGTGGCCGCCGAGTTGGCGGCGGTGTACCCGACCTCAAACGACGGTTGGACCATGCGGCTGGTGTCGTTGCAGGATGCCATCATCGGCCCCGCAGGGTCGCAGTTGCTGATCCTCATGGGCGCGGTGTTGGTGGTCATGCTCATCGTGTGTGCCAACGTGTCCGGTCTCATGCTGGTCCGGTCGCACGCCCGCAGGCGGGAGATGGCCATTCGGGCGGCGCTGGGCGCGTCGAGCCGGCGCATCGGGCGTCTGCTTCTTCTGGAGAGTCTCACCCTCAGCCTTGTCGGCGGTGCCCTGGGGTTGTATCTGGGGTCCTATCTACTGGACCTCGCCCTCCAGTGGAGCGCCGGTCAACTTCCCCGGGCCGAGGAGATCGCCCTCGATACACCGGTGGTGCTCTTTTCCTTGGTGTTGGCAACGGCCTCCGGCCTGCTCTTCGGATGGCTCCCGGCGCGGAAGGTGGCACGCCAGGGACTCGTCAACGATCTGGTCGGCAGCCGTGGTTCGGTGTCGGACCGCGGCGGAGCCGGTCGAGTGATGGTCGTCGCTCAGGTGGCGCTGTCGCTGGTGTTGTTGACCGGGGCGGGACTGTTGCTGCGGACCGTGTGGAGTCTCGACCGGGTCGATCCCGGGTTCGTGGCGGACCCGGTGCTCACGGTGGCGCTGACGCTCCCGGGGGATCGCTACGACAGCGGCGAGCCTATCGCGGCGTACCACGAAGCGATCATCGCTCGGCTCGAAGCGGTGCCCGGCATCGATGCCGTCTCCTCCACCAACATCCTCCC
>JAZFYL010000356.1:0-3741 GCA_036443495.1 Gemmatimonadales bacterium | reverse complement strand
CAGGAGGCCGACTTTCCCCAGGGGCCGGATGAAGCAGAAATCGAGCATGCCGTCGTCGGGGCGGGCGTCGGGCGTGAGGCGGAACCCACCGCCCGAGGTCGATCCGTTGCCGACCTCCAGCGCGAGGCAATCCTCCGAGAGGACTTCTCCGTCGTCGCTGACGACCGTCAAGTGCGTCGGCTGGTAGCTCCACATGGTCTGTAGCACCCCGATAAGATAGGCGGATAGTCCTCCAAAACGCTCCATCCGACTCACTCGGTACGCCACCTCCCCGGCTAGAGCCACTCCCAGGCTGTTGATGAAGTACTCGTCCCAGGCACGCCCTACGTCGATGTGCCTCCGGCGACGGGACGCAAGCGCTGCGAGGGCCTGCGTTACTCCCAGACCATGGGTTCCCGTCAATCGGGCAAAGTCGTTGCCGGTGCCGACGGGAATGGCCGCGATCGCGGGCGGAGAGGACACCTCGGCCTGGAGAACGCCGTTGGCCACCTCGTGGAGCGTGCCGTCGCCGCCCAGGACCAGGATCGTTTCCAGACCGGCCACTGCGCCTTGACGGGCGATGTTCGTGGCGCTCCCGGGCTCGGTGGTGCGGGCTACCTCGGCGTGGGGCCACACACGGCGGACCTCCGCGATCGCCTGACGGGCGAGACGGCCGCCACGCCCGTGTCCGGCGGCGGGGTTGATGACGAGGAGGGTGTTCAAGGACGCCCGACCGAGCCGGATGGCGGGAGCGTGTGGGAATCGAACCCACCAGAGCATGCCGATGGCTTCTCTGTCACGGTTTTGAAGACCGGCCGAGCCACCAGGCCCGATCCGCCCCCTCCGAATTGCTAGCGTGTCGCCACGACTTCGATTTCGACGCGCACCCCCAGAGGCAACCCGGCGACGGCCACCGTGGCACGGGCCGGCTTGTGATCGCCAAACTCCAGGGCGTAAACCTGGTTCATCGCCGGAAAATCCGCCATGTCGGTCAGAAACACGGTGGTCTTGACCACCTGGGACAGTGAGGATCCGGCAGCGGCAAGTACCGCGGCGAGGTTCTCCAGCACGCGAGCCGTCTGCGCTTCGATGCCGCCTTCGATGACCGTCCCGGTGGTGGGATCGAGTGCCACCTGCCCTGCGGTGAACACCAGATCGCCGACGATTGCGGCCTGACTGTACGGGCCGATGGCGGCGGGTGCAGCTTCGGTATGAACGAAGTCCATGTGCATGATCCCGGTCAGAAGAGTCCTTCGATGGTTCCGTCTTCGTGGACGCGCATCTTCTGGGCCGCCGGCGTCTTGCCCAACCCCGGCATGGTCATGATGTCGCCGGCCAGGGCGACCACGAAGCCGGCGCCGGCCGAAGGATAGACGTCCCGAATGGTGATACGGAAGCCCGATGGCCGCCCGAGTTTCGAGGCGTCGTCGGTAAGGGAGTATTGGGTCTTGGCGATGCACACCGGTGTCTGGCCCATGCCGATGGATTCGCAAAGAGCGATCCGGGTCAGGGCCTTCTTTTGGAAGTCGACACCATCCGCGCCGTAGATCTCCCGCGCGATGATCTCGATCTTTTCCGTGATGGGCAGTTTCTCGTCGTACAGCGGCTTGAAGTCGGCGCCGCCTTGGTCCAGCTGGTCGAGGAGTTCCTGGGCGACAGCCATGCCGCCCTCGCCGCCTCGGGCCCAAAAGTCCCCGAGGGCCACGCGCACGCCGAGTCCCTTGGCAAATTCGAGCACCGCGGCAAGCTCTTCCTGGGTATCGGACAGGAACCGGTTGAGCGACACGATAACCGGCACTCCGAATTTCTGTACGTTGCGAACGTGGGCTTCGAGATTGGCTAACCCTTTGCTCAGTGCCTCGAGGTTCTCCGTCAGCAAGTCCGTCTTGGCAACGCCCCCGTTCATCTTGAGGGCCCGGACAGTGGCGGTGAGGATGGCGGCCTCGGGCTTGAGTCCTCCCGCACGGCACTTGATGTCGAAGAATTTCTCGGCTCCCAGGTCGGCACCAAACCCGGCCTCGGTCAGCACGATGTCGGCCAGGGACAGACCCAGTTCGGTGGCCATGATCGAGTTGCAGCCGTGGGCGATGTTGGCGAACGGTCCGCCATGGATCAATGCCGGCCCACCCTCCAGCGTCTGGACCAAATTGGGCAGCAACGCGTCCTTGAGGAGGAGCGCCATGGCCCCGTCGGCCTGCAGGTCGGCGGCGGTGATCGGCTGCTTGTCGCGGGTCAGGCCCACGACGATCCGCCCCAGGCGCCGTTCGAGGTCGGCCCGCCCAGTGGCCAGACACAGGATGGCCATGACTTCACTCCCCGGCACGATCACGAAGTGGTCTTCCCGGGTCGGCCCGCCACCGATCCCGCCCAGGCCAAGCACCACGTGGCGCAGGGCCCGGTCGTTCATGTCCATCGTCCGGGGCCAGCTGATGCGCCGTTGGTCGAAGCCGAGCGCGTTGCCATGATGGATGTGGCTGTCGAGCATGGCCGAGAGGAGGTTGTGGGCCGAGGTGATGGCGTGGAAGTCACCGGTGAAGTGCAGGTTGATCTCCTCCATGGGGACCACCTGTGCGTACCCTCCGCCGGCCGCTCCACCCTTGATGCCGAACACCGGTCCCAGAGACGGCTCTCGCAATGCCACCACAACGTCCTTACCCATCTTGCGCAGTGCCTGGGCCACGCCGACCGTGCAGGTCGACTTCCCTTCCCCGGCTGGTGTGGGACTAATGCCGGTCACCAGGACCAGGCGGCCCTTTTTCTGGCGGCCTTCGACGGCCCGCGGGAGGATCTTGGCCTTGGTGTGGCCGTACTGCAGGATATCCTCTGGGCCCAACCCCAGATCGGCTGCCACGTCGACAATGGGTCTTAGCGTCGCGGCCTGGGCGATGGCGATGTCGGAGGGTACGGATGACAAGGCGTGCTCCTGAAATGACTGGTTCGAGAATCCGCTAAGGGTAATCGTGAAAGGGGGGGCTGGAAAGATTGAATATTGAATAATGAATAATGAATGCGAGGAATATTTGGAGAGCGGTGAAAGGAGTTGAGGGAGCTATGCGCCGCCGGGGGTTTCTTTCCAGCGGAACAGGCGGGCCGCGTTGGCGCCGGTGTGCTCGATGACCCGTTCCACCGGCTGGTCTCGAATGTCGGCCACTCGCTCAACCACGTGGCGCACGAAAGCGGGTTCGTTGCGCTTGCCCCGCCGGGGAACAGGCGCCAGGTAGGGAGCGTCCGTCTCCACCAACAAGCGATCGTCCGGTGTGCCACGGACGGCCTCGTCGAGGGTCCAGTTCTTGAACGTGACCATCCCGCTGAACGAGATGTAGTGTCCCAGATCGAGAGCGGTGCGCCACAAGCCCAAGCCGCTGCTGAACGAGTGCATGATGGCCGGCACCGCAGGGTGGTTGCGGAGGATGGCGGCGATGTCGTCGTCGGCCTCGCGAGCGTGGATCACGACCGGGAGTCCCAGCTCGAGGGCAAGGGACAGTTGCGTTTCGAAGACCTGGTGCTGGGCCGCGCGGGGTGAGTGATCGTAGTGGTAGTCGAGGCCAATTTCCCCAAGCGCCACCATCCCGGAATGTGACGCCACCGACCGCAGCCAGTCGGCGGAATCGTCGGACCACTCACTGGCATCATGGGGGTGAACGCCGGCGGTGAAGGCGATGCGGGCTTCCTCCCGGGCCATGGTCCGGCCGAGTTCCGTGGACGCGCGCGATTCTCCGATGATGACGAGACGGGACACGCCGGCTTCCCAGGCCCGGCCGA
>JAZFYL010000355.1:0-3752 GCA_036443495.1 Gemmatimonadales bacterium | reverse complement strand
CTACCGCCGGCTGGCGCTGGTTTGGGGGGTCATTCCCATCCACGTCGACCACTTCCCGGACTACTCCTCGATGTGGGCCGAGGCGCGGCGCCGGATCCTGGACATGCAGTTGGCCGGCCCTGGAGACCGGGTCGTGGTGACCGCGGGCGTGCCGTTCGACGTACCGGGCACGACCAACCTGCTCAAGGTCGAGGCCCTCTGAGTCCAATGCGGCTGACGCTGAACGGGACCGGCACCTCGTTCGGGATCCCGCAGGTCGGGTGCGGTTGTACCGTGTGCCAATCCGACGACCCACGGGACCGGCGCACCCGCACGGGAGCGGTGCTGGAGACGGACGGCGCCACCATCCTCATCGACACGCCGCCGGAATTGCGGCTCCAGTTGGTGCGGTCCGGGATCCAGCGGGCCGATGCGGTGCTCTACACCCACGAACACGCAGACCACACCGCCGGCATCGACGATCTCCGTATCTTCACCGTCAGGCATGGTCGCTCGCTGCCGGTGTACGGACCGCGTGAGACTCTGGATCTGCTGCGGACGAGGTATCGCTACATCTTCGACGATGCGCTTCAGCCGTTCCGCGGGACGTCCAAGCCCAGTCTGGTATTGCACCCGCTCGAGGCGGGGCTGGAGGTGGACATCGCCGGCCAGCCGATCCTCCCCCTCGAGTTCCTCCACGGCCACTCGCGGGTGTTCGGCTACCGCTTCGGAAAAATGGCCTACATTACAGATGTGAAGAGTGTGCCGCCCGAGGCGAGGGAACATCTGCAGGGGCTGGATGTCCTGGTACTGAGCGCGCTCTGGTGGAGGTCGCATCCGACCCACTTGAGCATCGCCGAGGCGGCCGAGACCGCCCAGGACCTGGGGGCTCGAGAAACGTATCTGATCCATCTCACCCATGAGACGGGTCACGCTGAACTGGAAGCGGAATTACCTGAGGGCATCCGCCCGGCCTACGACGGACTGACCCTGGAGGTGGCCTGATGCTGCTCGACCACGCCCGAATGCTGCGCCCCGAACTGGATGGCGAACACGGACTGGAACCAGCGGGACTGGAGCGACTGGTGCGACGCTTCCCCCAGGTCCACGCCGAGTTGCGCTCGCGCCGGGACGCCGGGGAGTACGGCTTCTACGACCTGGCCGATCAGGCCGATACGGTGGCCGAGATCGAGACGTTCGCCGAGGGCCTGGGCCAGGCGCACGAGGACGTCATCGTGCTGGGCATCGGAGGCTCGGCTCTGGGGACGCGCGCCCTGTTGAGCGCGATTCGTGGGCCCCAATGGAATGAATGGGACGACGAAGCCCGGGAATACTATCCCAGACTCACGGTCCTGGACAACGTCGATCCTTCCATTATTCATAACACCCTGGCGAGGATCGACCCCCGCCGGGCGTTGGTGAACGTGATCAGCAAGTCCGGCAATACGGCCGAGACGCTGGCACAGTACCTGGTCGTCCGAGCGTGGCTAGAAGAAGCCCTGGGGTCCGCCGCTGTGCGCCACCTGGTGTTCACCACCGGCCCCAAAGAGGCGGGGGGAGCCCTCCGCGAAATCGCGGAACGGGAGAGCATCGCCACCCTCGAGGTTCCTGCCGCGGTGGGCGGCCGGTTCAGCGTCCTGTCGCCGGTCGGGCTGCTCCCGCTCGCTCTGGTCGGTGTCGATATCGGGGAGTTGCTTGCCGGCGCGGCCGAGGCATTGGAGGGGGCGCAGCATGAAGGCCTGATGCGGAACCCGGCCGCCCTCTACTCCGGGCTCATGTGGGCCGCCGACATGACCCAGGGTGCCCGTATCCATGTCCTGATGCCCTACACCGACCGACTGCGGGAGTTCGGCGCCTGGTACTGCCAGCTGTGGGCGGAGAGCCTGGGCAAGAAGTTCGACCGGCAGGGCGGGGTAGTCCATACCGGCCCGACGCCGCTCGCGGCGGTCGGCGCCACCGATCAGCACAGTCTGGTACAACTGTTCATCGAGGGCCCGCACGACAAGGTGATCACCTTCGTCACGGTGGACGATTTGGGATGCGACGTCACCATTCCCGAGGCGGACCATCTTCCCGAGGCGGCGGCCTATCTGCCGGGGCACACGCTGGGAGAACTCCTGAACGCGGAGTATCGAGCCACCGAAATGGCCTTGGCTGAAACCGGGCGGCCCAGCATGAGCATCAGTCTGGCTGATCTGTCGCCCAGGGCGGTGGGGGAGCTGGTGATGTTCTTTCAGTTGGCGGTCGGGTATGCCGGGGTGTGGTACGGGGTCAATCCGTTCGACCAACCCGGCGTGGAGTTGGGCAAGCGGCTCACCTTTGCGGCCATGGGCCGGGCGGATACGGAGCCCGACGAATCGTCGGAGGAGCCTAAACCAGTGGAGGTTTGAGTGGCCCGCGTTTGGTTTGACGGCCCCTGGGACTGGGCCTAGATTTTGCGCGTTGCGGGCATGAACCCTCCTCGAGGAAAGCACTCATGTCAGACGAAATCCGGCAGGCCGTGGAGTTATATGGCGGCGCCGTGACGCTGGTGCCCGGTGGCGTCGAAATCAACGATGCGTCCAAGCTACAGTCTGAGGCGACGGACCGTCTGGTGTGGCAGGCCGTCTTCGGGTCGGAGTCCGAGCGGGACGCGGCGCGGTGGCTCCTGTGGGAACTGGGACAAACGACCGGTGCCCGCCCGGCGTCGATTCAGGGCCTGTACCAGGCACGTGGCCGCGGCGAGTGCAGCGGATTCACGGTCCCCGCCATCAACATTCGGATCATGGTCTACGACACGGCACGGGCGGTGTTTCGCGCCGCCAAGGCCGGCAAGGCCGGCGCGATTCTTATCGAGATCGCCCGGTCGGAAATCGGGTACACCGGCCAGCGTCCGGCCGAATATGTCGCGGTCGTTCAGGGGGCGGCGCTGCGTGAGGGGTACACCGCCCCGCTGTTCATTCAAGGTGATCACTGCCAGGTCAACGCCAAGAAGTACGCCGCCGATCCTGAGTCGGAAGTCAACGACGTCAAGACCCTCATCGCCGAAGAGGTCGCGGCCGGCTTCTACAACATCGACATCGACACGTCGACCCTGGTCGACTTGTCGCTGCCCACGCTGGAAGATCAACAACGCGACAACGCGGGGCGCTGTGCCGAAATCACTGAGCACATCCGTGGCGTGGAACCCGAAGAGGTGACCGTGTCAGTGGGCGGCGAAATCGGCGAAGTCGGTCACAAGAACAGCACGGTCGAGGAATTGCGGGCCTTCATGAAGGACTACGACGCCGCGCTGAGTGCTCGCGGGACCTTCACGGGGATCAGCAAGATTTCCGTCCAGACGGGTACCAGTCATGGCGGCATCGTGCTGCCGGATGGTTCCATCGCCGACGTCAACATCGACATCGACACGCTGGCGGAGTTGTCGCGCGTCGCGCGTGAGGAATACGGGCTGGCCGGCGCCGTGCAGCACGGGGCCAGTACCTTGCCCAGCGACGCGTTTGGCAATTTCTCCCGGGTGGAAACGTGCGAGATCCACCTGGCCACGAACTTCCAGAACATGGTGTTCGACCATCCGCAACTGCCGGCCGACCTCAAGGCCGCGATGTATGCCTACATCGACGAGAACCTGGCCGGCGAACGTAAGTCGGAGGACTCCGACGACCAGTTTTACTACAAGACGCGCAAGAAGACGATCGGACCGTTCAAGCACGAGGTGTGGTCGTTGCCCCCTGAGGTTCGCGGGGCGATTGCGCGAGATCTCGAGAAGACCTTCCGGTTCCTGTTCGAACAAT
>JAZFYL010000354.1:0-7390 GCA_036443495.1 Gemmatimonadales bacterium | reverse complement strand
CGTCGCCGCTAGCTGCCAGGGCGACTTCCACTGTCTCCGGATCCGCACTCTTGGTCCGTTGCTGTTTCGTCAGGGTCCTGACTCCCCGTGCAAGGGTATCCGTGGCAACCAGTTTGATAGGCCCGTGGGCCGGAGGGTTGCAATTGGGATCGGCTCCTGAGTCTATCCCCCCGACCTCGGGTCCGCCAAGTATGCTAAAAAACCAGCATATCCCGAAACCCCCACCACCCGGCTGTCGACGGCACCTGCCCGTTCCCGGTGTCAGTGCTAGGTTTCGGTTTCAGCCACCCGACCGGAGTCCCCATGACCACCACCACCTCCGCGCCCCCGAACGCCATCCGTGCCCCCCATGGGTCGGTCATGACCTGCAAGGGCTGGCACCAGGAGGCGGCTATGCGGATGCTGATGAACAACCTGGATCCGGACGTGGCCGAGCGGCCGGAGGACTTGATCGTGTACGGCGGGGGCGGCAAGGCCGCGCGGAACTGGGCCTCGTACCACAAGATCGTAGAGACCCTCCGTAGGCTGGAGAACGACGAGACTCTGTTGGTTCAGAGCGGGAAGCCGGTGGGTGTGTTCCGTACGCACGAGGAGGCACCGCGGGTTATCATTTCGAACGCGCAGTTGGTGCCACGATGGGCCACCTGGGACGAGTTCCGGCGGCTGGATGCCCTCGGACTCACGATGTACGGACAGATGACGGCTGGTTCCTGGATCTACATCGGTACGCAGGGGATTCTACAAGGGACGTACGAGACATTTGGCGAATGTGCCCGGCAGCATTTCGCCGGAAGTCTGAAAGGCCGGTTGGTAGTGACGGGCGGTCTGGGCGGTATGGGTGGCGCCCAGCCTCTGGCCGCGACGATGGTCGGAGGCGCCTTTCTCGGCGTCGATGTCGACCCCACCCGCATTCAGCGGCGGGTGGAGGACGGGTATTGCGACCAACTCTCAACCGACCTCGATGAGGCGTTGGATCTGGTGTTGCAAGCCAAAGCATCGGGAACCGCCCTCTCGGTCGGCCTGGTGGCAAACATCGCCGAGGTGCTTCCCGAATTGTATCGCCGGGGCATCGTCCCTGATGTGCTGACCGACCAGACCTCGGCCCATGATCTTCGGCTGGGATACATCCCAGTGGGTCTGGACTTGGCGCAGGCTGCCGCCCTTCGAGACAGCGATCCGCAGGTATACGAGCGGCGTGTTTTGGATTCCATGGTGGTACACGTCCAGGCGATGCTCGACCTCAAGGCCCAAGGAGCTGTCACTTTCGATTATGGCAACAACCTCCGTGGCCAAGTGGCGGACCATCGCGGCATGGCCGATGCCTTCGAGATTCCGGGTTTCGTCCCCGAGTACATCCGGCCGCTGTTCTGCCGCGGAGCCGGCCCGTTCCGGTGGGCGGCTCTGTCCGGGAATCCCCAGGACATCGCGGTGACCGACGAGGCCGTCTTGGAGGCCTTTCCAGAGAAGGAATCGCTGGTACGCTGGATCCATCAGGCGAGGGAAAGGGTCCACTTCCAGGGTCTTCCGTCCCGAATCTGCTGGCTGGAGTATGGAGAGCGCGCGGAAATGGGTCTCAAATTCAATTGGCTCGTGAAGAAAGGCAAAGTGGAGGCGCCGATCGTCATTGGTCGGGACCACCTCGACACCGGTTCGGTCGCGTCCCCCAACCGGGAAACGGAGGGCATGCTCGACGGTTCGGACGCGATCGCTGACTGGCCGCTTCTCAATGCTATGCTGAACACCGCCTGCGGTGCGAGCTGGGTGTCTCTCCATCACGGGGGCGGTGTGGGCATCGGCTACTCCATCCATGCCGGGATGGTGTGTGTCGCCGACGGAACGGAAGTGGCCGATCGCCGGCTGGAACGGGTGTTGACCGCGGATCCGGGGAGCGGCGTAATGCGACACGCGGATGCGGGCTACCCCCTGGCGATAGAGACGGCCAACGAACGGGGGGTCGATCTCCCCATGATCAACGGCTGAGGCGCCGTGGCCACCGTTCTGAGGAACATTGGCATGCTGGCCACCTGTCGCGCCGAGGGTAGCCAGGGCGACCTCCACACCATCGCGGATGCGGCACTGGTGTGGCAGGGGGAAGACGTGGTGTGGCTGGGAGCCGAGAGCGACCTCCCGGCCGGTTACGCGGGCGCCGAACGCTGGGATGCAGGCGGGAGGTTGGTGATCCCGGGCCTGGTTGATTGCCACACCCATTTGGCGTTCGGTGGCAGCCGTGCGGATGAGTTCGAACTGCGGTCACTGGGAGCGACGTACCAGGAGATCGCTCGAGCCGGTGGCGGCATCTTGTCGACGGTGGCTGCGACCAGAGCAACTCCGGAAGAAACGCTGGCGGAGCGGGCGCACTCCGTCTTGCGTGAGATGATTTCCCTGGGTGTGACGACGGTCGAGGCGAAGAGCGGCTACGGTCTCGACACAGAGACGGAGTGCAAGCTCCTCCGGGTGTATCGCGATCTTGCCGAACAGCAGCCGGTGCGGCTCGTGCCGACGTTGCTCGGTGCCCACGTGGTGCCTCCGGAGTTTCGCGATCGGCGGCGCGGGTACGTCGACCTTGTCGTCGAGGAGATGATTCCTGCCGTTGCCGCTGAGGGACTTGCCCGGTTCTGCGATGTGTTTGTCGAAGACGGTGCCTTTACCGTCGAAGAGGCCCGGCGCATTCTCGAAGTCGGTCGGCAACACGGGCTGAACCCCAAACTTCACGCCGACCAACTGGCGGCGGGCGGTGGCGGTGAACTCGCCGCGGAAGTCGGCGCGGTTTCGGCCGATCACCTGGAGTACATTTCCGCCGACGGGGTCGCCGCTATCAAGCGGAGCGGGACTATGGCTGTCAGCTTGCCTCTGGCCACTCTCTACCTGCGACAGGCCCCGATGCCGGCCCGGCGGTTGATCGATGCCGGCGTCCCGGTGGCGGTTGCCACCGACTTCAACCCCGGGTCAGCCCCCAACATGCACTTGCCCTTGGCGTTGACACTGGCCTGTGTGCAGCAAGGCATGTCCCCCGCCGAGGCGCTGAAGGGGGCCACGGTGTACGGCGCTCGGGCCGTGGGCCTCGAATCGCGGGTGGGTTCCCTCGAGCCCGGCAAGGCCGCCGATTTTGCCATCATCGACGCCGGCGACGTCAACCAGTGGCTCTACCTTTTCCACCCCAACGCTTGCAGGGCGACGGTGATCGGTGGTGTGCTCTGTTCGGGGGAAGTATCGTCGGCAGCAGCCGGGACGCAGTGAGGCCGGGCATCGCTCGGGGTTGCCGGAGGCTGTCAGCAGTTTGTCAGGAAGTCGTGTGCCGGGTAGGCGGCACGCTTCCCGGAGCCTAGCTTTGAAGCAGGATTCTCCGGCTGTACACCCTGCGAAGGAACGTATGACATCTCGATTCCGCCCGTCCTTTATGGCCGTCCTTCTTGCACTGGCGCTCCTGCTGATCGGGGTGCTGGCACTGCAGGCCTATCGCGCCGAGGAGTTTCACCAGGACACCGCAGGCACCATCCTCAAGGACTACGCTGAACTCGGCGCGGAGGTATTGGCCTCACGGGTCGTGCAACAGGTCGACTACTACGGGGTGTCCCCCCTGCTCAACTTCCTGGGCCAATCACTGGCGCGCGATCCCACAGCTCCCCTCCCCACACCCGAGGACCTCGAGGCGCAGCCACGGTTGCGGCAAGCGGCCGGGTTGGTGGTCGCCTTCTTCGCACTCGACCTGCATGACAACGGGGATGACAGGCTGACCGTTGGTGGCACAGCGTCGGGAGAGACCCGCGGTTGGTTGAGCGACACGGTGATGGCCGACCTTGCGGCTACCAGCGACGAAGATTGGCGATTCCGAACCCTGTTCGGACCCGCTTCGGAGGATGGATCCGTCGTCATCTATAGGGTGGCCCGAGAAGCGGGCGAGCCTGACGTGGTATTTGGCATCCTGACGACCGTCGCAGCGCTGGGAGCAGCGATTGACGAGGCGGTCCACCGCAGCCCGATCCTACCCTCCGCACTAACCCGTGGTCGGGCCGCCGACAGCGCCACCGCCGAAACGGTAACCGGGCCGAACGGCGCCACCGTGTACCGTTCGGCGATCCAGTACCCTTCGACGTATGTTGCCACCGCACCGGTCGCTCCTCACCTCGGCGGCATGACAGTGACCGTCGCCATCGCTCCCGACATGGCGAACACGCTCATCATCGGTGGCGCCCCCACGCGCCGTTTGCCGTTACTCCTCACCTTGTTTGCTCTGGCGGTCGGCATGATCGCCGCCGCGATGGTCCTGTGGCGGCGAGAACAGATGCTGGCACGATTGCGGATCGACTTCGTCTCGGGTGTATCCCACGAACTTCGCACCCCGCTGGCTCAGATCAGGATGTTCGCCGAGACGCTCCAACTCGGGCGGGTGCGGAGTGAGGATGAACGGCGGCGTTCACTCGCCATTATCGACCAGGAGACGCGACGCCTGACTCATTTGGTGGAGAATCTGCTCTATTTTTCGCGGGGAGAAAGTCACGCTCCACGTGTGGAGCGCCAACCCTGCGACCTTGGCCGCGTGGTCACCGAGACGGTGAACAACTTCACGCCGTTGGCGACGGCCCGCCACTGCGAGATCGCCATGACCGTCGAGCCCGGCGTGATCGTCCGGGCGGATCCCGACGCGATGCGACAGATGATCCTGAACCTGTTGGACAATGCCGTCAAGTACGGCCCCGATGGCCAGGTGATTCGCGTCTCCGTCCAGACTGTGGAGGGAGAGCCTCGCATTGTCGTCGAGGACCAAGGTCCCGGGATTCCCGCTTCGCAGCGTGCCAAAGTCTGGCAGAGATTCTGGCGATCGGAGCGTCACCAGGCCAGCGCCGTCGCCGGCACCGGCATCGGGCTGGCGATCGTCAAGGAATTGGCGGAGTTGCAGGGAGCACGTGCCTGGGCGGAGCCTGGCGATGGGGGCGGGGCTCGGTTCGTCCTCAGTTGGCCCGCGGAACCTCCAATGGAAGAGCCTGGAGCACGCGACGCGTCCGACCGGACGGGTGACGATCGGCCCGCGCCGGTGATCCAGGCGGCGAGTGTCGAATGAGCCAGACGATTCTGGTGGTCGAGGACAATACCGATCTCGCCTACGGACTCCGGAACAACCTCGAGATTGAAGGGTACCAGGTCACCGTGGCGGCGGACGGCCGTGAAGGGTTGGCGGTAGCCCGACAACTCCGGCCGGACCTGTTGATACTCGACCTCATGCTTCCGGAGTTGGACGGTTTCCGTGTTCTCAAGGCGTTGCGGGAGGAGGGGTGTGATTGGCCGATCCTCATTCTCACCGCCCGCGGGGAGGAGGCGGACAAGGTGCGGGGGTTGCGCCTCGGGGCGGATGACTACGTTACCAAGCCTTTCGGCGTTCTGGAACTGCTGGCTCGGGTCGAGGCGCTTCTCCGGCGCACCACGCGAGGCCAGTCGCTCGGTGGTATACAGAGGTTCGGCGCGGTCGAGGTGGACTTGGGGTCCCGGTCAGTGACGAGCGGTGGGGCCGCCGTTTCCCTGACGCCGAAGGAGTTCGATCTGCTGGTGGCGCTCCTCAAGCGCGACGGCGCCGTGGCCTCCCGCTTCGATCTCATGAGCACCGTCTGGTCCTATCAAGCGGACGTGTCCAGCCGCACCGTCGATACCCACATCGCGGAGCTCCGGCGCAAGCTGGAGGACAATCCCAGTCAGCCGCAGTATATTCTCACGGTTCGGAAGACCGGCTACCGACTGCAACGTTGAACTGTGAGGACTGATGCTCGATTGCCAACGTGAGGCGTTTCAGCTCCCCGCCGACGTCCACTATCTCAACGGTGCCTACATGTCGCCGCTCCTGCGGCGAGTCGAAGAGGCCGGCATCGAAGGGATGCGCCGCAAGCGTAACCCGTCGACCATCACCCCGGCAGACTTCTTCGAGGATTCGGCTAGCGTACGCACGCTGTTCGCCGATCTGATCAAGGCCAAGGACGCCAGCCGTGTTGCGATCATTCCGTCGGCGTCCTATGGACTCTCGACCGTGGCCCGGAACATACCGCTGCAGCGAGGCCAGACGGTCCTGATGTCGGCAGGGCAGATGCCGTCCAACGTGTATTGCTGGCGCCGGGTCGCGGAGGAGGCAGGGGCGCAGATGCGCGTGGTCGAGCCGCCGGCCCCAGGGGAGGGAAGCTTCACCGAGGCCCTGGAAGCGGCGATCGACGACCGGACCGCCGTGGTCGCGCTCGGCACAGTGCATTGGACCGACGGGCGCGGCATCGACGCAGAACTACTGGCGGATCGGGCCCGCGCGGTCGGCGCTCATCTCGTGCTCGACGGTACCCAGTCCATTGGTGTCATGCCATTCGACGTGGAACGCGTCCGCCCGACCGCCGTGGTGTCGGCGTCCTACAAGTGGCTGTTGGGCCCGTACTCCATCGGCGTAGCGTGGTACGGTCCGGTGTTGGACGGCGGCGTGCCGCTGGAGGAGACGTGGTTGTCCCGGCCCGGTAGCGATGATTTTTCCCGGTTGGCGGATTACCGGGACGACTATAGGGAAGGCGCCACGAGGTATGACGTAGGTGAGACGGCCAACTTCATCCTGCTGCCGATGCTTCGGGCCGCCCTGGAGCAGCTGAGCGAATGGACCGTGGAAGCCATCGCCGCCTACTGCCGGCGGCTAACGGACCGGGTGGCGAATGAAGCTACCCGCCTGGGTTACGGGGTACCGGATGCGGACGAGCGCGCGCCGCACATCATCGGACTCCGGCTCGATCCGGCACAGGGGGAAGCGTTGCGATCGGCGTTGGAGCGTCGGCACATCCAGGTGGCGATCCGGGGAGAGGCGGTGCGCGTGTCGACCTACCTCTACAATGATGACCGCGACATCGCCGCGTTGACTGACGCACTGGAGGAGGCGGCGGGCGTCTCATCCCGCTAGGGCAGGCCACTGCTGGGTCAGGCAGTGCACGCTCCCCAGGCCCCACACCAGGTCGACGGAATCAACGGGCACGATCTGCCTGGTCGGGAAGAGGGCCGCCAGAGTGCCTAGCGCGATCGCGTCGCGTTCAGGATGGTAGGCCGGCATGAGAACCACATCGTTGGCGATGTAGAAATTGGCATAGCTGGCCGGCAGACGCTCACCGTCATGGAACACCGGCGGCGGCATCGGCAGGGGGACGATGCGCAGCGGTGTTCCGTCCTGGTCGGTCATCCCGCGCAGCCGTTCCAGATTGTTCTGCAAGGGCTCGTAGTTGTCGTCGTGTGGATCGTCTTCCAGGACCGTCACCACCGTGGTCGGATCGACGAATCGGGTCAGGTCGTCAACGTGGCCGTCGGTGTCGTCACCCACGATCCCTTCACCAAGCCACAGCACTTTTCGAACGCCGAGGAAGTCGGCCAGGAATCCCTCGATGTCTTC
>JAZFYL010000353.1:0-2486 GCA_036443495.1 Gemmatimonadales bacterium | reverse complement strand
ACTCCGCACCAGAAGGCGGCCGCACCCGTGTTTTTCGCAGCCGACTAACGGCGTCCGAGGGACGGGCAAGTGGCGGTGGACGCGAGTGGCGGAGCGCTATCTGGACGTCGTGGAGAGACCGACGTAGCAGGTGCGCTGGTCCCTGTGCTCCTACTTCGCGATGTTCCGGCAGCCCCAGCTTCCACGCTCAGATCGCCCCGATCCACCAGCCTGACCGGAAGAGCCCCACCCCTCCACAGGAAAGGTGTCAGAGCCGCTCTAGGACGCCACAGCGGGCCATGTCCTCGAGCGACGGGGCCTGGCCACTGTTGCCGCCAGCGAATGGGGCAAAGCTGTCCATTCAGTGCGGCAGATTGTGACATTTGGAGGTGGGAACTACGGCAGATCGTGCGGTCTATCGCAGAAAGTGTGACAGGATGCCGTGATTGGGACGCTACCCTCCCCGCTCTCCAGGCGTGCGCCTTCGACCACTCGGCAACGGACGCAGACGCTGAGACTGGCGGCCCCGGCGGCGAGGGCTGTGGCCAACATACCGGTGTTGAGTCGCGCCTAGTGTGCCAACATTTGTGCTAACATTTCCGTGCAGGATGCACGCATGGGGGTGTCGATGCACGGAAATGTGCGCATCTCAGCCCCTAGAATGTGCAGGTTGCACGCATTCACCTTCCTCATAGATACTTTGCAAGCAGGGGGTCACCGGTTCGAGCCCGGTACGCTCCATCCGGCAATGTGTTGGGATGATGGCGGTTCCGAACGGGCCGCCATTTGCGTTTGTGGTGAGGAATGCCGAGCACAACGATGATGCCCCAATGGACCCTACGGACCCGCTAGAAATTCGGTTGGAGCACCCACACCCCTGAGAAGATATCCGACAGGTAGATGTAGCCATTGTGCAGTTGCGGAGACCACCCGAACATCGAAGCCCCGCTATACGCCAGAATGGCGATCTCCCGCCCCTGTTGCTCGAGTTGCCCCATGAGCTGTCCGTTCACGTCGATCGCCCGGATGCCCAGGCTGCTCCACGCGGCGTAGAGGATTCCGCGGCTCTCGTCCAACCAGAAATTATGGGGGCTCGCACCCCCGAACGTCGCGACTTGCCGGCGCGCCGACATGTTTGACACGTCGACGACGTGCATAACACCGACCTCGTCTCCGACGAAGGCGTAGCCCGCCGCCGGCCAGTACCAGGTGTTGTGGTGGAAGACCCTCGGGATAACGAGCTGGCCTACCTGGACAGGATTGCTGGGCGAACCCCCCGCCCGGCCGTCGCCCACGTCGAGGACGGTGAGACCATCACCATAGGTCGACAAGAACGCCAAACCGCCCCGCACGTAGACATCGTGGGCGGGCACGCCGAAGAAGGAGCCGACCCGGGTCGGGTTGGCTGGATCGCTGATGTCCAGGATACTTAGCCCGGGGGAAACCACATACAAATGGTTGCCGTCGATCCACGCGTTGTGCACTCCCCCCAACAGACCCGGCGTGTAGCGGGTGATCACGGTGGGGTGATGGGGATCGGTCATATCCAGCAGCGTGACCCCGTTAAGACCGTCGCTCGAACCTTCGTGCGTGATGACGGCCAGGGTGCCGTCACCGCGGATCTTGACGTCATTTACCACACTGGCATCGATGAAAATTGAATCCGTCAGAACAGGATTGGTCGGATTCGCGATGCTCCAGACGTGGGCGGCCCCGTTGCCAGAGAAGGTGCCTGAGTAGAGAACGTTGCGGTACACCGACAGGTTCGAGGTCCGCTCCGAACTCGCCGTGACCCCAGGGCCGACCACTGTGAAGCTCCCCGTCAGTGTCCGATCCGACACCGTGACAGCCAGCGTGTCGGCGACCGAGCCGGATCGCGCCACGACACTGATCTGCCCCGCGCTGTAGGCCACGAACCGCACGGTCTGCCCGTCACGGTTGAAAAAGCCGAACCCCCCGAGTACCGACCAGCTAATGTTGGTCCCAGGAAACACAGCCCCGGCACTATCGGTCACTTGCGCCGTGAATCGGACGACATCCCCCCGCACGAAGGCCGTCGGCCCGCCGGTGATCCGGAGAATCAACTGAATTACCGCGATGCTGGCATTCCCCTGCTGCCCCTCCGCGGTGGCTGTGATGGTGGCCGCTCCCGACCCCACAGCGATAACCTTGCAAAGGATGCTCCGGCACAGATTGACGCCAGCTAGTCCGATAGAGTCTAGCGCCACCACGGTGGTGTCGCTGCTGGTCCAGGTGACGGCCCGCCCCGTCAGGGTGTCGCCAGCAGCATCCCGCAGGGTGGCTAAGAATTGACTAGTCTCACCGACAAGGATTTGGCCTTGTCCGCCGGTAACAGTGACGGTCGACACCGGAGTTGGCGGGGGTGTCGGCGGCGTTACGATTGAGGGAGGGTCGCTGGAACATCCCAGCACGACGACCAGCGTCAGTACCAGTACCATTGCAGGCGAACGGCGGCAAGACATGGTTGACTCCTGTCCAACAAGCAT
>JAZFYL010000352.1:0-11153 GCA_036443495.1 Gemmatimonadales bacterium | reverse complement strand
GCGAGCCACCGGATGATGAGGCGCCGGAGGTCAATCCGGCGTTCAACCAACCCTCCCGGGGGTACGGCCGGGCGGCCTACAGCGCCCCTGACCGACTGCTGAGCGGTCGCCGGCCCTTTTCGGCGAGCTTCAACTACACCCTGGGGAGAACCCGGAGCATCCCGGGGATCCCCGATCAACCCACCCAGCAGAATCTCGGCTTCCGGACGTCGTTCTCGCCAACCCCCTTTTGGACGGTGTCGTGGAACACCCAGTACAACTTCACCGACAGCCAATTCGAGGCGCAGCAACTGAGCCTCGAGCGGGACCTCCACAAGTGGCGCGCACGCTTCGAATTCGTGAGAAACCCCACGGGCAACTTCGCGTTGTTTTTTTCCATCTACCTGACCAGCCTGCCCGACATCAAGATCGACTACGATCAGAGCACCTTCACCGACTGAAAATGTCCTCTCAAAGGGACATCCAGCGAAATGGGTAGTCGAGCTAAAACGTTGTTATCAAACCAGTTATGGACATAATTTGACTGGCACGCCTCATGCTTTCTGAGGGGATGATCCCTTCCCAAGGAGTGGACGGTCATGCGTGTCACGTTGTTGGTAGCGATCGTGCTGGTTGCGGCGGGCTGCGATCCCGACCGGCTGTCGAACGGTGGTTCGGGCCTGGTCTCTCCGCCGAGCAGCCTCAATTACACAGTCGAGCCCTCCGGCACACCGGGCGCTCCCACGGGGTTGGTGTTGCGCTGGAACGATGACGGCAACCCCGATCTCGCGGTTTGGCACGTGTACTCGCGAGGGAGTCGGGGGGAAAACTTCGGCCTCCGCGGTTCCACCACCTCCAATTCCTTCCATGACGAGGGCATCCCCCACTTGGAGTACTACGTCACCGCCGAGGCGTTCGACGGCGGCGAGTCGGGCCCGAGCCCCATCGTGGTGGTCGACGAGCGGTTGGCGTTGCCCGCTCCCGCCCAGCTGTCGCCCGTGTCCCTGGACGGTGCTGTCGCCCTCGTGTGGAATGACAACGCGTTCGAGTCTGACCCCCAAGGGTTCAGCCACTACCGGGTGTACAGCACCGGCTACGACCTGGATGTCGGCGTCTGCCTCACTCAGTGGACGTTGGAAGGCACCACGGTGGCTCCGGAGTTCATCGCCAGTGCCTTGACCAACGGCGCCCCACGCTGTTTCGGGATCTCGTCGGCGACGATCGAGGGTTGGGAAAGCCTGTGGTCGCCGATCGTACACGATACGCCGCGCCCGGATGCCCGGAATCGGGTACTGTTTGCCCGGCAGGTCGACGATCTCAATGCCGGTTTCCGCTTCTGGCAGGACCTGAATGGTGACGGACGGGTGCAGGATCCGGAACTGGGACTAGGCGGTTCCGGGTCGGATCTTTCCATGGACTTCACGGTGGATCAGACGGCGGGTGGGTTGTTCCTGACCCCGATCCGCGCCGGGACGGGTGTTGAGTTCTATGCAGCCGGGCCGGTGGCGGACCTGACCAGTATCGACTACGCGCCGGTTCAACAGTACCAGGCCACTACCATCCAGGCGTTGGCGGGTTGGGGATACGTGTGGGCCATGGATGGCGGGGACGGATTCGCCCGGTTCGGGTCGCTGCGTGTCACGCACGTGGGACGTGACTTGATCATCTTCGATTGGGCGTTTCAGACCGACCCCGGAAACCCGGAGTTGCTGCGGGAAATGGAATAGCCCGCCCTTGTGTTCAGGACATGCCCCGAACAGTTTCGGGGCATGTCCCACCCCATTCACCTCGACGGGGCGTCTCTCACGGTAGACCAGGTGGTTGCCGTCGCCCGTCACCCTTCGACAACGGTAGTTGCCGACCCGGATGCGCTCGCAGCCTTGGCGCAGAGTCGCGCGCGCGTCGAACGCGCGATCGAACGCGGGGAGACCATCTACGGGATCAACACCGGCTTCGGCAAGCTGGCGCACGTCCGTATCCCCACGGAGCAACTGGAGCAATTACAGGTAAACCTGATTCGTAGTCACTCAGCCGGTGTTGGCGACCCTCTGATCCCGTCGGTTGTGCGGGCCGTGATGGTGCTTCGCGCCAACGGTCTGCTTCGGCCCACGAGTGGCGTGCGTCCGGACCTGGTGATTGCCCTGATCGAGCTACTGAATGCCGGCATCGTGCCGTTGGTCCCGGAGCAGGGGAGTGTCGGGGCGAGCGGCGACCTCGCCCCTTTGAGTCATATTGCTCAGGTCTTGATGGGAGAGGGCGAAACGCTCGGTGACGGCGGCCTCCGAGGAACCGGTGCGGCGGCGTTGGCCGATGCGGGACTGGCACCGTTCCGCTTCGGGCCCAAGGAGGGCCTGGCATTCATCAACGGGACCCAGGCCCAGACCGCCATGCTGGCGCTGGCCGTCCATGATGCCAAGGTGCTGTGGCGAACGGCCATGGCCTCGGCGGCCATGAGCCTCGAGGCGCTTCGGGGCACGCCGACTCCCTTTGATCCACGCGTGCAGGAGGTGCGGCCCCATGTCGGCCAGCAGTTGGCGGCGCGGGTCATGCGAGAGCTGCTGACCGACAGCGAGATTCGCGAGTCCCACCGGGTGGACGACCCACGGGTGCAGGATGCCTACAGCCTGCGATGCTTGCCCCAGGTCATGGGGGCGGTACTCGACGCCATCCGTTTCGCCGAGCACGTGTGCGACGTCGAGGTGAATTCATCGACGGACAACCCGTTGGTGTTCGACAACGGCGATGTCCTCAGCGGGGGAAATTTCCACGGACAGCCGGTGGCCCAGGGACTGGATTTTCTTGCCATCGCCCTGACGACTCTGCAGGCGATGACCGAGCGCCGCGTCGAACGACTGGTCAACCCGGACCTTTCGCAAGGCCTGCCCGCCTTTCTGACGCCCGATCCCGGTCTCCGATCCGGCTATATGATGGTCCAGATCACGGCCGCCGGGTTGGTGGCCGAATCCAGGATCCTGGCCACGCCGGCAAGCACCGGGTCGATCCCCACAGACGCCAACCAGGAGGACTTCGTTCCCATGGGGATGGGGGCCGCGTACAAGGCCGGCCGGGTGCTCCGCAACGCCCAACGTGTCGTGGCGGCCGAGCTGCTCTGCGGCGTCCAGGGCATCGAGCTTCTCAAACCGCTCAAGCCGGGCCGCGGGGTCAGGTGGCTGGAGGCCCGGATTCGGAGTTTGACAGGCCCGGCCATCCGGCCGCTCGACGAAGATCGCGCGCCATCACCCGAATTGGAGCGGCTCGCCCGTGCGGTGGCCGAGGGCGACCTCGATCCCGAGCAGTTTGGGGGCCGGGACTGAGCCGGGCCCTCGTCTTGCTCCTACCCCGCGCGATCTCTATCTTACGGGCTAAGTCTAAGTCAGTCTTTCGTTTCCCCACGACGTCTAGAGTCGAATGAACCTGGACAAGCTCAAACTCAAAGCCCGCAAGCATGAGTCGCGGGAGGAATGGCGCAAAGCCATCGACGTCTATCTCAAGGCGATCGAGGGCTTCGAGTCCGGTGACGAGACCGTAGGCGACCTCGCCCTGTATAACCGGGTCGGCGACCTCTACATGAAGATCAACAGCACCGCCTCAGCCGTGCAGAGCTACGAGCGGGCGGTGGATCTCTACTCGAATCAGGGCCTGGCCAACCAAGCCATCGCTTTGTGCGGGAAGATCCTGAGGGCGAATCCGGGTCGCGTGCAGACCTACCTCAGACTGGCCCGGCTTCACGCTGGGAAGAACGTCGTCGTCAACTCCAAGAAGAATCTGTTGGAATACCTGGAGCGGATGAATGCGTTGGGGCATAGGGACGATGCCATAACAGAGATCACCGCCTTTGGAGAGGAATTCGCCCGGAATGACGACATCCGGACCATGCTGACCCAGCTGCTCCGGGCCCTGTCTCGCAATGAAGAGACCCCACAGGACCTCGAGAAGCTCGCTGACGAATTGGAGGCCATGGGTGCCGCCGCCGAGGCCGGGCCGAGTGGACACGGGATGTCGAAAGCGGGCACTCATCGGCCGTCGGCCACGGGCGGTCTGGTATTCCTGGATACCGGTGTTGAAGATTACGGCCGCGATTCGACCTCGACGAGCGGGCCTGACGACTCCGGGGAGGGTGGTGCGGAGGTCGAAGAATTGGAGATCGACCACGGCGCTCACGATGACGCTGGAGAGGCAGCCGACATCGAGGCTCTGGAGGATGTCGAGGCGACGAAGCTGGAAACGGAATCGCCCGAGACGGTGGAGACGATCGAAGGGCTGCTCGTCGATACCGCCGCCGAGCTGGGCGACGAGCTACCGGAGGGGATCGAGGGACTCGACATCGCTATCGAGCACACCGCCGAGAGCAACCACGGCGAAGAGCTTACCATCGATGAGGCCGTTCCACAGGAGGCTGATGTTGCCCAATCGTTGGTGGCGACCTCTACGACCGGCTTTGTGGCCGATCACACATTCGGTGGTGGCGAGGTCGCGGAGGATGAGGCCGGTGGCGAGGAGGAGGCTCCCGAGGGTGGTGGTGAGGGGGTCTCCGTGGAAGCCGGGGCCGCTGAGGGGCCGCTGGCGTTTCTCCGCGAGGAGGAACCGGTCGGACCGAGTATCGAGGATCTCGAGGATCAGGTGCTCGACGATCCCGACGATCCGTGGGCCCATCGGGCATTGGGTGAAGCACTCATCGCCGCTGGTGAGCAGGAGCGGGGCACGGCCGAGTTGGAACTCGCCTTGCTACGGTACGAGACCAAAGAGGATTGGAGCCACGCCTCGGACGTGGTGAACGAATTGCTCCGTCTTGCGCCGAATCAGATTCCCTTCTATCAGAAGCGTGTCGAAATGGCCTTCCGGTCGGGCGAAAAGACCAGGCTGGTAGAGGCGTATCTGGCACTGGGGGATGTCCTGGTTCGGGTTGGGGCGATGCAGAAGGCTATGGCGGTCTACGGCCGGGTGCTGGAGCACGATCCTGAGAATACCTTGGCCCAGGCTGCGCTCCATTCACTGGAGCCGGTTGAGGAGGCGGAGCCGCGAGCGACGGCGCCGCCGGCCGCCTCACCTCAGCCGTCGAACGATTTCGTCGACTTGGGGCAGATGCTGCTCCAGTCGGACCGGCCGAAAGATGCTCGGATCCGCATCAAGCGCACCCAGCCGACCGGTGATGAAGCGCAGGACTTCGCCGAGATTCTGGAGCACTTCAAGCGGGGCATCGAAGAGACGATCGAAGCCGAGGACTATCAATCCCACTACGACTTGGGGATTGCCTTCAAGGAAATGGGGTTGTTGGACGAGGCGATCGCCGAGTTCCAGAAGGCGCTGCGAGCGCCGGAGGGGCGGCTGCGGACCTCGGAGGCGCTGGGGCTGTCGTTCTACGAGAAGGAACAGTACCCCGTCGCTGAGTCCATCCTGAAGCGGGCGATCGACGCGTTGCCGGGGCAGGACGACGAAAAAATCGGCCTCCTGTATTGGCTCGGACGGGCCAGGGAAGAGCTGCAGAAGTACCCCGAAGCCCTGGCATGCTACGAGCGTGCCATGGCGGTCGACATCCAGTTCCAGGACCTCGGCGACCGCGTTGCTCGCCTCAACGCCGCGCAACGATCATGAATTCTGGTACGACCCGGATCAGTCTTCCCGAGATCCAGGAGCACCTGCGCCCTCGCCTCCAGGTGGTTCGCGAGGAGTTGCAGCGCATCATCGAGGCGGATTTCGGCTTGATCGCGCAGGTGAATTCCCATCTGCTGCAGATGCAAGGGAAAATGTTACGCCCGACCATGGTCCTCCTTGCCGATGAAGCTACTGGTGGGCCGACCGACCGCATTGTGTCCCTGGCGGCGGTGATCGAGTTGATCCACGTGGCCACACTGGTGCACGACGATTCCGTCGATCATTCCACGCTGCGCCGTGGCATGCCCACCGTCAACGCCGCGTTCAGTCACCAGATTTCGGTGATCATGGGGGATTATCTCTACTCCCGCGCGGTCATCGAGCTCGTGGGACTCGACGATCTCGAGCCCCTTCGTGTGTTGAGCCGGGTTACCAATGAGATGACCATTGGAGAGATGCGCCAATTGCTGGCCCACGATCCGCTGGCGTTCACCGAAGACGACTACGACCTGCTGATTCGATCAAAGACCGCTTCGCTGTTGTCGGGCGCCTGCGAGGTCGGGGCCCTCACCGCCGCTCCGGACACCCGCAGGGTATTGCGGGACTTCGGAATGCACCTTGGTATGGCCTTCCAGATCATCGACGATTTGCTGGACTACACCGAGGTTGAGGCGGTGACCGGCAAGCCCTCCGGGTCCGACCTCCGCGAGCAGAAGGTCACCCTGCCGTTGATCTACGCGCTCCCCACATTGGACGCGGCGGAGCGGCGCCAGGTCGACCGGCTCATGACTGCGTCGGAGCCCACCGACGAACAGATTGCGGAAGTCATCGCGGCGGTGACTCGTGCCGGCGGGATCGACCGCGCCCAGGAACGGGCGCAGGCGATCGGCCGAGAGGCCGAACAGCTGCTCGAGTCGTTGCCGCCGACGCCGGCCCGCGACGCCTTGAGCGCCAGTGTGACGTATGTATTGGAGCGGAGGAGTTGATGGCGGGCCCTCGTCGACCGGGGTTCTACCTGGGCGTGCTCACGGCGGGATTCGTCGTCGGCGGTTTTATCACCGCCCTGCTCGATCGATTCCTGCCGGAAAGCACTTTCAAGGCATTCTTCGTGAGCACCTGGACACCCACGGTGGGGCCTGTCTCCGTCGACCTCCTGGTGCTAAACTTCACCTTGGGGCCTGTCGGTCTTGCCGTTTCGCTGCTCAGCCTCGCCGGCGTGATGGTAGCATACTTCGTGGCTCGATCGCTTTTTTAGAAGGTGGCGCATCATGATTGGTAATCTCGGATTCGGCGAAATCATGGTCATCATGCTGGTGGTGCTGCTGGTCTTCGGGGCCAAGCGCTTGCCGGAGGTTGGCGCGTCGATTGGAAAGGGAATCCGCGAGTTCAAGCGCAGCATCACGGAAACCAATGACGAGTTGTCGAGCACCAAGGAGCCCACCTCGCGGCAACTCGATTCCGATCCTCCCAACACTGACGGCGAGCCCAAACGGCTGTCTCAGTAGGGCAGGGTCATGGTGGGATGAACGCAACGCGGGGCACCTCGATCGAGATGCCCCGCGGTCGTCATGTGCATCCACCGACCAGCTGCCGTCCCTACAGCCCCAGTTGCTGGTTCTGCGGCAGCCGTTCGGCATCCGCTTCCAGTTGGGCGTTGGTACGGTAGAGATCGGCACGGCGGTCGATCACATCCGCCGAAGTCCGCAAGGCCGTCATGTAGTTCCGGACGCGGTCCTGACGGGCGATACTAATCTCCTGGACCCGATATTCATCCAGGCTGGCGACGAATGCCGTCGAGTCGGCGGCATCCTGCTCCAGGACTTCCAGGACGTAGAGCCCTTCGCGGGTCTCCAGCAGACCGCTGCGCTGGCCCGGTTGCAGCCCAAAGGCCGACCCGATCAGTATCGGGTTGGGAAGCGGCGGGCGCGTGCGGGTGAAGGGTCCGAACTCCCGGTAGGGCAGGCTCATCTCCTCCGCCACCTCGGCCATGGTGCCACCGGCCTCCACCCGGGCGACGTAGTCCGTGCCCACCGCCTGTGCCGCAGCCCACTTCTTGTGGCTCCGGACCTCATGGGTGATGGCCTGGCGGACGTCGGGATCGGACAGGGGTGGCACGCCCTCCGGGTTGATGCTGTCCACCCGGAAGAGGAAATAGGCCGACAGCGTTTCGATTACCGGGCTGACCTCCCCCTCCTGTGCCTTGAACGCCCACACTCCGGCATCGGGAATGACGCGCGAACCGAGCTGCACCCGAGTTCCTTCTTGTATCGGACCGGTTTCGCCGATCACCAGGCCCAGCGCTCGGGCCGTGGTGTCGAGTGCCGCGGGGTCGAGCCGGTCAGCGCCGAGGATCTCGAGGGAGTCCGCCTTGGCGTCGAGTTCATCGCGATGCTCGCCGGCAATCTCAATGGGGATGAGAATGTGCCGGCCTTCAGCGGTGTCGCCGCTACGCCGGGTCACCTCGATGAGGTGGTACCCGAAGTCGGTCAGGACGGGTTCGGAGACCGTGTTCAGTTGGATCGTGAAGGCCGCTGAGTCGAACGGCTGGGCCATGTCGCCGCGGGTCCACTCACCCAAATCTCCACCGTTGGCTGCCGCGACGGAATCGGCCGATTCCCGACGAGCGACGTCCTCGAAGAGTTCGCCGTCCAGAATCTCCTGACGGAGTTCGTTGATGTGGTCGATGGCGTACAAGGTGTCGGCCCGGGTGATGATGCGCGGCACTGCGATGAAGCTCAGGTAGGCTGTCGTGGGCCGGAGCAGGTCGTCCTGTCGGGTCCGGTAGTACTCCCGGACTTCTTCGTCGGTCACCTCGACGGCGCTGTCGGGTATCACCGTACCGGGGGTGATCGCGGTCAAGCCGATCTTGACGATCTCGTTGCCATCGCGCCAGCGCCGCCACAAGGCCGGATCTGACAGATAGACATCAGCGGTGACCACGCGGAGAAGCTTCTGGCGCATCAACTCGTCGGCGTAGCGGGCCTCGAGGTAGGGAACGTAGCCCTGCCCAACGGCCGAGCCGAGCCAGCGTTGGTATTTCTCAAAGTCGAACTCACCGTCGGTTTGGAAGTCCGGAGCGGTCTGGAACTCCTGTGGCGGGAGATTCCGGACCGCGTCGGCAACCTCAGCGGAGGTAACGACGATCCCGCGACGGCGATACTCGCTCTCCAGCACCATGCTGGTGACGATCTCCTCCCAGACGTCGTCGCGGACACGTTCGATGCCCTCGAGCCCCAGGGGCCTGGTCGTCTGCTGCTGCATGAACCGGATGCGATCCTGGACCGCCTGGTCGTACATCCGCGTATCGACCCCGCGGCCGTTGACCTTCCCGACCGTCGTGGTCGAAAGGACCCCGCCGCCGGCCCCGCCGCCTCCGGTGATCCCGCTCAGGTCTACCATGAACAAGAGCATCAGAACCGCGAATACCACGGCGATGATCTTGGCGCTGCTTCGGAATGCTTGCATCATGTGAAGGACACCCTTTGAAAACCGGTTCCCGCTGCCGGAAAAGAGACATAAGTCTACATGTGGCAACGCCCAATCTCAAGGACGACAGCGGGCTGGCTGGTTGACACAGGTGGATACGTTGCTTACCGTTAGGTTAATTCCCACAACAACTTAGAGCATTGGAACCGGGATGGCATCAACCCGCCAGATCGAGAATCTCGAGCGCAAACACAGAGAGAATCCCGAAGGGCTCACGTTCGCGCCTTTGGCCAACGCTTATCGCAATTCCGGCCAGCCGGAACGGGCCATCGAGATTCTGACCCTGGGCCTCGAGCATCACCCCGAGCACGCCCCCGCCCGCATCGTTCTCGGTCGGTGCCATGTCGACCTCGGGGACGACTCCGCCGCCGAGGCCGCGTTCACAAAGGTGCTGGAGCTGGACCAGGAAAACGTGGTAGCGCTCAAGGCGCTGGCGGACATCACCGAGCGGGGTGAGCGGTACCCGGATTCCATACGCTGGCTCGAGTATCTCCTGGAAGTCGATCGAAACAACGATGAAGCCCGAGACCAGCTGGCCCGGGTAACCGAAGCCGCGGAATCCCACGAGCCGGAGGAGACTTCCCCACTCCCGGCGGCCGCAGAACCCGATCCTGACGCCACCGAGGGCGAGCCGACCGCCGAGGTGGCGAGCGGGACCATCGGCGGGATCAGCCCCTTCGAACCCCCAATCCAGCCCCCCGCCGCCGACGTGGCGGTTGATACGCCTGCCGCGGAAGCAGAAGAGGAAGCCTCCCCGGTTCCAACTGAAAGCCCCTGGGCTCATCCGTTGGCAGGGTCGTCCGGTCCCCCCGCCGAGGCGGACGAACCTGCGGTCGAAGAACCGAGCCCGTGGGTCGCGCCGACGGAGGCCGAACCGGCCTCGGTAGAATCGGCTGATACCCTTTCCAGCTCATGGGAGCCCCCGGCGCTGACGCCTGAGGTGGTGGATGGGTTCGAGGCAGCCGAGTTCGAGGGGCCGGGTGGGCCCGATGACGGGGTTGCCGCGATCGATGGCCTGGAGTCAGCCGTGTTCGAGGCTCCTGAAGAGCCTGGTGGGGGCTCCTCGGCCCTGGACGGCTTGGAATCGGCGGTGTTCGAAGGTCCGGGGGATGCCGACGACTCAGGAGATGCCGAAGGTCTCCGGCCGGTCGGTGAAGACAGCCCCGATGGGGAAGTGACTGTCGAGAAAGGCGAGGACATCGTCCTCCGCGCCGCTCAGGACAATGAATACCAGATGTCGAGTGCCGCGGAGGAGTTGAGCCTGGAAGCGGCCGGCGAGGGTGAATACCAGGTGTCCAATGCGGCCGAGGACATCGTGCTACGGCCGTCCGGTGCCAACGAGTACCAGGGTCCTCAGGACTCCGAGCTGCTGGGGAGCATCCCTGCTGACACGGAGCCGGCGGACGGTGCCCAGGAGGAGGAGTCCGTCGAGCCGGAGCCGGTCTCCAGCTGGTTCGCCCCGGCGGAAGAGGACCCGATCCCGGAGGCCGTGAGCCAGCCGGACGGTGCCACCGAGCCGCTGGAATCGAACGCGGAGTCGGACGTGCCGCCGTTCGAAGAAGTGGAGCCGCTACCCAGTGCCTGGTCGCCGGCGGAGGGCGGCACCGCCACCGGCGATCCCTTCGCTCCCGCGGCAGCCGAGGAGCCGGAGTCTTCTGTGGAACCGGCATCATCGGAAGAGGCTTTGCCGCCCGAGGAAGTTCCGGCGGGCGCCGAAGCGGACGGGCTGGCGCCTTCCGGCTCGGGCGAGGTCGAAACGGAGGAAGCATCGACTCCGGTCGAGGCCCGGGCGGCCGAACTCGAATCCACGGCAGCACCGGTCGAGGAGGAAGCTGAAGCCGATGCGGAGTCGTACGATGGTACCGAGCCGGACCTCGTCGCGACCGAAACCATGGCTGAGTTGTACCTGAGCCAAGGCCATCGGTATGAAGCCCTGGGTGTATATCGCATCCTCTGGCGAGAGACGCCAGACGACCAACGGCTCAAGGAAAAGGTCGAAGCCCTCGAGTCGGAACTGGAGAGAGCGACTTCGGCCGAAGCGGCCTCGGAGGCCATGGCGGAATCGGCTTGGGACGAGGTGACCGTCTCCGACACGG
>JAZFYL010000351.1:0-2408 GCA_036443495.1 Gemmatimonadales bacterium | reverse complement strand
TTGGAATGGTCGAACACGCAAACATTCACGCAAGCTTTCTGCGAATGGTCACTTGGCATCGCGCAGCTTCGCCTGGGCTTCGATAACTTCAATCATGCCAGCCATATCCGCCTGCTGGTAAACGTCCCGCAGTACTGATTCGCTACCCCATCCACCTAGTGCAGCTACGTCTTTCATCGACTAGTCTTTCTGGCGGTTGCCCACCCTCTGCGGTAGGGGTGCCACGCTCCACCTTTCTGCTTTGGCACGTTGGCGAGCCGCTCAGCCGAACGGAGCCAGTCCCTGGCGAGTTCGTACCGGATGGGCTTGGTCCGATCCTTGGCACTCGGGAACAACGGGGTGTCGTCGGTGACTACGGTGCGCACCTCTAGGATGCGGTCGATGGCTTGCCGGGCCCCGGGCTCCAGTGGGATGCTCTCCCACTCTCGGCCCATCTTGTCACTGTCGGCCGGCCACCGAATGGCTCCGTAGGGTCCGACGTCGAGCCGGAGGTCGCCGTGGGTGAGTTGACAGATCGCTGTGATCCGTCGGCCAGTGAAGAACGCCAGGTCGAGCAGTTCGCTCAGGGGACTCCGCTTGGGAATCCGTCTCCCGGTCCACCTGACCTCCATCATCACCTTGTCGCTGACGGCCCGTATCTTCATGTACCGCTCATAGGTGGCGATGGGTCGCTTCGGGTTTTTCTCATGCGGAGTGATCTTCCGAAACCCCCGCGTGGGGTCCTCGGTGAGGAGGAACCGCCCGTTGTCATCCTGCCACTCAGTGGCCCCAGGCAGACAGCCCGGAGCCAATGGCAGTCCATCTCGACGGAACGCGGGTTGACCGTCCGGGAAGATGTCCCGCACTCACCGGTCGAGTTCATCACCCGGACGATCCAAGGGAAGTAGAGACGGAGGTCAAATCCTCCAAGGTCGGTTTCACCCGCCAGTCACCCCGGTGGTAGTCGTAGCCCAGCGCCTCCTAATCCACCCCATAGCCCCCAATCCCTCCGAGCCCCATATTAGGCCCGATGTCTTCCTCACTCGAGGACCTGAGAGCCGCGCTGGCCGGCCGCTATGAGATTGACAAGGAACTCGGTCATGGCGGCATGGCCACCGTCTACCTGGCCGCGGACCTCAAGCACCACCGGACGGTTGCTATCAAAGTCCTGCGGCCCGAGGTGGCCGCGACCGTCGGCGGGGGTCGCTTTCTCCGCGAGATTGCCATCGGTGCGCAGCTCGAGCACCCCCACATCCTCACCCTCATCGACTCGGGCGAGTCTGATGGATTTCTTTATTACGTGATGCCCGTTGTCGAGGGCGAGTCGCTACGGGACCGGCTCCGTCGAGAACACCAGTTATCGATTGAGGATGCGCTTGGAATCGCGCGGGAAGTCGCGGATGCGTTGACTTTCGCCCACCGCAACGGAGTCGTGCACCGGGACATCAAACCGGAGAACATTCTGCTTGCCAGCGGCCACGCCATAGTGGCCGATTTCGGAATCGCCCAGGTGTTCGGTGGCTATGACGACAACATTACCGCGGCCGGGACCTTCGTCGGAACGCCAGGGTACATGAGCCCTGAACAAGCGATGGGCGATGAGGTCGACCCACGGACTGACGTGTACGGCCTCGGGTCTGTGCTCTACGAGATGCTTGCCGGGAGGGCCCCGTATGCCGCGGTGAATGCGCAGGCAACGCTGGCGCGCCAGGCAGTCGATCCGGTTCCTTCGGTGCGGGAGGCGCGCCCCGAGGTGCCAACGGCCCTTGATGCTGTGGTCACGAAGGCCCTTGCCAAAAACGCGGCCGAGCGGACCGAAACCGCTGCAGAGTTCGCCGAGATGCTGGGGCGGGCAAGCACACCTAGGCCTGCTGCCACCTCCTTCGAGGTCCCAGCGGGTCAACGGGGGCGCGGTACCTCACGGCGCACGCGCACCGCTGCCCTGCTGGCCGTGCTCGTGTTGGCCGCAGTAGGCTGGTGGTGGTTCCGCGGGACGAGTGCCGGGCCGGGCCGCATCGAGTCACTGGCGGTGCTCCCATTCGCCAACCTTTCCGGCGACGATGAGCAGGAGTACTTCGTGTACGGAATGCACGACGCGCTGATCGCCGAGCTGGCCCAGATCGGGGCGTTGACGGTCATTTCGCGCACGTCGATGACGCGCTACAGGGATACCAAGAAGTCGGTGCCGGAGATTGCCCGCGAGCTGAGTGTCGACGCCGTAGTGGAAGGCTCAGTGTTCAAGGCGGGCGACAGCGTACGGATTACGGCACAGCTGATCGCGGCAGCGCCCGAGCGGCACCTGTGGTCCCACACCTATGAGAGGGAGCTGCGGGATGTGCTCGCTTTACACAAAGAGGTGGCACGGGCGATCGTCCGGGAGATCGAGGCCGAGCTGACCCCGCAGGAGGAGGCGCGGCTGGCGACCGCGC
>JAZFYL010000350.1:0-2650 GCA_036443495.1 Gemmatimonadales bacterium | reverse complement strand
CTGTGGAGAACCGCCTCGGACTCAGACCGGCCGGTGAAGACCAAGCCGACGCCGTTGTCCGGGGTACCATCACCCGCTACGACCCCGATTTACCGGTCGCTTTCCAAGGCGGGGAGGCACTGCAGGTCGACGTCACCCGGCGGCTGGTCCGCCTGACCGTTTCGGTCCAGATCTACGATCAACTGGCGGACCGCATGCTGTGGGAGC
This sequence comes from Gemmatimonadales bacterium, assembly GCA_036443495.1. Classification (GTDB taxonomy): domain Bacteria; phylum Gemmatimonadota; class Gemmatimonadetes; order Gemmatimonadales; family GWC2-71-9; genus N074bin45. The sequence goes on along the minus strand of JAZFYL010000350.1, from coordinate 2,443 downwards.
GCAGCTCGCTCACGGTGGAAGGCGATTACGAGACCGGCCAGGAACAGGCTGGTGTCGAGCGCGCCCTGGACAGACTCGTCACCGACATCGTGGATGGAGCGCAGTCACAGTGGTGAGGTCCCGGTGGCGCAACCGCCGTGGCACCTCTACGCGAGGGTGCCTCATCACCCTCCTGGTCCTGGCCGTCGGCCTGTACTATGGCATCAACATCGGGGAGGTGTACTACCGCTATTCCCAACTCCAGGCGGAGATGCGTTCGCAGGTGCGGCTCGCCCCAAGCCTGAGCGACGGGGTGATCCGCCGCCGCCTGATCGCCAAGGCGGAGGCCCTGGGTCTGCCGGATGAGGCGAAGCGCTTCAAGATCCAGCGGTCCGCCCGGACCCGCCACATCACTATCGAAACGGAATACGAGGAGACTGTCGACCTCCCGTTCTTCAACCACACCTTTACCCTCACCCCGCGTGCGGAAGCACCGCTCTAGGCTCCTTCATTCCTCGCTGGCCGCCCTCGCGCTCCTCCTCCTGACGCCTACACCATTGTGGGCCATGGCCGAGGGCGGTGGGTACGTCACTCACCTCCTTCTCATCCTGGCCGCCATGCTCGTGGCAGCCAAGATCCTCGGTGAATTGGCCGAACGGTTAGGCCAGCCGGCCGTTCTGGGCGAATTGGTGGCGGGCGTATTGCTGGGCAGCAGCGCTCTCGGGGTGATCCCCACGACCGGGACAGAAGCCGATATCATCTACGCCCTGGCCGAGTTGGGCGTCATTCTCCTGCTGTTCGAAATCGGCTTGGAGACGGACCTCAAGGAGATGTTCCGGGTCGGCCGGTCGTCCCTGGCCGTTGCCCTCGTCGGCGTAGCCCTGCCGTTTGGACTGGGCTTCGCGTTCTGGGCCTACTCGCCGCTGGTTACCGATGGCGGCACCACGACCGCCATCTTCATCGGCGCCACTCTGACCGCGACCTCCGTGGGCATCACGGCCCGCGTCCTGTCCGACCTCCGACAAATGCACACCGTCGAGGCGAAGATCGTCATCGGTGCAGCCGTCATCGACGATGTTCTGGGATTGGTGATGCTGTCGGTCGTCTCGGGGCTGGCCGCCGGTGCCTCGATCTCAGTCCTCGGCGTATCCAAGAGCCTCGCCATCGGTGTGGGCTTTCTCGTGGGAGCAGTGCTGGTCGGCACGTTCCTGATGCCCAAGCTGTTCGATTTCATCGACCAGCTGCGTGTTCGCCACGTCCTGGTCGTCTTCGCCGTCGCGTTTGCGCTGGCCCTCGCCGCCCTGGCCGACATGTCCGGTTCGGCCATGATCATCGGCGCGTTCGCGGCAGGACTCATTCTGTCCGAGACCAACCAATTCGACGTGATCGAAGAGCGCGTGCAACCGGTGGCCGGCGTGTTCACCCCCATTTTCTTTGTCAGCGTCGGGTCGTCGGTCGACCTCTCCCTGCTGAACCCGGCCAACCCGGCATCGCGAACCGTACTGTTGATCGCTCTCCTCTTGACCCTGCTCGCCATTGTCGGCAAAGTGGTGGCAGGCTGGGCGGCGCCGTGGCGGCCTTTCCGGCGACTGGTCGTCGGCGTCGGCATGGTCCCCCGGGGAGAGGTCGGCCTCATCTTCGCCGATATCGGCCGCCGCAGTGGCATCATGACCGAGGCCACCTTCAGTGCGGTGGTCCTGATGGTCATGGCGACGACGTTCATCGCTCCTATCGCCCTCAAGGCGCTCTTTGGTCAGGAGGACGAGGAGGTGTCCGCCGAACCACCAGGGGAGACGCCCGAAACGCCATGAACCATAGCCGGGACAAGATCATGAGCCCTGACGACGCGGTTGCCTGGCGACGCGCGCACCGGGGCGGGGGGGCCGTCGTCTTCACCAACGGCGTATTCGACCTGCTCCATCCGGGGCACGTCGAGTTGTTGGAACAGGCCCGCAATCTGGGGGATACACTCATAGTTGGAGTCAACACCGATGCGTCCGTGCGCCGCCTGGCGAAGGCGCCCGATCGGCCCCTCGTGCCGGGGATCGAGCGGGCCCGTGTCGTCGCCGCGTTGGCCGCGGTCGATTGCGTCGTCATGTTCGACGAGGACACGCCGCTGCGCCTCATCGAGGCGCTGCGCCCCGACATACTGGTGAAGGGCGCCGACTACGCGCCCGACCAAATCGTCGGTGCCGACGTCGTCCTGGCCGGCGGCGGGCGAGTCGAGCGTATCCCGCTGCTTGAATCCTTTTCCACCACCGGCCTAGTGGAGCGTATCCGTGCCTCGTCCTGATGACCGCGCCAACGACCAGCTCCGGTCCGTCTCGCTGGAACGTGGAGCCAATCCCTACGCCGAGGGATCCTGCCTGATCCGCACCGGGGGGACCCTGATACACTGCACCGCGAGCGTCGAAGATCAGGCACCGCCGTGGAAGAGAGGGACCGGCACCGGGTGGGTCACCGC
>JAZFYL010000349.1:0-2425 GCA_036443495.1 Gemmatimonadales bacterium | reverse complement strand
CATCCGCAACTGCCGGCCGACCTCAAGGCCCTGATGTACGCCTACATTGACGAGAATCTGAGCGGCGAGCGCAAGTCGGAGGATTCCGACGAACAGTTTTACTACAAGACGCGCAAGAAGACGATCGGACCGTTCAAGCGCGAGGTCTGGTCGTTGCCGCCTGAGGTTCGCGGGGCGATTGCGCGAGATCTCGAGAAGACCTTCCGGTTCCTGTTCGAACAATTGAACGTCAACGGCACGATGGATCTGGTCGACCGTTACATACGGGCACCGGTCCAACACCGCGACACGGCCCGGGAGGCTGTCGCGGTCATCGCCGATGATCCAGACGCGGGAGAGTAGCATGGCACGGGATGAAGACCGGGAAGTTGTTTACCTGGTACGCGAGAGTGAAGCTCCACTGAAGCACCTGTTCCTGGGGGCGGTCCTGGGTGCCGGCCTGGCGTTGCTGTTCGCCCCCGCCACCGGGGAGGAGACCCGCCGGTCGTTGCGCCGCCGGGCCGGCGAGCTCCGCGTCATGGCCGAAGAAGGGTTCGACGACTTGGAGGAACGGCTCACCGACGGTACCTCCCGGATTCGCGAGCGCGTCCGCGACACCGTGGACGACGTCCGAACCCAGGCCGAGGAAGTCACGGAAGCCGTGAAAGGGGCCGGGGCCACGGCCCGTGAGGAGCTCGAACGCCGGCTGGCAGATGCCCGGGCCCGGCGCCGCGGTGAATCAGCCGAACTCGACGAGGCCGAAGAGGAAGAGGAAGAGGAGCCGGTGGCCTGACTGAACTCCGGCTCGGCGGTTGGCATCGTACGCTCGGCGGATTCCTCCGGCGTACCCTAGAGAAAGCCGACGAGAACAAAGTCCCCTTTCTCGCCAGCGCCCTTACGTTCGACGCCCTGCTGGCGGTCGTTCCCTTTCTGCTGTTGTTGCTGGTGGCCCTTACCATCCTCGTCCAGGGACGGCTGCTCGAGAGCGGGCCGTCACTGGTCGACCTGGTGCAACAATTTCTCCCGCCCCACGCAGAGCTGGCAGGCCGCGATCCCTTCGTCATCCTGGAAAATCTGCTGCGCCAGATATCGCAGAATCGCGGGACCCTTACGCTATACACGGTGCCGATCTTCCTCTGGTTCAGCACCCGTTTCTTTGCCAGTGTCCGGACGGCACTCAATTTCATTTTTGACGTGTCGGTCAGGCCCCACCGGCGCCGCGGCATTCTCGGCGGCATCCTGGTTGCCAAGGGTCGCGACGTCGCCATGGTCATAGCCACGCTGGCACTGTTCCTCGTCAACACGCTGATCACCGCCGGCTTCGGAGTGATCCGGGCCCTGGGTGAGGATGCCTTTCCCAACGCGGGCTTCGTCCTGTCCAGCGTTGGAGGATGGGTCGCCAACGTCCTGGCGTTTCTGTTCGGGGTGTCGCTGTTCTTCCTGTTGTATCGCTACGCCGCTCAGCGCGCCCTGGGGTGGCGGCCGGCCCTGGTGGCGTCGGTCTTCGCCGCGGTCGCGTTCGAAGTGGCCAAGCGCCTGTTCGGATTGTATTTGGCCAACTTCGCCACGGTGGACCGGTTTTCGGTGGGGTTCAATATCGGGGCCGGCGTGTTGTTTGTCCTGTGGATGTACTACACGGCCCTGGTATTTCTCATGGGGGCCGTGGTGGCGCAGACCTGGACCCTCAGGGAGATGCAGCGCCGCCAACGCGCGGAGTTGCGGTAATCTCCAGGCCCTCGACAATGTCGCCGCCCGGGATGGGCATCACGGTGAACTCGAGCGGCGCTGCGGACCAACGCTCCGACGCGGGGCTGTCCAGCGTAATGACGTAGGTGCCGGGCCGGAGGCCCATGGCGTAGAAACCGCCGTCCGAGAACGCGCGCAGCCGCCGAGTCCATCCGTTCGGCCCGGTCACCAGCAAAGCAACTCCACCGAGTACCACCTGGCGTCCGTCGACGAGTCCGGTTACACGGCCATCGATCACGCCGGCCTCGATGATTGCCACGTTGACCGTGGTAAAGGTGTTGGGCACCGGGTGAATGGCCACGTCGCCGTATTGTGGAATCCACAGAGGGCTGGCCAGGCTCATGGTATCGACGCCTACCAAAATCGTCTCGAGCGGGAGGGCGTCCCACGAGGCGAAGCGGCCGTCCCGGTCGCTCACCACCATTTGATTGCCGACATAGACCCTGACTCCCCCGAGCCCTTCCTCATCGGGGTCACGCAACCCGTTCAAGTTGGCGTCGAGGAACACGTTCCCGTTGATACCCGAGCGGCGGATCGCCGGGGTGGGGTCGAACCGGACGCGTCCGGCCTGCGGGTCGTACATGGCCGAACCCTGGAACGAAGTGAGCATGCTGTATTCGTCGTTGGGGGCGGCGGTGGTCAGCACGTTGGAGGATACGCCCCCCAGGATGGAACTGAAACTCAGGAACAGGGTGGCTCC
>JAZFYL010000348.1:0-13487 GCA_036443495.1 Gemmatimonadales bacterium | reverse complement strand
TCGGTCGAGGGGTCAACGACTTCCTGGAATACTGGTCGATCCCCACGATCGGAATCTGGGTGTTCCTGGTCGCAGCCTTCATGTTCTGGAAGAAGGATCACCTGGCCGAGGCGCGAGCCGCCCTGCTCCGGACGGACCTGGCGCACCTGGAGCCGGGGGCGAGAGCGGGGGGGGCGGGAGCCTGACCTGACCGGTGCCACAAGATCGTCCCCCCGTTGCGAAACGGGTACACGCGCATGTGCTCCCGCAGCCTAGCTAACTCCTTATATTGCAACCCACGCGAACGTGGCGAAATTGGCAGACGCGCAGGACTTAGGATCCTGTCCCGCAAGGGGTGCGGGTTCAAATCCCGCCGTTCGCATCTCACCGTGTGGTGGCCTCCGCCCTCCCCGCGGGGTACTCCCCCGACGGCGCCCGGAGGGGTAGATTCCGTCCACCATGACGGAAATCATCATCGAAAAGACCCATGAGGACACCGGCTCCAAGGCCTTGTCGGTCACGGTGCCTCAGGATCGCGTCAAACAGGCGGAAACGCGGGCGGTCAAGAACCTGAGCCGCCAGGCCCGTCTCCCCGGCTTCCGGAAGGGCAAAGTACCCCCCGCCGTGGTGCGGCAGCGTTACGGGGATGCCATCCGGCAAACGGTCCTGGAAGAAGTGGTGCGCGAGAGCTGGGAACAAGCGGTCGACTCCGAGGAGCTGACCGACGTCCTCGACCGGTCGGTGCGGAACCTCAAGTTCGAGGACGATGGGCCGATCGAGTTCGAGTTCCTCGTGGCGGTGAAGCCAAAGCTCAACCTGGAACGCACCGGTGGCTTCTCGCTCACCCGCAGCGAGCAGTCGGTCACCCAGGAGCAGATCGACGAGCAACTCCATCGCATCCAGGAGCAGAAGGCCACCTGGATCCCGGTGGAGGGAGCCAAGCCGAGTCCCGGGGAGATGGTTCGGGTCGAGGTCGCCCAGATCGAGGGGGAGGGGGCCGGTGAAGCCAAACCCTACTCGCTCGTCCTGGGCGAAGGCAAAGCCATCCCGGCCCTGGAGGAGAAGATCATGGAACTCCTCCCGGGGGAAACCGTCGAAGCCGAAGTGAGTTTCCCTGACGATCACCCGGATGAGAGCAAACGGGGACAGAGCCGGCAGCTCCGCATCGCGCTCCACGAGGTCAAGCACCAGGAATTGCCACCGCTGGACGATGCCCTGGCCCGGGAAATGGGAGACTTCGAGGACCTGGCGGCGCTCACCGCGGCCATCCGGACCGACCTCGAGGACTCGGCTCGCCGCGACGCGGACAGCAAAGTCCGGGAGCAGTTGGTGCGAGAGTTGGTTTCGGCCAACGGTGTGGAAGCACCCGAGGCAATGATCTCGCGTGCCGTGGCGGCCTTCGCGCAAGCCTATGGGGTGCAGCAGGAGCAGATGGAGAAGTTCTACCAGGAATTCCGGCCGATCGCCGAGTCGCAAGTGAAGCGGGACCTGGTGCTGGATGCGGTCGCGGAGGCTGAGAACTTGCGGGCGACCGAGGAAGATATCGACGCCCGCATTGCGGAGATCGCGGAAGCGCGCAACGCCACTGTGCAGGAAGTTTATACCACGTTGCAGAAGTCCCAACGGCTCGCCGAGATCGAGCGGGCACTGACGGAGGAGAAGGTCTTCGACCACCTCCTCGAGCAATCCACCATAGTGGAGGAATCTTGACGGTATCGACCCTGTACCCTCCATATATCATCGAACGCTCCAGTCGGGGCGAGAAGACCTACGACATTTTCTCGCGACTGCTCATGGACCGGATCGTGTTCCTTGGGGCACCGATCAACGACGACGTCGCCAACATCATCATCGCGCAGCTCCTCTATCTCGAGTCGGACAACCCGGAGAAGGACATCTACCTGTACCTGAATTCGCCGGGTGGAATCGTGTCGAGCGGCATGGCGATTTACGACACCATGCAGCACCTGCGATCGCCGATCAACACCATCTGCATGGGGATGGCCGCCTCGATGGGGTCGTTCCTGCTGGCGGCGGGCACGGTCGGCAAGCGCAGCGCTCTGCCCCACTCGCGGATCATGATCCACCAGCCCTCGGGCGGGGCCCAGGGGAGCGCGGCGGATATCGAGATCCAGGCCAAGGAGATTATCTATCTGCGGTCGCAGATGAACGAGCTGTATGCCAAACTCACCGGCCAGCCGTTGGAGCGGATCGAGCGGGATATGGACCGCGACCGGTTCATGAGCGCCGAGGAGGCGCAGGAGTACGGGCTGATCGACACTGTGTTCTACCCCAAGGAGGACACGGATGGGGACGGATCCGCTTGACGGAACCGGATTTGGGCGCATTTTTTGCACTCATGAGCAGCGACCCAGTGGGAGTGATCTGAACCAATGTCCAGCGATAAGCACCTTCGATGCTCGTTTTGCGGCAAGTCCAAGGACTCGGTCCGCAAGTTCATCTCCGGGCCTTCGGTCTACATTTGCAACGAGTGCATCACACTCTGCAATGAGATCCTGGCCGAGGATGAAGAGCGCGAGGTTGCGGAGGGCATAACCCAGGTCCCCACGCCATCGGAAATCAAGGCGGTCCTCGACGAATACGTCATCGGCCAGGAAAACGCCAAGCGCACGCTCTCCGTCGCCGTCTACAACCACTACAAGCGCATCAACTCCGCCCCGACCCGCGAGGACGAGGTCGAGCTGGAGAAGTCCAACATTCTGTTGCTCGGCCCCACGGGTGTGGGCAAGACGCTTCTGGCGCAAACTCTGGCCCGCATCCTCGACGTACCGTTCACCATTGCCGATGCCACGACGCTCACCGAAGCGGGGTACGTGGGCGAGGACGTGGAGAACATTCTGGTCCGGTTGCTCCAGGCCGGCGACTTCAACGTCACCGAGTGCGAACGCGGCATCGTCTATATCGACGAAATCGACAAGATCGCCCGCAAGTCCGAGAATCCCAGCATCACGCGGGACGTCTCCGGCGAAGGGGTTCAACAGGCTCTCCTGAAAATCCTCGAGGGCACCATCGCCTCCGTGCCGCCGCAGGGTGGTCGCAAGCACCCGCAACAGGAATACATCCAGATCAACACCAAGGACATCTTGTTCATCTGCGGTGGGGCGTTCGACGGGCTCGAGGCCATCATCCAGGCGCGGGCCGGAGAGCAACGTATCGGCTTTGGCGCGTCAGTGCAGACCACGGCCGAGAAGGTGGAGTCGTTGCACTACCACGAGGTCGAGCCGGACGACCTCCTGCGGTTCGGTTTGATCCCTGAACTGGTGGGCCGCATGCCGGTCGTCATGGCGCTTGACGCGCTGGACGAAGAGGCGTTGATGCGGATCCTCCTCGAGCCCCGCAACGCGCTGACCAAGCAGTACAAGCGGCTCTTCGAGCTGGAAAACGTCGGACTCACCTTCGATCCGAAGGCGCTCAAGGCCGTAGCCGAGAAGGCTATCAAGCGCGGCACCGGCGCCCGCGGACTGCGGGCCATCCTCGAAATGGTGATGACGGACATCATGTTCGATCTCCCGGACCGCGAAGATGTCCGCGAGGTGGTCATCACCGCCGAGGCCATCAAGGAAGGCACCGCGCCGTTGGTCGTCACGGAGCAACCACGGACCAAACGAGAGGCCTGACCGGTTCCTGCCGAATCTCCCTTGCGTAACCTTCCGGTCGAATTCATCGGGAGCTTTCCGGATCCCAAGGTCAATCTCGACCCGCCGCTACCCGAGTTCGCGTTCATCGGCAGGTCCAACGTCGGCAAGTCCAGCCTGATCAACGCCCTGCTCGACCGCAAACGACTGGCCCGCGTGAGCGGTACGCCCGGAAAGACCACTCTGGTCAACGTCTACCGGCTCCCGGAATTCTATCTGATCGACCTCCCCGGGTACGGCTGGTCCCGGGCCGGCAAGGCCGCCCGCGCGGGATACCGGAAGCTGGTGACGGATTTCCTGAAGGTCCGGCCGACCCTGGCCGGGGTGGTGTGGTTGCTCGACATCCGCCACCCGCCGTCCCGCGATGACCACTGGATGGAAGAACTGCTCCAGGCGAGTGGACACCCGGTCCTGATAGTGCTCACCAAGGCAGACAAACTGGGGCGGCAACGCCGGTTCCAGCGCCGCAATGCCCTGGCCGAGGACTTGCAAGCAACGGAAGACCAGGTACAACTTGTGAGCAGCACCACCGGGGAAGGCATCGCCGACCTCGGAGCGAGCCTAGTTGCCGCAGTGGCAGGAGGAGACTGACAATGGAAACCCGCAGGGCGGTACGCACGGTTGGGCTGTGTTGGGGGTTGGCGGCGTTCGGCGGTACCCTGGCGGTGGCGCAGCAGGACGTCGACACCGAGACGATTCCCATCGGCTATGGGCGTCTGAATCAGGACAACCTGTCGATCGGGCTGCGAGCCGACAACCTCGACATCCGCATGACCATCCTGCAAGAATCGGGTCTGCGGCTCTTGAACGAGGAGGCCTACCGTTCGATGCACCGGTTGATCGAATCGAAGCAAACCGCGATAGATTCGATCGCATTGAGGTTCGGTGTGCAGAAGCCGGGACTGTTGCTGGTACGGTATTTTGCCCTGGCGGAGGGAGCCCGCTTCGACGCGCAACTACTGACCGCCAACATCAACGGCCAATTCTGGACGCCCCTCAGGATCATACCGCTGACGACCTCGATCCAGTCGGACCGCCTCAACCGGCGCCAACAGGCCGCCGGCCTGTACGTGTTCGAGGAGGAGCTGACGCCCTTTCTTCCGATGGGGTTCGCCTACGCCTCGTTCCGTACGGATGGATGGAACTCGAATAGGGTGGAACAGTTGCTCCGGGAACAGTCCCGTATCCAGGCACGGGTGATCGACGACCGGACATCCAAGGTGCAGGTGCAGGACCAGGAGCAGGATTCCACGATCCCTCGGTAGCCGGCATCCATCACGAGCCACCGTTCCCGGCGACGGCCGGCCGGCGCCTCACCGGAGGTCCCATGGCACACCTTCCGCTGAAAACCATCGCGGTGCCCGAAGCCACGGTCGAGGTGTACGACCAGTGGTTGGGAGAGCTGGGCCAACAGCTCGAAGCGCCGGGAGCCGACTGGAACGCCATCGCTCGAGACACCCTCTTCCAGCTGTACTATCCGGGCTACCGGGACTACGCCGCGTTGGTCGAGGATCCCGCCACGCCGGCAGGTGCCAAGGCGTCCTTGCTCGCCCTCGACCCGCGCAATATCACCCTCGAGCCGGAGTACTACGCCGATGTAGATTCTGAGCGGTTCGCGCGGGTAAAGCCGCTCTTGTGGCTGTGGCAGCGGTACGATCATTCACCGCTCGGAGGGACCAACGTCTACGTTGGCGTGCGTTTCAGAAACCTGCTGGCCCCCCACATCTTCGCCCGGTGCGGACGCAACTTCAAATGTTTCCAGTTCACCGAGTTTTCCTACGGCTACAACATGGACGTTGGGGACGATGTAGTCGTCCATCGCCACGTCCTGTTGGACGACCGGGGTGGCATCACGCTGGGCAACGGAGTCAGCATTGCCGACTACGCCAACATCTACAGTCACACCCATAGCATCGACGACCAGAAGGAAGTCATCAACGCCCCGACGATCCTGGAAGACGGCGTGCGCATCACCTACCACGCCACCGTTCTCGCTGGGACCAGGGTAGGAACGCACGCCATGGTGGGTGCGTGTGCCGTAGCGACGAAAGACGTGCGGCCATACCACGTGAACGTCGGCATACCCGCCAAGTCCGTCGCAGTCAAGTCGTACGCCCCAGCCGAGGCCCGATCCACGCAACGCGTGGCCCATCATCGAGAGGGGGACTCGGGCTCCTGATTCAACCGGCGCAGTACCCCGTTGCATCGCTCATCGTCGCCTCGGCCGGCTTCGCGGCCCTGGGCGTCCTCGGTCTCATCACCTCGGCACTCCCCAGCGCCCTGGCCCTCGGTCTGGTTCTCTACGGCGGAGGCATGGGTTGGCTGACCGGTCGGCACCCCCGGTGGTGGCCCGTTATTCTCGCGTCCCACGTGGTCGTATTGACCACCCTGGCTGCGATGCCCCTATCCATCCCGGCCGCGGCGATCATCGCCGTCGCCGGGCTGGTTGCCCTGGCGGTCGGGGCGACCATGTTGAGTCAGGCCCGGGTGATGGCAATCCTCAAGGCCAGTCGGGATCAGCAGGTGACGCGCGCCTCCCAGGAACGGGAAGGGTTCGCGGGGCAACTCGACCGGCGCATCAACCAGATTTTCTCCCTGCAGGAACTCTCCTACGTCCTCTCGGAGTCGATGCAGGAGGACCGTATCGCGGGCCAGGTGGCATCCTACGCCGCCCGGTTCCTGCAGACCCCGGGGGCAGCCGTCCTGCTGGCCGAAGAAGGTCGCGAAGGCCTGCGCGTGGCGGCTGCCGAAGGGTCACTCGAAACCTTGGCCGGAAGCTGGATCGGGGAGAACCCGGACGCTCTGGTGACGAAAGCCATCGCCACGGAGCGCCTCGAAACCGCTAGCGCCGCCCCCGAACAGCCACTGTTGCTGGTCGATGGGCACCAGGCGCAGTCGGCCGCCGTGGCCCCGCTCAGGGCCCACGGAGTCATCATGGGCGCCATCGCCGTGACCGACAAGGAATCGGGGGAGTTCACCACCGAAGACCTCTGGTTGTTGTCGACCATAGCGACCCAGACGGCGGTCGTTCTCTCCAACAGCCGTTTCTTCGAGATGTTCCGGCGTGGCAAGGAGGAGTGGGAGACCACCTTCGACGCCCTGACCGAGAGCATCGCAATCGTCGATGAGCAAGGCCAGATGCGGCGGGTGAATCGAGCCCTCTCCCGTCTGCTGGGCTTGCCGGAACCCACGCTCATCGGAAAGCCGCTGACCGACCTGGTGTTCGGTGAGAGCCACGGACCTATAGATGTGATCGAAGCCGCGCGGCGCCGCGAACGACCCCACGCGGAGGTCATCCGCTCCGAGACCCTACAACGTACCCTCAGGGTGACGGCGGCGATGCTGCCGGAGCGTGGACACACCATCGGCAACATAGTGGTCTTGCTGGAGGACGTCACCGAGCAGCGTGCTCTCGAAGCGCAGTTGATCCAGAACGAGAAAATGGCCGCCCTCGGCCAACTCGTCTCGGGTGTGGCGCACGAATTGAACAACCCGCTGACTTCGATCTTGGGTCTCTCGGAGTTCCTGCTGGAACCGGGCCGGCTGCCCGAATCTAACACCGAACACCTTCGCGTCGTCCACGAACAAGCCGAGCGTGCGGGGCGCATCGTCCAGAACCTGTTGACGTTCGCCCGTAAGGGAGAGCCGGAAACGGCCGAGGTGGACATCAATCGACTGGCCCAAAGGACCCTGCGGTTGGTCGAACACGAACTCACGCTCAACGGGATCACCCTGGAGCGACACCTGACCGACCGGACAGTCGTCGTCCGGGGAGACCAGCACGAACTCCAGCAAGTTCTCCTCAATTTGCTCACCAACGCCGTCCATGCGCTCAGTGATCTGCCCGAGGGCGAGCCCAGAACCATCCGTCTGGAAACCATCCGGGAGGGAAAGAAAGTCATCGTCCGGGTGAGCGACAACGGACCGGGCGTCCCCGAGGAATCTGTGGGGCGCCTGTTCACCCCGTTCTTCACGACCAAGGACCCCGGCCGGGGGACAGGGCTGGGACTGTCGATCAGCTACGGTATCGTCAAATCCCACGGCGGGGCGGTGGTCTATGACCCACCGACGGATGGGGGGGCCGGCTTCCGCCTCACCCTGCCCGTGGCAGGGTCCGGTCCCCAGGGAAGGATCAGTGCCCCGCAGACGGTTGTCCATCGAATCCTGGTGGTCGACCAGGATCGCGCCGCTGCCCGGGTCCTCAGCGCGTTGCTGACGGAAGATGGTGTCCAAGTCGAAACGGTGGAGACGGGAGACGATGCGTGGTCTCTACTCCTGTCCAGCGCTTTCGATTTGGTCATTGCGGAAGCCCGCGCGACCCTCAAAGATGGGCGACGTCTCGCCGTGGCGCTCCGGGATCAGGAGGTCATAGACCCATCAAGGATCTTCGTTGCCGTCCCCGAACTCGACCGGATGAGTGGCGAAGTGATCGGTCACGGCGATATCACCGTCGTGACCAAGCCGTTCGATTTGAAGCAAGTGCGCCAACTCGTCTCGTTGACCCTAGGTCCATCCTGACGCGGGTGGTGGGTGGCGGCTGCCACTAGCCACTAGCCACCTGCCATCAGAAGCCCGCCTCCGAAGCGGAGCGCCAGGGGTCGATCCGTACTCTTCCGTTGATCCTGGATGCCGTCCCTCGGGCGGAGTCGGTACTCCAAAAATTGCCCCCGGCGTCGAGTTCGGGAGCCGAAATGAACCACCGGCCGGCCCGCAGAAAGACGTTCCCGGTCACCTCCGAGTCCCGGCCGGCCAGATCGACCACCAGGGCTTCACCCAACCCATCGAAGAGGTTCCCGCGGATCTTCGTCTGGATCGTGGATTCGAGGACGAGACCCAGGTCGAGATCCGCCAGGACGTTGTCGTCGATACGATAGCCCCTGCTGGCCTCGTCCCCTTCATGACGCGCGAACAAGCGGATACCGACCATCCCCCCAATGATGATGTTCGCGGCCAGTGTGTTGTCACTGCCGTGTTCGATGGCAATCCCTGCGGTCGTGGTCCCCAGTATCCGGTTTCCCCGCACGATGTTCCCGGAGGAATAGCCCAGCCAGAAACCGTAGCCCGAACTGTCCGCCACGTTGTCGATGAAGGTGTTGCCGTGGCTGAAGGTGGATTCGAAGGCGTTGTGATAGGAGAACGACGCGTCATTGCGGACGACCAGGTTTCCGACCGAAGGATTGAGGTGCGGCCGGTGGCCGCTCAAGAAAAACCCGTCGCCCGAATACCGCAGATCGTTCTCCGCCACGATATTTGAATCGCTGCGTTCTCGGAGAAGGATTCCTGCCGAATCGCAGCCCCGGCTATAGCTGGCGGACTCGCACCGCACGTTGTGGTGGGCGGTGTTGCGGACGATCACATTGTGCGCCGCCCGCCACAGATGTATTCCCCACCCCGAGTTATTGGACACGGTGTTGTCGGCGACATAGGTCCCGCGAGCACCGAAGAGCCCGATCCCATTCTGGGCGTTGGTCGCCACGACACGGGTGACGCTCGCGTCGTTGGTCCACTTGAACAGAATGCCCCCGCCGTATGTCTCGAAGATCTCGGGTTGAAAGATGTCGATCCAATCGGCCTCGTCGTACTCCGCGGGCGTGGACTCGAGCGCCTGGGCCCGCGACCCAGACAGGGAAACATCGGACACGCGATGCCCCCGCCCGCCTTCGATCAGGATGCCGTAGCGATAGCCCCGGACCGTGCCGCCGTGGATTTCCACAGCATCCACGCCCCGCGACACCACGCCGATACCGACGAACCTGCTGGCCAGCGAATCCCCGCTTTCGAGCGTCACCCCGGTCAGGTCCAGGTGGGTGCCCGAACTGGCCACCACGATCACCCCTACCTCTTCCGGGTCGGCGATGCGGTAGCGGCCGGGGCAGACGCGGACGCGGCCCTGTACCTGCGTGCCTGCTTGGGTGATTCGGAGACAGTCGTTGGGGATCTGCGTGCCGGCGGCAGCCGAAAACGCGCTCAGCAAGAAAGCAACTACCATGATGTAACCTAACCCCAGGCCAACGGATCTATGGCCAGCACATCCTCGAGGGAACCGGCCGTGCCGGTTGCCAGGATATGGGTGATGTCGTCGACCGCGCGACGTTCCCTGGGCCAGGTAAACCGTGCGGTGGCTGCTGCTGCCTCCAGCCATTCGTATCGGTCGTGTTCGTCGCCTAGTCTGACCACCGCATTCGAATTGACGCAGGCGGCGAACACCGGAACGAGAGAAACCTCGTCCAGCGCATGCTGATAGAACATCTCGACCCTGCTCAAATTATACATCCGCTCGGCAGGCACCCCGGTCTCCTCCTGGAGTTCGCGCACCGCGGCCGCCACCGGATGCTCCCCAGCCTCGATATGCCCGTGCACCGTTTCCCACGATCCGGGCCGACTCCTGGACGGACCACGGCGGAGGGTCAGGAGCTCGATCGCGCCGGGCGTGGTTTGGCGTAACACATAGACATCCACGAGGGATACGCGAACAGACGTCATGCGGTCTGGCAGGGGAAGACGGGCCACGCGCGCGGCCCCATGTGGATCAGGATTTCCGGCGGGCCAGAATGGCCTCGAGCCGAGCCGACAGGGCACGGGCCCGGAACGGTTTCGTCAGAAAGTCATCCGCCCCGAGTTCGAAGACCCGGACTTCGTTGTCCTCGTCGCCCTTGGCGGTGAGGACGATGACGGGAATGTCCCGCGTTGCGGGCCGGGAACGCAGCTTCGCCAGCACGCTGTAGCCATCCAGCGTCGGCAGGTTGAGATCGAGCACGATGATGTCCGGCGCGAACTGGTCGACCTGGTCCAGAGCCTGGGGGCCATCGCGAGCCTCGGCGATGCCGTACCCCTCCCGTTCGAGGAGGTCCCGCATGACGCGTCGTAGTTGATCCTCATCATCCACGAGGAGCACCTTGACGCCCTTGGCTCCGATGGCACCGGCCACCGGTCCCGCACGATCGACCTCATCTTCGAGCAATTCGAAGGCCCCGCTCATGTCTACCGGCTTGGACTCCACCGCCGCAGGAGGGGCCTGCACGACGGTGACGGATTGCGGTATGGTCACCGGGATCGCGGGAGCCACGGTCGCCGCCGCCGGGGCTTGCGCCTGCGGGAGGCCGGGGTCGGACGAGGTAGCCGTGGCGCCATCGCCGTCGGTCGGGACGGTGGTCACCCGCAGGAGTTCGTCTACCGTGGTGTCGCCCACCAGCACATGTCGGAGCCCGCTCTGCCACAGTTCCTTCATACCGTCTTGCCGGGCCGCGGTGGCTATCTTGTCGGCGGTGCCGCCATCAACCACCACCCGCTCCATGTTCTTGTTCATGACGAGGATCTCGACGATGCTGAACCGGCCCCGATACCCGGTCATGGCACAATCGGGACATCCCACGGCGCGAAACAACTTGGTGCCTGCCGGGATACGTAAGGCCACGTGCTGCGGCAGCTTTCGGGCTTCGTCTTCGGTGAGTTCCTGCTTGCACACGCGACACAAGCGGCGCATCAGACGTTGAGCAATGATGCCGCGCAGCGAGGAGCCGATCTTGTAGGCCTCCATGCCCATGTCGACCAGTCGCGTGACCGTGTTGGGTGCATCGTTGGTATGCAGCGTTGACAGCACCAGGTGACCCGTCAATGAGGCCTGTACGGCGATCTGGGCCGTCTCCTTGTCTCGAATCTCACCCACCAGGACGACGTCCGGGTCCTGGCGGAGGATGGACCGCAACGCGGAGGCAAACGTCAGACCGGCCTTCTCATGCACCTGCACCTGCACGATGTTCTGCCCCAACCGATACTCGACCGGGTCCTCCACCGTAACGATGTTCACCCCCTCGCCCTGGATCAACCGCAGGGCCGAGTAGAGCGTGGTCGTCTTGCCGGACCCGGTCGGTCCGGTTACGAGGACGATGCCTTCCTTGCTGTCCAGCAGACGGGCGACGGCCTCTCGCTCGTCTTCCATCATGCCCAACGCCTCGAGGGACAGCTCGAGTGCGTTCGCGTTTAGGATACGGACCACCACCTTCTCGCCCAGCGATGCCGGCAGGGTCGAGATGCGAAGGTCGATCTTCTCGTTGTTGACGGCGACCCGCGCCCGGCCGTCCTGAGGCCGCAACCGGTCGGCTATGTCCAGGCCGGAGATGATCTTGAGGCGGGAGATGAGCGGTAGTCCGGCCGACCGGGGAATCTTCATGACCTGTCGCAGCACGCCGTCGATCCGGTAGCGAACCACAATCGCGCCTTCGGAGGGCTCGACGTGGATGTCGCTGGCGCGGCTGGAGATACCGTCGGCTATCATCATGTCCACCAGCCGCACTATGGGACGCTGGCTGGCTTCGTCGACGGACGCCCCGAGTTCCTCTTCCACATCCTCGACGAGCTGGAGACCGTGGTCATCGTCCATGTCGCCGAGGAGCTGGGAGACTACGTTCTCCGTCCGGTAAACCTCCTCCAGCTTATCACGGACCCGGTCCGGCGGGCAGAGATGGAGCCGTACCTCCCGCCCGGTCGCAAACGCCAGCATCTTTTCGGCGTCGATGTCGAATGGATTGGCGGTGGCGGCGACCAGAACCGAATCGGTAATCTGGAGCGGGACCACCATGTGGGTGCGCGCCAGCTGCTCCGGCACGGCTTCCCGAACGGCGGCGTCTACCTGGTGCAACTCGGCCAGCTGCAGCCGGAACCGGGTGGCGATCGCCGTCATGACCTGATCGTCCGTCACCAGGCCCCGGTGGACGAGAATCTCCCACAACGACACCGGTTTGTCCGCTTCGGTCTCCCGAAGCGTTTTCATGGTCTCTTCTGGAACCAGGACCTCGATTGTGGGAACCAGCCAGTCGTCGGTAAACTGCATGCCGCTCTGGGATACGGGATGAGAAGTTGGTCGTGGCCGCCTGCTCAAAGATACCGGAGGACAGGCACTTGCGGAAAGGGCCGCGTCACAGCATGGGCCACCACGCACGGGTGACGTCGAGCGTCACCTGCGCCCGCCCGTCCAACAGCCCGACCCCGACCTCCAGCCGCAAGAGCTGCATCAACCACTCGACCGCGACTCCCGCTACCGGGCGCACCCCGTCTGTCGACCGCCACGGCGTACCCACGATAGCGCGATCGCTCCAACCGGCCGCGACGAACGGCGCGACGACCAACCCGGACCCCGTGCTGGCGAAGCTTCCCAGGCGGATCGCCGGGATGGCAACCGTCGATCGCCACTCGACGTGCAGCAACACCATGCTCCGTCCACCGAAGGCGCGATAGGGTTCACCTGGTAACGTCCCGCGGCCGCCCAGCACGAAGGAACGGTACGCCGGCAGGCCATCGGTCCCCCATCCGAGGTATCCCCTGGCCAGCAAAGTGCTGCGCCCCACCGCGACTCGACCGGTGCCGTCGGCCGTGAACCGGAAATAGCTCGCCTGACCCTCGCCGGCCTCCAGCCGGACATTGCCGTAGAGATCGCCCTTCCGATCCACCCCGCCGTACAGGCGTTCCAGGACTACGGAAACGATACCGTAGTCCCCGGCGCCCAGGGACGGGTTGGCTCGGTAGGTCCCTCGGACCGGAGTCGCGTCGGTGCCGACCGAGGTCGAGCGCTCACCGGCCACACCTAGTGTTACGGCCGTGCGTGGGGCAACCGGCCACCGGATCTCCCCCCTCAGGCCCCCGAGAAGCACGTAGTCCCCCAGGTCGATCCCGGCCTCCTGGGACCGGAGCGAATTGAGGATGGGGGAGATGACCGGGATGTCGCTCAGGTCCTTCACCGCGCGATAGGCCTCGAGGCGGAGCTCCCCCCCCCAGCCACCCTCCCCGTTTGGAGCGACAGCCGGCCCACGCCCCGGCTGTCGGACGTCCCATACCCCAACCATCCCTTCAACTCGA
>JAZFYL010000347.1:0-4210 GCA_036443495.1 Gemmatimonadales bacterium | reverse complement strand
CGAGACCGGCAAGGCCGATCATGAGCGTCACGAGCGAAAGGTTGCGGAACAGTTCGGCGCGCTCCGCGTGTTCGTGGATGATGTCGTGGTCAATGACCTCTTCCACGATCTCCTCTTCATCTTCCCCGGTCTCGACCGCGACGATGGAAGACACGGCCAGCAACGCCATCACGACGACCGCCACGCTCCAGGCTCGTTTCCCGGGCATGCCGAATCTGATGGCGATCATCGCACCTATGACCACAAGGGGAAGGAGGGCCGCCAGGGCCAGCGGCATGTGCACGATGGCAGGGTGTAGAGGGTCTGGGAGCATGGCTAGTGGCTAGAGGCTGGTGGACAGTAGACGGTGGACTGGTGGGGCGTCGGAGGGATTCCGGTGGAAGCACTGATCGCTGACGCTCAGCCCACCGCCTACCATCTGCCCGCCGCCAGCCACTGCTAGTAGGGTAGCCGCGCTAGTCGAGTTTGGCCAACCCGACCTGGCAACTCACTCCCGTGCCGCCCAGCCCGCAGTACCCGTCCGGGTTTTTGGCGAGATACTGCTGGTGGTATTCCTCGGCGAAATAGAAGGTAGCAGCCTCGGCGATTTCAGTCGTGATCTTGCCGTGGCCGGCGTTGCTCAGGCGCTGTTCATACCCGGCACGCGATTCCTCGGCTGCTTGGCGCTGGGCCTCCGAGGAGACGTAGATGCCTGAACGATACTGCGTCCCGACATCGTTTCCCTGGCGCATGCCCTGGGTCGGATCGTGGTTTTCCCAGAAGATCTTGAGTAATTCTTCGTAGGTCGTGACGCCGGGATCGAACACGACCTGCACCGCCTCGGTGTGCCCAGTCTGGCCGGAGCACACCTCGTGGTAGGTCGGGTTGGGTGTCGATCCGGCGGCATACCCCACCGCCGTGCTGTACACACCGGGCAAGATCCAGAACATCTTCTCAGCCCCCCAAAAACAGCCCATGCCGAAGACAGCTATCTCCAGCCCATCGGGGTACGGGGGAGCCAGGCGCGAACCGAGCACGAAGTGTTTTTCCGGGACCACCATCGCCTCGTCTCGTCCAGGCAGGCTCGCCTCGGCGGGAGGCATGGTGGGTTGCTGCTTCGACCACAAGGACAACGGGACTCCAGGTTGACGTTGCCCTAATAATGGTAGGGAATGCAGTTGGGTTCCAGGCTTGGGCGGTCTGGCGGTAAGGGAGCGTCCTCTGGCCGTATACCGCCTTACCGCCGTACCGTCCTACCGCCCTTGGTCACTCTTCCTTCAACACAATGATCGGATCCACCTTGGTCGCCCGGCGCGCCGGGATGTACGCCGCGGCCAAAGCCACCAAGACCAGGAACAGCGGGACCACGGTGAATGTGACCGGTTCTACGGGCGCGACCTGGAACAGCAGGCTGGTCATGAGACGGGTGAGCACGAAGGCGGCCGACAGTCCAACGCCGATGCCGATCAGGGTGATCATCAGTCCCTGGCGGGTCACCATCCGGACGACGTCGCTGCTAGTAGCCCCCAGCGCCATGCGAATACCGATGTCCCGCATGCGTTGCACCACCGACATGGACATGACGCCGAAGATGCCGATAGCGGACAGGACCAGGGCCAGCACGCTGAAGACGGTGAGCAGGCCGCTGACGACGTTCGTGCCGGCCATCGCCTCCTGGATGTAGCCTTCGGCCGTCTTGATGTTTCGCAACGGCACATCGGTGTCCATCGCCTGCACTTCACTCCAGATGGCATTGCTCAGGAGCAACGGGTCCCCCGTGGTCTTGGCCAACAGAGTCATCCCTCTGGTCCAGCTCCGTTCGCTCTGGGCCATCGGGACGTACAGTTGGATTCGGGACGGGCTCTCGAGTTCGTAGTGGCGCACGTTCTTCACCACACCCACGACGGTTCGGTACAGGCGGTCGCCCCCCCGGCCGTGAGGATCATCCTCGTTGGGGAAGGTCTCGAACGTCACCCGTTTTCCGATGGGGTCTTCCCCGGGCCAGAATTGCTCCGCCATCGTCTCATCGATGATGGCAACGTGCGAACCGCCGTCCCGATCCTGGCCGGTGAACAAGCGGCCGCGAAGAAGTGGGATACCGAGCACCGCGAAGTGGTCGGGCGTCACCATGTGGTACAGCACCGAATGCTGGAGGTTGGGGTCGTCCGTGGGTTCGCCCTCGGGCCAGATGCTTCGCTCCCACGAGTTGCTCTGCAGCGGGACCAGGTTGGAGAATGACATTGCCTCGACCTGGGGAAGTGCCTTGACCCGCTCACCCAGCCGTTCGTAGAACCCCCAGATATCGGTCTTGTCCTCATAGCGGAACCGCGGCAACGGAATCGAGGCGGTGAAGACGTTGGCTCCGTCGTAGCCCTTGTCCACCGACTGCAGTTGCCCGAGGCTCCGCATCATGAGGCCGGCACCGACCAGCAGGACGAGAGACAGCGCCACCTCGCTCACGACCAACGCCGACCGCAGACGGTGGCGCGCGCTGCCGGCCGTACCGTGGCCGCCTTCCTTCAGCTCGACGGTGAGTTGGGGCTGAGAGACCCTGATCGATGGGGCGACCCCGAATAGGATCCCGGCAAACATCGTGACCGCCAAGGTGAACAGCAGCACGGTGGGATCGAGTCCGATCTGGCCCACCATGACCGACGGGAGGTCACCGCTCACCGCAGGCAGCAACAGCTTGAGCCCCACATAGCCCAATCCGATCCCCAGGATACCACCGGCCCCGGCCAGCACCAGGCTCTCCGTCAACAGTTGTTGCACCACTCGTCCCTGACCGGCGCCGAGTGCCGCGCGAACCGCCAATTCCCGCCGCCGCCCTTCACCGCGGGCCAGCAATAAGCTGGCGACGTTGGCGCAGGCTATGAGCAGGACGAACGCCACGGCGCCCATCAGAATCCAGATCTGGCTGCTGACGTCCCCGACATAGGCGTGCGTCAGTGACTCCATCTCGACGCGGGCCTGCGGTCCGCCCTCGCGCTCCACCAGTTCCCGGTGCACCCGGTCCATGTCGGTCTGGGCCATGGCCATGGTCACGCCGGGCTTGAGCCGGCCCAGGGCCCAAGACCCTTGCGAGCACCCCCGAATGTCCCAGCACATCGACTCGGAGTAGAACCCCATGGGGAGGAAGATCTGGGTACTGGCGGAAGGGAAAACGAACTCTTCGGGCATGACCCCGACGACGGTGAAGACCTGCCCATCCAGGGTCAACGTCTCGCCCAGGATGTTAGGGTTGCCGCCCAGGTGTTGTTGCCAGAAGGCGTGGGTGATGACCGCAACTGGCTCGGCCCCTTCCCAGGTCTCGTCCGAGGGAATCCAGCGGCCTATGGCCGGCTGGATGCCGAGGGTCTCGAAGAAGTCGCCCAGGACCCACCGGGTGGTCACGATTTCGGGCCGATCCCCGCCAGTGAGCGTCCGCGACACAGTCCGATTCGCGCCAAAGGTTTCGAACGATCTGTTCATCTCGCGCCAGTCCCGGAAGTTGGGAATTGACAAGGAGATGCGGAATTCAGTGACCGGGGCGAAGATTTTGGGGAGGACCAGTTCTCCTGGCTCGTGTACCGGGAGCGGCGAGAGCAGCACCGCGTTGACGATGGAGAAAATCGCCGTGTTGGCCCCGATACCCAGGGCGATGGTCACAATTGCGATCGCGGCGAATTTCGGTCGTTTTGTCAATGCGCGCAGGGAAAAGCGGACGTCTTGCCAGAGCGAGCCCATCGAGGTCTCCGGGTAGGGTACTTCTCCTTTGATGGTACGAGCGCAGGGATGGTTGGAAGCTAGAAGCTAGGAGCTGGTGGGCTCCCCGCTCCCAGCTCCCAGTTGCTGGTGTTACATTGCGGGCCGCTCAACACATCCAAAACCCTTTTCGGTAGGACGATTAATGCAGAGAAATCAGATGATGGTCGTGGCCGTGGTGGCTTCCGCTCTGGTGGCCGCTGGCTGCAATTCCGGACCGGACCAGGCCGGGGCCCTGGTGACCTTCGAAGACAGTGCCAGCTATGCCATTGGGCAGGGCCTGGGCGCGTCGATCACCGCCCGCAACGTGGAGGTGGACCGGGCGCAGGTCATTCAAGGGCTGCTGGACGGCTTGGACGGTACGGCCGTCCTTACCCGAGAGGAGCTGCTGCCCCTCATGCAACGTCTCGGAGAACAGGCCTACAACGAGCGGATCGAAAAAGAAGGGGGCGCCAACCGGGCCGCAGGCGAGGCCTACCTGGCCGAA
>JAZFYL010000346.1:0-3352 GCA_036443495.1 Gemmatimonadales bacterium | reverse complement strand
CGAGTCGGTGGCCGCGTTCGCCAACTTCGGTCAGGCGACGTTGACGGGCGACGCCGAACCCGAGAGCGTCGATCGAGCCTTCCTCACGGCCAACCTGTTCCAAACCCTGGGGGTCGGGCTGATGCTGGGACGAAGCTTCAGCGCCGAGGAGGATGTCCCAGGCGGGCCGTTTGTCGCCATCCTTGGTTACGAACTGTGGTCCCGCCGCTATGGCAGCGACCCCGATATCGTCGGGCAGACCATCATGGTCGATGGGGGATCCGTCCCGGTGGTGGGTGTTCTTTCCAAAGGGTTTCGCTTGCCCCTCGAATTCCAGCAGTCGAGCACCTCGCAGATCTACTTCCCGATGCAGTTCGACGAAGTGAACCCCAGTCGCGGCAGCCACAGCTACCATGCCGTGGCTCGGTTGGTATCCGGCGCGACGTCAGCGCAGGCGACTGCAGCGCTGGAAACGTTGGCGACGCGCTGGACCGAGGATGGGCTCTATCCGCAGGATATGCGGTTCACTGCATTCACCCTCCCCCTGGCGGAAGAAGTGACCGGCGACATCAAGGCACCGCTCATGATCTTGCTCGGCGCCGTGGGCCTCCTGTTGCTGATCACCTGCGCCAACGTGGCCAACATCCTGCTCACCCGGGCCGACAGCCGTCACCGGGAGATCGCGGTCCGGGCCGCCCTCGGCGCCGGCAAGGGGCAGTTGCTGCGCCTGGTGATGACCGAAGCCATGGTTCTCGGGCTGGCCGGCGGTGTGCTCGGCCTGGGACTCGCGTGGGTGGGCGTTAGAGTGTTGGCGATGTCCGCGCCCACCATCATTCCCCGAGCGGCAGGCCTGACGGTCGACGCGGGCGTGCTGGTGTTCACCCTCGTGGTTGCCCTGGGAAGCAGCGTGCTGTTCGGCGCGATGCCCGCCCTGAATCTGTCGCGGCTGAACCTGGTCGGTGCCCTCAAGGACGGGGGACACGGAGCCAGCGACGGGAGCAGGCGCCGGAAGGGTCGCGCCTTCCTGGTGGCCTCCGAAATGGCCCTCGCCGTGATGTTGGTGCTGGGAGCAGGATTGCTGGTACGGAGCTTCATCAAGCTCACCCAGGTGGACCCGGGCCTGCAGGCGGACAACGTGCTGACGTTACGTCTGTCGCTCCCCTCGGCCGAATACCCGGCCAACGAGGATCGGGTCCAGTTCTACGAAGTGCTCCGGCACCGGGTCGCCGAGTTGCCGGGGGTGATCGAAGCGGGATTCGTCCGCAGTCTCCCGCTGGCCGACGACATCGGTGACGCCGGATTCGCCATCCAGGCAAAGCCGGTCCCGCAGGGAGCCCAAGGACGGCAGGCCGACTGGCAGGTCGCCACCCCGGGGTATTTCGAGGCCATGGGCCTCCGCCTGGTATCGGGACGCTTCTTCGACGAGTCGGACCACATCGACGGGCAGCCCGTGATCCTGCTCAACCAAACCCTCGTCCAGGAATATTTCGGCGACGAAGACCCGCTGGGGCAGACGGTCCGTGCGGGCGGCGGACGGGCGCCATGGCGCACCGTCGTCGGTGTAGTAGATGATGTCCGGCATCACGGCCTCACCCAACCGGTCAAACGGAAGTGGTACGTGCCGCACGCCCAGTTCGGCAGCGTCTTCAGCATTACGCGGCGCAGCATGCACCTTGTGGTCAAGACCGCGGGCGATCCGCTGGCATCGGTCCCGGCCATCGAACGCCTGGTACACGAGCTGGATCCCAACATCCCGCTGACGCGAATCACCACCATGGATGCGGTCATGGGAGACGCCGTCAAGGAACAACGGTTCACCACATGGCTCATGGGTGGCTTTGCCGCCTTGGCGTTGTTGCTGGCGGGTGTGGGGATCTACGGAGTCATTGCCTATTCGGTGAGCAGCCGGACGCAGGAGATCGGCATCCGGTTGGCGTTGGGCGCCGACAGCGGCATGGTGCGGCGTCTGGTGATCCGCCAGGGCATGGCCCCTGCCCTGGTGGGGCTGGCAATCGGCCTGGGCGGAGCATCGCTGTCGAGTCAGTTGATGGCGAGGGTGCTGTACGGCATCTCTCCGCTCGACCCCGTGACCTTCGCGGTCATTCCGGTGGCCCTGGCGGCGGTGGCGCTGCTGGCCACGATCATCCCGGCCCAGCGGGCGACGCGGGTCGAACCGGTGAGGGCACTCAAGTACGAGTAGGTCGTCGGCAGGAGTACGCGATCGTCAACATCTACAGGCGTGCGTGTGTTCACTTTTCGAGGGGCAACCACGCCTGATACCAATGGGGGTTCGTATAATTCGGCGGCTCGCAGTTCCGGCCATCTCGGCAGGGGCCGATCCTGAACATGTCAACGGGCGCGGCGATCTCCCGGTCGAAACTGCCGAGGAGCGTGGGCATCAGGAAATCGTAGAACTACTCGAGGCGGCGGAAAAATCCGAGCCCCCCAAGACCCCGGGCGGGGCTCACCCCCGAATCCTTCGACCCCTGGATCTACTCCGCTCTGAGGGCCTGGATGGGATCGATCCGCGATGCGCGCCGTGCCGGAAGCCAGGTGGCGAGCAAGGCGACCACAAGGAGTGTGAGCGCCACACCGCCGAAGATTGAAAGATCACGGGCTCCCACCTGGTACAAATGCGCGGCCAGCAGGCGGGTCGCCCAGAGCGAAGTGAGCATGCCCAGACCTAGTCCCAGCCCGACAGGGAGTAGGCCTCGGCCGACGACCCATCGTTGCACTGTGCCGCGAGTGGCGCCTAGGGCGATGCGAACTCCGATCTCATGTCTCCGCTCGCTCACCGAGTAGGCCAAAACTCCGTACACACCCAAGGCACCGAGGCCCAGTGCCAGAATCCCAAAGGCAGCCAGAAGCCCGGCGAAGAACTGTGAATCCGCCAAGCTGTGGCGAACCACTTCCTCCATCGTGGCGATCTCGCTGATGGGAATGTCGTCATCGACCGACCAGACGGCCTGCTTGAGTTCCGGGATCATCTGGGCCGGGGCTCCGGCGGTTCGCACGGTGAAGGTCATAGTGGGCGAG
Source organism: Gemmatimonadales bacterium (assembly GCA_036443495.1). Lineage (GTDB taxonomy): Bacteria > Gemmatimonadota > Gemmatimonadetes > Gemmatimonadales > GWC2-71-9 > N074bin45. The sequence continues at coordinate 337 of JAZFYL010000346.1, read as the reverse complement.
GTGAATCGTTCGTGCGGTAGGTACATCTCCGGCGTACCTTCCGTGTCGACGCGTTGTTGACGCACGGTACCCACGACACCGACGACCGTGAACTCGGGCCCGTCCGGACTCCACAGGTTGATGCGCTTGCCGATGGCGCTCTCCCCGGGCCACAGTTCCCGCGCCATACGCTCGTTGATGATCCCCGCCGTCTCACCGTCGGTGCCGGCGTCGAAGTCCCGACCCTCGATCAGGGGAATGCCCATCGCCCGGAAGTATCCAGGGGTCGTGATTCGAAGGCTGGCGGCCGGTGCGGGAACACCGGGCGGTGCGGGGTGGTCTTCCGCCACGTAGGTGA
>JAZFYL010000345.1:0-7301 GCA_036443495.1 Gemmatimonadales bacterium | reverse complement strand
GTGATGATTAGGCACGACATGTCGTTGTGCATTCTGTGTACTCGGTGCGTGCGTGCCTGCGAGGATATCCAGGAGGTCGGTGTCCTCGATGTAGGACAGCGGGGCAGCACCACGGAAATCATCGTTGGCGGCGACGGGGACCCCGACCACGCCGGCTGCACCTGGTGTGGTGAGTGTGTGCGGGTCTGTCCCACCAACGCGATCTTCGAATTCATTCCCATGGAGCGTTTCGGTCGCGAGGCCCTACTTCATCCGGACCGGGTGGTCCGGAGTGTGTGCCCCTATTGCGGAGTCGGGTGCCAATTGGACATCCAGGTGAAAGACGAACAAATCGTCAGGATCACCTCCCCCTGGATCGAGGACGACACACCCAACTACGGGTCCACCTGCGTCAAGGGCCGGTTCGGGTTCGACTTTCAGTCACACCGTGATCGCTTGACCACCCCTCTAATCCGCAAAAGCTGGGTGCAGGAGGGTTCGCAGTGGGTCTGGACGGGGGAGACGCCGCGGCACCGTGAAGGGCCGTGGGCCACCATCGAGGGCTTGGGTGGCACCCGGAAACCCCGGCCGCCGAAGCGGAGTGATGGTAAGCCGCCTCAGACCGGACAGCCCATCGAACCCGATGGGGATGTCGCCGGACGTGCGGTCACGCCCCCGGACTGGTACAGCACCTTCCGGGAAGCAACCTGGGAGGAGGCGTTGAGCCTGACGGCTCAGGAATTGGTGCGCATCCGGGACACACATGGCCCCGACGCCCTGGCCGCGCTGTCGTCGGCCAAGTGCACCAACGAGGAGAACTACGTCTTCCAACGGATGGTCCGGGGCGGATTCCAGACCAATAACATCGATCACTGCACCCGCCTGTGCCATTCCAGCTCCGTGGCGGCCATGGACCGCGCCTTGAACACCGCCGCAGCGTCTGGGTCGATGCGGGAGATCGAAGAGGCGTGCGACGTCATCTTCATCTCCGGGGCCAATACCACCGAGACCCACCCTGTCTTCGGAGCTCAGATCAAACGGGCCGTGAAGCGAGGAGCGTCGCTGATCGTGGCCGATCCGCGGCGCACCGAACTCGCGGACATGGCGGACGTCCACCTGCAGATGGCTCCAGGCAGCGATGTCGCCCTCTATAGCACGATGCTGCGGTACATGCTCGAGACGGGCCTGACCGACGAGACCTTCATCGCGAACCGTACCCGGGATTTCGATCGTGTCCGCGCGGCGGTCGAGCCCTACAACATGGAGCTGGGCCAGCAGATTACTGGGATTCCCGCTGAGACAATCAAAGAAGCCGCCGAGCTGTACGCCCGCGGACCCAACACCTCGACCCTTTGGGCCATGGGCTTGACCCAGCACTCCCGCGGGACTGACATCGTTACCTCCCTGCTTAACATGTTGTTCGCCTGTGGCATGATCGGACGGTGGGGCGCCGCCATGATGCCGATCCGGGGCCAGAACAACGTACAGGGCGCCAGCGACATGGGTGCCATTCCGTTCGCGTACACCGACTACCGGACCGTCACCGATCCCGCTAACCGGCAGGACTACGCGTCGGCCTGGGGGGTGGACCCAGAGTCCCTGTCGCTCGAGAAGGGCCTGATGGTCACGGAGATGACCGACGACGACAGTCCGGTCCGCGGCCTCTATATCATGGGAGAGAACCCGGTGATCTCCGACCCGGACGTGTCCCATGCGGAACAGTGGGTGCGATCACTCGAGTTTCTCGCCGTGCAGGACCTGTTCGTGACCGAAACCGCACGCTGGGCCGATGTGATCCTGCCGGGCTCGTCCTTCGCCGAGAAGGAAGGCACCTTCGCCAATACGGAGCGTCGGATTCAGCACCTTGCTGCGGCGATCGATCCGCCGGGCCTGGCACGCCGGGATCTCGATATCCTGATCGAACTCAGCAACCGGATCGGACTACGGACCGACTTCCAAACGGCCGAGGAAGTGATGCAGGAGCTCGTCACGGTGACCCCGTCCTGGGCCGGCGTCACATATGACGACCTTCGTCCGGCCGGACTGCAATACCCCATTCCGGAGCAAGGCCATGGCGGCACGTCGTTCCTGTTTGCCGACCGGTTTCCCACCGAAGACGGGCGGGCGCTGTTCGTGCCGGTCGAGTACCTGCCACCCAGCGAGCTGCCGGACGCCGAGTACCCGTTCATTCTCGGGACTGGTCGTCAGCTGTATCACTGGCACACGGGAACCATGACCCGCCGATCCGAAGGCCTGGATGCGCGAGAGCCGGTGCCCGTTGTCGACATGAACGCCCAGGACGCCGAAGCTCTGGGCGTAGCCGAGGGCGATACGGTCCGGGTCACTTCGCGGCGGGGCTCGGTGTTGATCGGTGTGCGCATCTCGCGTCGGCAGGCCCGGGGACAGATCTTCATCTCCATGCATTTCCGGGAGGCGGCAGTCAATCTTCTGACCAATCCTGATCTCGATCCGTACGCGAAGATCCCCTCGTTCAAGGTGAGCGCCGTCCGGATCGAACCAGCTGAAGCCCCTGACGCCGGCTGACAAAGCCGTCGGTCTTCACCGGACTTCCTTCCCCAGCCATATTTAGCCGGTCTCTACATCGGCCCCTCACCATCATCCCGGGAGTCACATGCAAGCGGTCGTCAAGGAGGCACCCGGGATCGGTATGACGGTCACGGAAGTGCCCCGCCCAGTGTGCGGTCCCAATGACGTCCTCATCCGCGTCCATCATGCCGGGGTTTGCGGAACCGACCTCCACATCTGGGAATGGGATGCCTGGGCCAGCGGCCGGATGCATCCACCTGTGACGGTGGGTCACGAATTCGCTGGCGAGATCGTCGAAATGGGCGCCGAAGCCGAGGCCACCGAGCTGCTCCAAGTCGGCGACCTGGTCACTGCCGAAGGCCACATCGTATGCGGCCACTGTCTGCAGTGCCGCACAGGACACGCACACCTCTGCCAACGGACCGAGATCATCGGCATAGACCGGGATGGCGCCTTCGCCGAGTATATCGCAATGCCGGCATCGAACGTCATGGCCCTGGGCACGATCTCCACCGAGGTCGGCGCCATCATGGACCCCATGGGGAACGCCTTCCACACCGTGCTCGAGGCCGACATCGCCGGAAGCACGGTCTTCGTGCTCGGCTGCGGCCCCATCGGTTGTCTGGCGGTGGGGGTGTCGATTGCCGCCGGGGCATCGCTGGTCATCGCCAGTGACTTCAACGAGCGCCGGCTGGCCATCGCCCGGGAGATGGGCGCCCATGTCACCCTGAACCCGGGGAACGAGGATGTCGTCCAACGGATCATGGCCCTGACCGGCGGCATCGGGGTCGACGTCGTTTGCGAGATGAGCGGCCACCCTTCAGGCCACGCCCAGGCGTTCGCCACGGCCCGCCATGGCGGCCGCGTCAATCTTCTGGGGACACCGAGTACTACCACCGAGGTCGATTTCGCCCGGGACGTCATCTTCAAGGGACTCACCCTCTACGGGGTAACCGGGCGCAAGATGTACCAGACCTGGCACCAAATGCAGCGGTTCCTGCGCGCGGGACAGTTCGACCCCACTCCGGTCATTACTCACCGCTTTCCGCTCGCCGACATCGCCGAGTCCATTCAGGTCATCAAGGACGGTGAAGCCGGCAAAGTCATTCTGGAGATTGCTTCATGACAGACTCGCTCGACAAGCGGATCCACGCCGAGTTGGACGGCTTCAGGCGCGACGGGGTCTACAAGCGCCTGAACTACCTGGACAGTCCCCAGGCCGCACGGGTGCAGATGGAAGGCCGGGGCGAGGTCATCATCCTGTCCTCCAACAACTACCTGGGACTCTCAGACGAACCGGAAATCGTCGCGGCAGGGAAGACAGCACTCGACCAGTTCGGTGCGGGCACCAGCTCGGTCAGGTTCATCTGCGGTACCTTCACCATCCATCGCGCTCTGGAAGAAGCCGCGGCCCGCTTCGTAGGTACCGAGGCTTCTCTGTCGTTCGGGAGTTGCTGGAATGCCAACGAGGCCGTGCCGGCTACGCTGGTGGGTCCGGACGATATCGTGATCAGCGACCAGCTGAACCACGCCTCGATCATCGACGGGATTCGCCTGGCCAAGTCGATCGCCAAGTGTCAGTCTGCTGTATTCCAACACGCTGACATGGCCGACCTGGACGCTAAGCTGGCGGCCGCCAAGGACCGTCGTACCAAGATGGTGATCACCGACGGAATATTTTCCATGGAAGGGGAGATCGCCAACCTGCCCGACCTGGTCGAACTCTGTCGCAAACACGACGCCTATCTCGTAGTCGATGATTCCCACGCCACCGGGGTGCTCGGCGAGCACGGGCGTGGTACGGCCGAGCATTTCGGACTGCTCGGCAGCATCGACATGATCACCTCCACCCTGGGCAAGGCGCTGGGCGGTGCTGCAGGGGGCTTCGTGGGCGCGTCAGAGGACATTTGCGACTATCTGACGCAGCGGGCCAGACCCCAACTCTTCTCCAACGCGCTGCCCCCCACTGTGGCGGGCAGCGCGCTCGCCAGCATTCGATACGTCGAACACCACCCCGAACGAGTCACCCAGCTGCGGGACAACGCCGAATACTTCCGAGACCAACTCCTAGGAGCCGGGTTCAAGCCCCTCCCCGGCGAAACCCCGATCATCCCGGTGATCCTCGGCGACACCGCCACGGCCATCCAGATGAGCGATATGCTGCTCGATGAGGGGGTGTTCGTCACCGGGTTCGGATACCCGGTGGTGCCCAAGGGCCAAGCCAGGGTGCGCTGCCAAGTGTCCGCCGGCCATTCCCGTCAAGACCTGGATCAGGCTCTGGCCGCCTTCCGGAAGGTCGGGGCCAAGCTGGGGCTGATCTGAGCAGTCCACGTCGCTATCTGCAATAACCCGTGCCCAACGCCACGGACGGTTCAAGTAGTTTGAGAACACGAAAGCTACAAGCGTAGACAGGTCAACGGCCTAGGCCGAATGACGGCTCGAGTTGAAAAGCTCGCATTTTTGGATGGAATTTCCTATGTTGGAGTGCCCGATGGGCCCCAAATAGCCCCAGGCTGGGGCCTTACGGGACTTGCCGCTTCATTCAGGCAAGGGTTTTGCTGAACGACACTCCGATGACCCAAGGTTCTTGGCGCGATTCCGGTGGTAGGCACGGCCGCCATCCGTTGTGCGCCAATCACCCAGGAGGCTGACTCATGCGTATGCTCACCCGCGGATTGCCCGTGTTGGCGTTGAGTGCGGTGGCCCTGTCCACCCCGCTTGCCGGGCAGGACAATGTGGGCACGGGGTCGTTCAAATGGTATTTCGGGGCCTATGGCGGTGCCATGTCTTTCGAAACGACCGCCCAGAACGACAAGACCGCCCCTGTGGGCGGCGCCCAGTTCTTTATCACCGCTAGGCGGACCGCTCTCAGGATCTCTGTCGAGGAGGTCTTTAGTTCGGACAATCTGGCGGTGTACCCCGACGCCACGGCACCCGGTGGAGTGCAGACGGTGACGTTCAACAACATTCGAAAGTACAGCCTGTTGTTGATGGCGATCCCCTTGCAGGGTGCCATTCAGCCCTACATCGGGCTCGGTGTTGGTTGGATGCACACGGTGAACCCGCAGGTGCTGGGCGACCCGACCGATCCCGCGGCAGCACAGGAGGAGGCCGTGAACCGTGGCAGCATCGGCTTCGGTTCCGGCGTGGCCGGGATCCAGCTCCGCACCGGCAAGCTGGCCATCTTCGGAACGTACCAAATCACCAGCTCACCATCGAGCGACAAGTACCTCGTCGGCCCGACCCATACCTTGGTCGGTGGCTTGCGCTTCAGCCTGGGACCGTCCCGCGAGACGTTCTGACCGTCGGCCCTGACACCCAGGGCGAACCCGCAATCACATAACGAAGCGGCCAATCGGCCGCTTTTGTTATGCCGACCCTTGGGGTCGCAACGACCTGGGCCTCGGCGACGGGGGTGCCTGCGGTTACCACTACGTTGGCGCTGGAGACCATCCGGCCGTCGAGGCTTCGTCGAATCCCCAGCGCTTGCGAAAGGCGGCCGGGACCGGCGGCAAGTTCCCGATCAGGCCGATTGCCGCGACGTCGCCTCATGGTGGCCAGACCCCTCAGCGGCTCGATGGCCCGCAGGAGAACCGCGGAGCCCTCATTGGGGCCGCTACATACCAGGTTGGCGCACCAATGCACACCGTAGGATAGATAGACGTACCAAGTGCCCGGGTCGGCGTAGAGCGAGTGATTGCCCGCGTGGCGCCGACATTGGTAGGCGTGAGCCGCCGGATCGCCGGCACCGAGGTACGCCTCGGTTTCGACGATCCGGCCCGAGGTGATGACCCCCCGCACCCGCGACACGACCACGGTTCCCAGCAGAGCCCGAGCGACCTCGTCCGCCGGCCGGTGGAAGAACGTCACGGGCAGCGGGCGTCCCGTGACTGGTGGGGTCATGCGTCAGCGGCGGCAGCAGCCGGCGATGCTGATCGCTTGGCCTTCCCCTTGGCTTTCTTCTTGGCGGCCGCCTTGGTTCGTCCGGCCGTCTTGGTCGCCTTCGCCGAGGTCTTCCGGGCATTCTTGGAAGTGCTCGTCTTCGCGGCAGACTTCTTCTTGGCCTTCTGGGGCGTGGCCTTGGTGGTCTTTTTCTTGGCCTTCTTGGCCCCGGTGCCCTTGACGGTCACTACCCCTACCATCGGGACGTCGGTCGGACCGGTCGAGCTTCCAGCCGGGGCCCGCGATCCCCGCCGGTAGCGGGACGTCCGTTTCCGTCCGTCGGTGGGGGCTACTGGAACCTCTTCCTTAGCGGCAGGTTTCTTGGCCGCCGCGGCGGGCTTCTTGACGGCTTCCTGCTCGCGAACCTGGGCGGCTGAACTTTCGATCGCCTTGCGGGTTTGCGCTTGCATCGTCGTGTGGGTCACTTCGTACGCGTCGTCCCCGATCTTCTTGACGTCCACGACCTCCGCGTCATTCGCCTGCCGCAGAAGACGCTGGAACCGCCCGGCTTCGAGCAACCCATCCTCCTTGCCATGCAGAGTGACCATGCGTAACCGGAGGGCATCGTGGTCCACCGGCTGATCCAGCTGCTGCAACGCTTCGGACATGAGGGAGAAAGCCTTCGCGAGGGTCAACGGGCCTTGACCACGCTGGGTGGGCCTGGCTGTTTCGGCCCGGTCGCCGCGGCGGGGGCGGGAGCGGGGGCGGGGGCGGGGGCGGCTGCCGCGCTCCGTCCGCTCGGGGGTGGTTGCGGTGCCCTTGGCCCGGGTCTTCCGAGGCCTCCGCGGCCTGACGGTCGACTGCCCTCCCCCCCTGGCCCGGGTGGACGCGAC
>JAZFYL010000344.1:0-25043 GCA_036443495.1 Gemmatimonadales bacterium | reverse complement strand
GAAGTTTCCCCAGGCCGACGCCGTCCTCACCACTCAGATGAAGGCGGTGGGCGAAGTCATGGCCATCGGTCGGACCTTCAAGGAGGCCTTTCAAAAGGGCCTGCGAGGTCTGGAGAACGGTCGGTCCGGCTGGACCGCGTCGCCTGCACCCGCCGACGATGGGCTACCCGATGGCGAACGGGAATCCCTGATGGTTGCTCTCGGAACCCCTACGGCGGACCGCGTCTATCAGGTCAAGCGGGCCTTGATGGCCGGGGTGGAGGTCGACGAGATCGCTCAGCGGACCGGTATCGATCCGTGGTTCATCGATCAGTGGCTTCAGCTGGTTGAAGCCGAAGGGGCCTGGGTGGCGTGCCGGGCCGGGAGTGAGGCCGAGCAGGCTGCCCAGCTCAAGTCGATGAAGCGCCAGGGGTTCTCCGATATCCAGCTGGCGGAGTTGTGGCAGGAAGATGAGGCTACGATGCGCGGCCGGCGGCACGAGTGGGGCATCCGGCCGGTCTACAAGATGGTCGATACCTGTGCCGGCGAGTTTCCTTCCGCGACCCCTTACCTCTACTCGTCCTACGATGAAGAGAGCGAATCGGCTCCGGTAGGGGATCGGACGGTCATCATTCTCGGCAGCGGACCCAACCGGATCGGTCAGGGCGTCGAGTTTGACTATTGCTGTGTCCGGGCCGCCATGGCCCTGCGCGACGCCGGCTACCGCACGGTCATGGTCAACTCCAATCCGGAGACGGTGTCGACCGATTTCGACATCTCCGATGCGCTCTACTTCGAGCCTCTCACGCTCGAAGATGTGCTCGAGATTGTTCATGTGGAGCAGCCGATGGGGGTGATCGTCCAGCTCGGTGGCCAGACGCCGCTCCGGTTGGCCCAGGCCCTGGAGGCGGCCGGCATCACGATCCTGGGTACCAGCCCCGATTCGATCGACGCCGCCGAAGACCGGGGCCGGTTCGAGGCCCTGGCCCGGGAGCTCGGCGTGGTCCAGCCGCCCAGCGGCGTCGCCTTCAGCGAGGCCGAAGCGGTTGCGGTGGCCGGGCGCGTGGGATACCCCGTGCTGGTGCGGCCGTCATATGTATTGGGCGGTCGGGCGATGGAGATTGTCTACGACGTCGATTCGCTGAAGAACTACTTCGGACGAGCCGCGCAGGTCTCCCCGGAACACCCGGTGCTGATCGACTCATTCCTCGAGGACGCCTTCGAGGCCGACGTCGATGCGATCTCGGACGGGACGCAGTGCATCATCGGCGGTGTCATGCAGCACATCGAAGATGCAGGCATTCACTCGGGCGACTCCGCCTGCGTCATGCCGCCGTACCTCATCACCGAAGACCAGGTCGAACAGATGCGGACCTACACCAAGGCCTTCGCCAGCCGCCTTGGCGTTGTGGGACTGATCAACGTGCAGTACGCGGTGAAGGACGGAGTGGTGTACGTGCTGGAGGTCAATCCTCGTGGGTCGCGCACGATACCGTTCGTATCCAAGACCACGGGGGTTCCCCTGGCCAGCCTGGCTGCCTGCGTCATGGTGGGGCGTTCGCTGGAAGACCTGGGGCTGGCGGAAGATGTTTCCCATCCGTACGTCGCCGTGAAAGAGGCGGTGTTCCCCTTCAACAAGCTCCAGGGCGTCGACCTCATCCTCGGACCGGAGATGCGATCGACCGGTGAAGTCATGGGGATCGCCGACTCGTTCGGCATGGCGTTCGCCAAGGCCCAGATCATGGTGGACGGGACCTTGCCACTCGACGGCGGGGTCTGCGTCACCGTCAACGATCGGGATAAGGCCCAGGTGGTGCCGATTGCCCGCCGGTTCCACGAAATGGGCTTCCGCATCCTGGCGACGGAGGGTACGCGGCGGTACCTGATGGCCCGGGGAATCGCGGCCTCCCCGGTGGCGAAGGTGTATGAAGGGCGGCCCAACGCTATCGACCTCATGGTTTCCGGTCAGATCCAGTTGCTCGTCAATACCCCGCTCGGCAAACTGACCCAAAAGGACGACTACGCCATGCGCCGCGCCGCGCTCGAGTATGGGATTCCCTATACCACCACCCTGTCGGCGGCCTCGGCGGCATCCGATGCCATCATTGCCATGAGGAGCCGCCAGGTATCGGTGCGCCCGCTTCAGGAATGGCACGAGCTGGCAATGGCCGTCCGGGAATCGGCTGTGTGACGGCCCGCGACCCGGCCTTCGTCGCTGCCCTGCGCCACGCCATCCGCGGTCAGCTGCTGACGAACGAGTCCCTGGCTCAATACAGCACGTTTCGGATCGGGGGTCCGGCCACGGTTCTCCTGCCGGCCTGCCCCGAGGATGTGGCCACCGGCCTCAAACACGCGGCAGCAGAAGGCATACCCTGGTTCGCGCTCGGACTGGGGTCCAACGTCCTACTTCCCGATGAAGGGCTCGATGCCCTCGTCATTCGCCTGGGCAAAGGCCTCGATCGGGTCCGATCCGAGGGGGAGCGCTGGTGGATCGGGGCAGGCCTGCCTGCTCCGCTGGCCGCACGCCGCACGGCATCGGAGGGGTTTGGTGGGCTCCACAAGATGATAGGCGTGCCGGGCACAGTCGGAGGCGGCGTCTACATGAACGCCGGATGCCATGGGACGGAATGGGCCGACGTGGTGCGTCGGGTGACCGTAGTAGACCCCTCCGGGGAGGATCGGCTGCTGGAACATGACCAGATTCCGTTTCGGTACCGCTGGAGTGGCCTGAGCGATCTGATCGTCCTGGAGGTCGAAGTCGAGCTGTCTGCGTCCGATCCGGATCGGTTGGAACGGGAGGTTGAGGATCTCTTCGAGTGGAGGCGCCGGGGGACACCCTTCAATCAGCCGTGTTGCGGATCGACTTTCACCAATCCGGAGTTGGCCGACGGCCATCCCTCGGGACATACGTCGGCAGGGCAGTTTTTGGATGCTGCCGGGCTCAAGGGCGTTCGCGAAGGCGGGATCCAGGTTTCCGAACTGCACGCGAACTACTTCGTGAATACGGGGTCCGGAACGGCGGCGGACGTGCGCCGTCTGATCGAATACGCCCAACAAGTGGTTCTCGACGAGTTCCGGGTGCGCCTCGACACCGAGGTCAAGGTCGTGCGGCCTGACGGAACCTACGATACGGCCCTCTCCGGGAGTAAATGAGCATGCCGGACTACTTCGTGCACGAATCCAGCTATGTCGATGAGGGGGCGGTCGTCGGGGCCGGAACCAAGATCTGGCATTTCTGTCATGTCATGCCCGGTGCGGTGATCGGCGAGCGGTGCAATCTTGGGCAAAACGTGGTGGTGATGTCGGGTGTGCGGATGGGGAACAACGTCAAGGTTCAGAACAACGTCTCGTTGTACCAGGGGGTCGTGCTGGAGGACGATACCTTCTGCGGGCCCAGTTGCGTCTTCACCAACGTGGCCACCCCTCGGAGCCACGTCTCCCGGAAAGAGGAATACGTCGAAACAGTGGTCAAGCGTGGTGCCTCAGTCGGCGCCAACGCGACGGTAGTGTGTGGCGTGACTCTGGGTGAGTACTCGTTCGTGGGGGCCGGAGCGGTCGTGACCCGTGACGTCCTGCCCCAAGCCCTGGTGGTGGGCATTCCGGCCCGTCAAACGGGCTGGGTGTGCCGCTGTGGGGTGCCCCTTGCCCTGGCGGATGGGAGCGGCGCGTGCGGCCGATGTGGGACCGCCTACCAAGAGGTGGAAGGCCGTCTCGTTCAGATTGACCCACCCCAGCCGAGCGGCTAACTTCCTCTGATGTCACGGTTTGAGCATTTTCGCCCGTGCCCCGGCCCATCGCGCTGGAGCGGGCGTTTCCATGTTGGCGAGTACCGCCCGAGGCGAGGTGTAGTGTGAAGGTTCCGCTGCTCGATCTGGTCGCTCAGCATGAGACGATTCAGGCTGACGTCCAGCAGGCGGTCAACGATGTCATCCGGCGGCAGGGCTTCATTATGGGGCCCGAGAACCAGACTCTCGAGGCCCGGATAGCGGAGCTGTCGGGGACGCGCTATGGCATCGGGTGTGCCAGCGGGACCGACGCGCTCCTGCTGCCGCTCAAGTGCCTCGATCTCCAGCCGGGCGACGAAGTCATCACTCCGTCCTTCACGTTTTTCGCGACCGCGGGCGCCATTCACAACGCCGGTGGTACGCCGGTTTTCGTCGATATAGAGGTGGACACCTTCTGTGTCGATCCCCAGTCGGTCGCCGCGGCGATCACCGATCGGACGCGGGCCATCGTAGTCGTCCATCTCTATGGCCAAATGGCGGCCATGGAGGCGCTGTTGCCGCTGGCCCGCCAGCACGGTCTGGTGCTGATCGAGGACGCCGCGCAGTCTATCGGTGCCCGCCGCCGCATCGATGGCGAGTGGCACGCTGCGGGCAGCCTGGGGAAGGTCGGAACCCTGTCGTTCTTTCCTACCAAGAATCTCGGTGCGTGGGGCGACGGCGGCATGATCGTGACCAACGACGAGGCGCTCGCCACCAGGCTCCGGGCCATGCGGATCCACGGCGGGGCGCGCGAGTACTTTCACGACGAGGTGGGCACCAATAGCCGACTCGATTCGCTCCAGGCGGCTGTGCTCCTGGCCAAGTTGCCTCACCTGCCGGGTTGGTCGGCTGCCCGGCGGAGTCATGCCCGGCACTACACGGACGCCTTCGCGGAGTCACCGGGGGTGGTGCCGCCGCCGACCGACGAGGCCAACGAACATATTTTCCACCAGTACACCATTCGGGCCGGCCGGCGGGATGCGCTCCGGGAGCATCTGAACGAATCCGGAATTGGCAACAAGATCTACTACCCGCTGGCGTTGCACCTCCAACCGTGCTTTGCTGACCTGGGCTACCAACGAGGCAGTCTCCCGGTAACGGAAGCGGCCATGGACGAGGTGATTTCGGTGCCCATCTACCCCGAAATGAGTAATGCGCAACTCGACCGGGTGGTCGAAGTGATTCAGGGTTTCTATGCATGAGGCATCCATGACGCGTGCCGAGGAGTTGATCGCCAAAGCCGAGCGCCGCGAGGCGCTGATCGGGGTGATCGGGCTGGGGTATGTAGGACTCCCGCTCGCCGTCGAGATGGTCAAGGCCGGCTATCGGGTGCTCGGTTTCGACATCAACCCAGCGGTAGTCACCGGGCTGGAGCGCGGGGAGTCGCACGTCAGGGATATCACTCACGAAGAACTCCGTGGGGCCAGGGCCGACGGTCGACTCGAGGCCACCACGGACATGAGCCGGCTCGATGAGCCGGACGTCATTTCCATTTGCGTCCCGACCCCGTTGTCGAAGTTCAAGGATCCCGACGTCAGCTTCATCCGGGCGGCGGCGGAGGCGGTAACAAAAACCCTGCGGCCGGGACAGATGGTGATCCTCGAAAGCACGACCTATCCCGGCACCACCCGCGAGATTCTCCTGCCGACGCTCGAGGCGGGTGATCTGCGTGTTGGAATCGATTTCTTTTTGGCGTTCAGTCCCGAACGAGTCGACCCGGGCAACACCCAGTATCTGACCAAGAACACGCCCAAAGTCGTAGGCGGCATCACGCCCGACTGTCTCCGGGTGGCGATGGCCTTCTACCAGCCGGCGATCGACACCCTGGTGCCGGTCAGCACGACCGAGGCCGCCGAGTTGGTCAAGTTGCTCGAGAACACATTCCGCAGCGTGAACATCGGGCTCGCCAACGAGATGGCCATCGTATGCGACAAGTTAGGGGTCGATGTCTGGGAAGTGATCGACGCCGCGGCGACCAAGCCCTTCGGTTTCATGAAATTCCTGCCGGGGCCCGGCCTCGGGGGGCACTGCATCCCCATCGATCCGCACTACCTCGCCTGGAAAATGCGCGGCCTGAACTACAAGACGCGGTTCGTGGACCTGGCCGGTGAGGTCAACACCGAGATGCCGCTCTTCTGGATTCGCAAGGTGACGGACGAACTCAACAGCCAGGGGAAAGCGGTGCGCGGGGCCAAAATTCTGGTGTTGGGGGTCGCCTACAAGCGCGATATCGAGGACGTACGGGAGAGCCCGGCGCTCGATATCATCAACCTGCTGGAGGGGCAGGGGGCCGAAGTGACCTTTCACGATCCCTACGTGCCCGAGTTGGACCGAGACGGCAAGAGCCAGGCGTCGGTCCCGCTGACCGCCGAGACGATCCGGGAGGCGGACTGCGTCATGATAGTGACCGACCACAGCAACGTGGACTATGAGCTGGTGCGCGACAACAGTAAGGGTGTGGTCGATACCCGCAATGTGCTAGGGAGAACTCGCTGATGCACGTCACTGTCATCGGGACCGGGTACGTCGGACTGGTCGCGGGCGCTTGCTTTGCCGAAACCGGCAACGATGTCCTCTGTGCCGATATCGATCAATCCAAGATCGACCGGCTGAAACAGAACGACATGCCGATTTACGAACCGGGGCTCGAAACCCTGGTGCGGCGAAACCAGGAGGAGGGCAGGCTGCAGTTCACCGTCGATGTCGGCGCAGCCGTACAAGGGGCAGATGTCATCTTCATTGCAGTCGGCACCCCGCCGGACGAGGATGGCTCGGCCGACCTCCAGCACGTGCTGGACGTTGCCGCCACGATCGGCGCCAACATCAAGCGTGCCACGGTGGTGGTGACCAAGTCGACTGTCCCGGTTGAGACCGCCGAGAAGGTCCGGCAAACCATCCAGGAACAGACCGACATCCCGGTGTACCTGTGTTCCAACCCGGAGTTTCTAAAGGAAGGCAATGCGGTCGAGGATTTCATGAAACCGGACCGCGTCGTCATCGGCGTGGACAGCGAAGAGGCCCAGGAAGTCATGGGACGGCTCTACGAGCCCTTCGTGCGGACCGGCAATCCCATCCTGTTCATGGACATCCCGTCGGCCGAGGTGACCAAGTATGCGGCCAACGCCATGTTGGCCACACGCATCTCGTTCATGAATCAGGTAGCGCAGTTCTGTGAATTGGTCGGTGCGGACATCGCCAGTGTGCGGCACGGCATTGCCACCGACCGCCGCATCGGCCCGGCGTTCCTCTTTCCCAGTCCCGGCTACGGCGGCTCCTGCTTCCCCAAGGATGTGAAAGCCCTCATCCGGTCGGGCCGCGACAAGGGCATGGAATTCGACCTGCTTGAATCGGTCGAGAACGTAAATATCCGGCAGAAGAAGGTCCTGTTCAACAAACTACATGACGCCTTGGGCGATTCTCTCACGGGGTCCACGGTGGGCGTCTGGGGGCTGGCGTTCAAGGCGGAAACCGACGACGTCCGGGAAAGCCCTTCCATCCCGCTCGTCGAATCCCTGCTGGAGGTTGGAGCCGTGGTACGGGCGCACGATCCGAAAGCGACCGAGACAGCCCGGGCCATTTTCGGCGACCGGATCTACTATGCCAGCGACCCCTATGATGCCGTCCAGGACGCGGAGGCGCTCGTCGTCGTCACCGAATGGTTGATCTACCGCAACCCGGATTTCCATCGCATCAAGTCGGCCATGCGCCGCCCGCTCATCATCGACGGCCGCAACCTGTACGAGCCGGCCCGCATGCATGAGCTGGGCATCCATCATCACGGCATCGGGAGGCGCGCGCCATGAGAGTCCTGATCACCGGCGCGGGCGGATTTCTCGGATCACACCTGGTCGATCGCTTTCTGGCCCAGGGCTACAAGGTCGTCGGGGTGGATAACTTTCTCACCGGATCGCCCGACAACATCGCGCATCTGATTGGGAATCCAGATTTCGAGTTCCTCGAGCACGACGTGACCACGTACATGTACGTCGCCGGCGAACTCGATGGAGTGCTCCACTTTGCCTCGCCGGCCAGTCCGGTCGACTATCTGCAACTCCCCATCCAGACGCTCAAGGTGGGCTCGCTGGGGACCCACAAGGCCCTCGGGCTGGCGAAAGCGAAAGGCGCCCGGTTCCTGCTGGCGTCGACCTCGGAAGTTTATGGCGATCCCCAGGTGCACCCCCAGCCCGAGTCCTATTGGGGACACGTGAATCCGGTCGGTCCCCGCGGCGTCTACGATGAAGCCAAGCGCTTCGCCGAGGCCATGACCATGGCCTACCACCGCTTCCATCAGATCGACACGCGTATCGTCAGGATCTTCAACACCTACGGACCTCGGATGCGGCAGCAGGACGGTCGCGTCGTCTCCAATTTCGTCGTGCAGGCCCTCAAGGGAGAGCCGCTCACCATCTACGGCAACGGAGAACAAACCCGGTCGTTTTGCTATGTCTCCGATTTGGTCGAGGGCATCCTGGGCCTGTTCACCTCCGAGGAAAACGAACCCACGAACATCGGCAATCCCAACGAATTCACCGTGCGGCAATTGGCCGACCAGGTCCTGCAGTTGACCGGGTCCAGTTCCACGATCGAACTGCATCCCCTGCCCACGGACGACCCCAAGGTCCGGCAACCCGATATTACCAAGGCCCGGACCAAACTGGGGTGGGAGCCGTCCGTGTCCCTGGAGGACGGCTTGACCCGAACCATCGACTACTTCCGCCAGCGGCTGCAAACATGACGAGGGTGCTGGTTACCGGTGCGGCGGGATTCATCGGCTCTCACCTCGTGGAAGCGTTGCTTCGGCGGGGCGATCATGTCGTGGGAATCGACAACTTCGATCCGTTCTATCCTCGCGAGACAAAAGAACGCAATCTCTCGGTCGCCCTGGAGAACGAACGCTTCACGTTCAGGGAACTCGATATTCTCGATGTCGACGGGCTTACCGAGTGCCTCGCCCCGGAGGATGTGGTCGTGCACCTGGCCGCCAAGGCCGGGGTGCGCCCTTCGCTGGAGAATCCGACGGCCTACGCGAAGACCAACGTGTCCGGCACCATGGCCGTGCTGGAAGCCGCCCACCGCGCGGGCAGCACGCGCTTCGTGTTTGGCTCCTCGTCTTCGATTTACGGCGACGACACCCCGGCCCCGTTCCGGGAAGACGCCGTGGCGGTGCGCCCGGTCTCGCCTTATGCGGCTACCAAACGAGGGGCCGAGCTGCTCCTGGAATCGGTGGCGGCCATTTGGCAGCTGCGTTGCGCCGCCCTCCGGTTCTTCACTGTGATCGGACCTCGCCAACGGCCCGATCTGGCGATTCACAAGTTCACTCGGCTCATGGTCGATGGCCAACCGCTCACCCTCTTTGGCGATGGCACCCAGTCTCGCGATTACACGTACTATTCCGATATCATTGAGGGGACCCTGGCGGGCATCGATTGGACCGCACAAGCCCCCGTCGGTGTGGAGTACTTCAATCTTGGAGGGGCGGATCCGGTGCCGCTGGCCCGGCTGGTGGAGACGATTGCGGCCGCCTTGAATATGGAGCCCACCGTCGAGTGGCAGCCCATGCAGCCAGGGGACGTGCAGCACACGTTCGCCGACGTAACCAAGTCGGAGCGGATCCTGGGGTATAGACCTGCGATCGCGCTCGGGGAAGGAGTGGAGGCCTTTGTCAACTGGTACCGTGATATCCATGAACACCAGTTCTGATCACCTGATTGCCCAGGCGCAGGAACGGTTCAGTCTCCAGGACTACTATGGGGCGATCCACCTGCTGAGCGAAGTGATCGACATGGGCCGTGATTTTGCCGATGTCTATCATCTGCGCGGTCTCTCCTACTCGCTTCTGGGTCAGCACGAACGCGCCCTAGAGGAGTTCGAGGCCGCCTTGAAGCTTAACGAGCGCTATATCGAGGCCCACATCCACAGGGGCATAGTGCTCGGCGAGCTGGGTCGCAGCGATGAGGCCCACGAGGCGTTCCAGCAGGCCGCGACGCACAGTGATGTAGACGGCGAACTCCCCAGCCACATCGCGGGCCGCCTGGCCAACCAGCACGCCGACCTGGCCGCCAGCTATGCCGAGGTCGGGGCGCTGGCCGTGGCGATCGGGCAGTACCGACGGGCGCTGGAGTTGTGCGGCGATTTCCACGATCTGCGCTACCGTCTCGCGCGCCTGCTCCTCGAAGCCGGCCAGGTCCTCGATGCCCGGACAGAGCTGGAACAGATCGTCGCCGCCCGACCCAACTTCGTCGATGCCCAGGCGGCCCTCGGCCTGGCCCGCTACCTCTCCGGCGACGCCAACGGGGCCAAGGACATTTGGATCGCCTGCCGCGAACAGCGACCGAAAAACGCCCGCATCGAAGCATATCTCGCGATGCTCGAACGCACCGTGTCATGAACCTGGGTGTCGGGATCGCCCTGGTCGGGGTGGTGGTCTTGGCGACTGGGTGCGGTCCCAATGCGGGGGCCCACGAGCGCCTCGGCGATCAGGCCTACACCGAGTCACGGTTCGCCGATGCGGTGCACGAGTACCAGCTGATGGCCACGAGCGGTGGGACGGTGGGGGCCGACCTTTGGGCCAAGCTGGGTGCCGCGGGCCTGCGGCAGCCGGATTATCGGGTTGCCGCCGACGCCTACCGGGAGTTGGCCGCCACCGACGCCCTGCGGGTGGACGAGGCGGTTCAGGGCCTGGATCGGGCCGCGCGGGGAGCCGAACGGGCCGGCGACTACTCCACGCTCCAGGCCGTTCTGCTCACCTTGCGCGCGGTGGCGCCGCAGTGGACCAGTGGACGCTATGCGCTCACCGTCATGCGGCACGTCACGACCTCACCAGAGACCCGGCTGGCGCTGCTGCCGTTGGCCGCCGCGACGGCCTCGAACCAACGCATGGCTGACTCGTTGCTGGGCGGCTACGCCGATGCCCTCCGGGAGGCGGAAAACTGCGACAAGGCCATCCGCGTATACCGCTCCGTAATGCGCCGCAGCACGTCGTCGGATTTGGAGGCCTCGATGCTCCACGGCAGGGCCTCGTGTGCGTACGCCCTGGGCCTGGAACATCTACCTGAGGAGCCCTGGGCCGCCGAGGGGTGGTTCCTCGAGGCCGTCGATACCGGCACCGACGGGGAAATCGGACGCCTGGCCCTCATCGGCCTGGGGGATGCCAGAGCGGCCCAGGGGGATCTCATCGGTGCCGCACTGGCCTATCAGGCAGCGATGGACGCAACCTCGGACCAGGACTCGATTACCATTCGTGCCATGCGCAAACTGAACGATATCGCGACCGCGTCCTCAATGCCTGACTCACCGGAAGGCTCTCCATGAACCGATGTAGCCGCCTGGGGGTCCTGTGCCTTGCCGTGGTGGCAGCGGGAGGGGGGGTGGCGTGTTCCGGCGGGGGCTCGCCCTCGACCCGGATCGACGGCGGTCTGAGCGATATCGCCCTGACAGCCTCCGCGGAGGAGATCCAGCTGCTATGGGAAGATGCCAAAGCCGCCTTCCGCCGCGGAGAATTCGGGACGGCGACCGATGAGTTCGAGAGGCTCGTGCTGGAATTCCCACCGGGAGACCCCAGGCTTTCAAAGGCCCTCTTCTTCCTGGGCGAGTCTTACCTCGGTACGAAGAACCAGCTCCAGGCGGTACGACAATTCCGCAAGGTATCGGACGAGCGGCCCAACGATCCGCTGGCGCCCATCGCCTTGTTGCGGGCCGGCGACGCGTATGCCGAACTCTGGCGGAGGCCCGAACTCGATCCCTCGTACGGCCAAACAGCTCTGGCGACGTACCAGGAACTCCTCAATCGGTACCCCGACAGTGAGGCCGCCGACCGCGGGCGCGCCCGCATCCAGGCCATCGAGGAGCAATTCGCCGTCAAGGACTTCAAGACAGCGATGTTCTATCTTCGTCTCAAGGCCTACGATTCGGCCATCCTGTACCTCAAGGCGGTGGTGGCCGACTATCCCCGCACGAGCACGGCCCCGCAGGCACTGGAAAAACTCGTGGGGGCCTACCGCAAGCTCGGGTACGACGAAGATGTACAGGAGACCTGCGGGTACATGCAGCGCTTCCATCGCCAGGACCCCGAAACCGCCGCCGCCTGCTCCACGGACGATCAGGGTGCCTGAGGGGTGGTTGGCCTTCTAGGGGGTTCGTTCGACCCGATCCACCACGGACATCTCCTGACCGGCGTGGTGCTAGGTGAGCGCCTGGGGCTGCGTGAGGTGAGGTTCGTGCCGGCCAGGGTCCAGCCGTTCAAGACGGGCCATGGGGCGGCGGTCGAGCATCGGGTTCGCATGGTGGAATTGGCAGTGGCCGACTACCCCTGTCTGGCTGTAGAACGCGCCGAGGTCGAGCGGCCGGGTCCGTCCTTTACGGTGGACACCCTCAGGGAGCTGCGGGCCCGGGAGCCTGACGAGAACTGGGTCTTGCTGGTGGGTGCCGATATGGCAGGGGAATTTGGGAAGTGGAAGGAGGCCGAGGCCATCCGCTCGTTGGCGCAGGTAGTATTTTTCAGCAGGGCGGGGTCCACCCCGCCAAGCGTGCCGGGTACCGAGTACGTCGAGGTTCCGGCCGTTGACATTTCCGCCACTGGGATTCGAACTCGGGTTCGGGCCGGGCGGTCCATTCGATATTGGGTGCCGGACGCGGTGGCCGACTACATCGCCGCCCACCGGCTTTTCGCAGGTACTGATGGATGATTAAGCAAACGATTACGAAGGTCTTCGGCTCGCGCTTCCAACGGGAGTTCAAGCGGCTCCAACCCATCGTGGATGACATCAAGCGCCACGAGGAACGGTTGGCCACGCTGAGTGAAGAAGAACTCCGGGCTCAAACAGACAAACTCCGTGGCATTTTGAACGAGCGCACGGGGGCCTTGCGGGAAGAACTCGACAATGTCCGGACGGCCAAACACGACTGTCCCGACCCGAGCGAGCGCGAGAAGCTCGAAGACGAGGCTCATGATCTGGAAGAGAAATACCGGAAGGCGCTGGCGGGCGTTCTGTGGGATCTACTGCCGGAAGCCTTCGCCACGGTGCGGGAGGCGTGCCGCCGGCTGATCGGCACCCAGGTGAAGGTGATCGGGCACGAGGTCACGTGGGACATGGTGCCCTACGACGTACAGTTGATCGGCGGCATCGTCCTGCACCAGGGCAAGATCGCCGAGATGGCGACGGGCGAAGGCAAAACACTGGTCGCCACGCTGCCGATCTACCTCAACGCGCTCACCGGCCGTGGTGTGCATCTGGTCACGGTCAACAACTACCTGGCCCGGCGTGACTCCCAATGGATGGGGCACGTTTACAAATACCTCGGGCTCACGATCGGCTGTCTCGACGACACCGAGCCGTCGTCCTTGGCCCGGCACACCGCCTACCGGTGTGATGTCACCTACGGGACGAACAACGAGTTCGGCTTCGATTATTTGCGCGACAACATGGTGTACCAGCTTGAACAACGGGTGCAGCGTGAACACATCTATGCCATCATTGACGAAGTCGACTCGATCCTCATCGATGAAGCCCGGACGCCGCTGATCATCTCCGGCCCGGTGGGGTCCACGGAAAGCGAGAAATACGCTCAATTCAACGACGAGGTGGCGAAGCTCGTTCGTCACCAGGCCGATATCGTGAGCAAGTTGCTGACGGAGGCCGAAGCCCTGCTGAAGGATGAGGACACGAAGTACGAAGGCGCCGTCAAGCTCTACCAGGCTCAACTCGGTGGACCCAAGAACAAGCGGCTGATGAAGCTGCTCAACGAGCCCGGACTCAAGCCGGCGGTCCAGCGGGTCGAGTTGGACGCCATCGCCGATCGGAAACTCCCCCTTCGCAAGCAGCAG
This sequence comes from Gemmatimonadales bacterium, assembly GCA_036443495.1. GTDB lineage: Bacteria > Gemmatimonadota > Gemmatimonadetes > Gemmatimonadales > GWC2-71-9 > N074bin45. The sequence goes on along the minus strand of JAZFYL010000344.1, from coordinate 11,477 downwards.
TTGCGCGGGCTGGAGGATCCGCTGCATTTCGTCCTCGATGAGAAGGGCCATTCAGTCCACCTGACTGATCAGGGCGCTGAAGCGCTGTCGCCCGACGATCCGGACCTGTTCATCATCCCCGACATTTCCGAAGCCATTCACAACATCGAGCGGGACGAATCGATGACGGCTGCCGAGAGGACGGAGGCCCGGCGCACGGTCGAGAGCGAATACGCCGTCAAGAGCGAAAAGCTCCACATCATCCACAAGCTGCTGCAGGCCTATGCCCTGTACGAGAGGGACGCCGACTACCTGGTCCAGGACGGTCAGGTGCTAATCGTCGACGAGTTTACCGGACGTACCATGCCTGGCCGCCGTTGGGCGGACGGACTACACCAGGCCGTGGAGGCCAAGGAGAAGGTGGAGGTCAAGGGCGAGACGCAGACCCTGGCGACCGTCACCATCCAGAACTACTTCCGCATGTACGAAAAGCTGTCCGGCATGACGGGTACGGCGGAAACCGAAGAGACCGAATTCTTCCAGATCTACGAGCTCGATGTGATGGTCATCCCCACGGACCGGCCGGTCCGGCGGACGGATCATTCGGATCATATCTACCGGACCCGCAAGGAGAAGTACACCGCTATCATCGAGGAGGTCGAACGCCTCCATGAGTTGCAGCTGCCGGTCCTGATCGGCACGGTCACCGTGGATGTCTCCGAAGCCCTGAGCCGGCATCTCAAGCGTCGTGGTATCAAACACGAGGTCCTGAACGCCAAGTATCACCAGCGGGAAGCCGAGATCGTCGCCAAGGCCGGGCAGGCGGGGGCGGTCACCATCGCCACCAACATGGCCGGCCGCGGAACCGATATCAAATTGGGCGACGGGGTCGACATCGAAACCGACGATGGCGGCCTCCAGATCATCGGGACCGAGCGGCACGAATCGCGGCGCATCGACCGCCAGCTGCGGGGCCGCTCGGGCCGGCAGGGCGACCCGGGAAACTCGATCTTCTTCCTCTCGCTGGAAGATGATCTCATGCGGCTCTTCATTTCTGACCGGGTCGCCGCCTGGATCGACAAGAGCGGGGTCGAGGAGGGGGAAGTAATCACCGGGAAGCTGGTGACCCGGTCCATCCAGCAGGCGCAGAAGCGGGTGGAGCTGCAGAACTTCCAGACGCGGAAACGACTCCTCGAATACGATGACGTCATGAACCAGCAGCGCGAGGTGATTTACTCCCTCAGGCTGGGAGCGTTGGAACGTGGCGAGGAGATCAAAGCCGAGGCTCGCCGCATGATCGAAGCCGCCGTCCATCAGACCGTCGGTGAGTTCCTGGCCGATGCCGATACTCCGGAAGAATACGACCGCGACGGCCTCGCCACCGATCTGTCCCTGCGGTTCATCTTCACCGTCGATGCCTTGGCCGATCCGGAAGCCACTCCGGATTACGAGGCGGTGGAACAAGCGGTGATGGAGGAGGCGGAGGCGGCCTTCCAGCGGAAACTCGACTACCTGACCGATTTCGCGAAGAAGGTGGGCGCCACGGACGTCGATCGTACTGTCGTCTCGCAGGTGATGCTCCAGGTTCTCGACGATAAATGGAAAGATCATCTCTACGATCTCGACCTGCTGCGCACCGCGATTCAATACCGGGCGTACGGCCAGCGCGATCCTCTGCTGGAGTACAAGAAGGACGCGTTCGAGATGTTCGAGGACCTGATGCAGGACATCAACACGACCTTCGGCGAGAAGTTCTTCAAGGTGCAACTCACCGCCGGTCCCCCGCGGCCCGCCGGTCAGCCTGTCCCACCCCCCTCCCCGGCAACCCCACGCGACGAGATGGACGAAATGCTGCCCGGGGCGGCACCGGTGATGGCCGGGGCCATGCCGGCCCCGAGACCCCCAGTCGGGACACCCAATGCAGCCGCTGGAGCGCCCGCGGCGGCCCGGCTCGAATCGGGCAACCCCTACGCGGGCGTGGGGCGCAACGATCCCTGCCCCTGCGGGTCGGGCAAGAAATTCAAGAAATGCCACGGTCGCTGAGCGCGTCGATTAGCACCGCTCGGCGTCCGGCGGGGTAGGGCCGAGGCCCAGACACCGCTACCCTGACCGGGTGGCAACCCGATTTTCCGGACTCCCCGCCGTCGACCGGCCCCGCGAGCGTCTGTGGGCACTGGGGCCTGGCGCGTTGACGGCGACCGAACTCATCGCCATCCTTCTAGGAACAGGACGTGGTGGGGCCAGCGCCCTCAACCTGGCCGCAAGCCTGGTTGGTGAGGGCGAAGGTGCTGTGCGTCGACTCGCGGCGAGACCCCCGGCGGAGCTGCTGTTGACCCCGGGTATCGGCCCCACCAAGGCAGCTCGAGTCGTTGCGGCCTTCGAGTTGGCGGGCCGTCTCAGCCGGGAGGCGTGGCCCTCTGCGGTACGCATCGGCCACCCGGAGGACATAGTACGGCTGGTCGCGCCCCGGCTGCGTGACTTGCAGGTCGAGGAGTTCCATCTACTGGTCCTGGATAGTCAGAGCAGGGTCCGGCGGGATGTGCTCATCACCCGAGGCCTGCTCAACAGTTCGCTGGTGCACCCGCGTGAGGTATTCCGGGCCGCCATTGCCGAGGCGGCGGCCGGGATCGTGGTGGTGCACAACCATCCCAGTGGGGACCCGACGCCCTCGCCCGAGGATGTCGCGGTGACCCGGCAGTTGGTGGCGGCCGGGCGCCTGCTGGACCTGCCGGTGTATGACCACATCGTCATTGCCGGCGACACCTTTGTGAGTCTTGCCGCCGCGGGAATGCTGTGACCGGAATCTTGCCTCAGATCGCGCCTGAATTCCAGGAGATCCTGGACCGGCACGCGGACCGTCTCGACATCGAAATGATCGAACGGGCCCTGGCCTTTAGTGCGTCCGCGCACCGGGGGCAGAAGCGCATGTCAGGCGAGGATTTCGTCTCGCACAGCATCGCCGTCGCCCAAATCCTCACGGAGCTGCTGCTCGATTCGACCTCGATAGCCGCGGCCCTGTTGCACGATGTGGTCGAAGACTCACAGGTCCAGACCGAAGACATAGCCAAGCAGTTCGGCCCCGAGGTTGCGGGGATCGTCGATGGGTTGACCAAGATCTCCCATCTCACCTTCCGGTCCTCGACCGAAGAACAGGTCGAGAATTATCGCAAGCTCCTGCTGTCGATCGCGAAGGATGCGCGCGTCATCATCATCAAGCTGGCCGACCGCCTGCACAACATGCGCACCCTGAAGTACCTCAACCCGGAGCGACGCGAGCGGATCGCGACCGAAACACTGGAGATCTACGCACCGCTGGCACACCGGTTCGGGATGGCCAGCGTCAAATCGGAACTAGAGGACCTGGCCTTCAAGTTCCTGGAACCCAAGGAGTTCAAGGCGCTCAGCAAGAAGATCAGGTCCACTCGCGATGAACGCGGGCGCACCTTGCTCCTGCTCAAGGAGCCGCTGGAGCGGGAACTCAACCGGGCCGGGATCGAAGGTTTCGAAATAGCGGGTCGGCCCAAGCACCTCTGGTCGATCTATCGCAAGATGAAACGGCGGGACAAGCCGTTCGAGGAGATCTACGACCTGATGGCTCTCCGCGTCATCGTCAAGTCCGTGCCGGAGTGTTACCACGTACTGGGGATGATCCATCATACCTGGACCCCCATCCAGGAACGCATCAAGGACTATATCGCCAGCCCAAAGTCCAACGCGTACCAGTCACTTCACACGACGATCTTCGGACCCGCGGGCCAGTTGTTCGAGGTGCAGATCCGCACCGAGGAAATGCATAAAACTGCCGAATACGGTATCGCAGCACACTGGCTCTACAAGACCGATGCCAACGCCGATGAGTTGGATCAGGCCCTGGGCTGGTTCCGCCAGCTTCTGGAACTGCAACAGGATGTCCATTCCCCCGAGGAGTTCCTGGAGTTTCTCAAGGTCGACTTGTACCAGGACGAGATCTTCGTTTTCACGCCGGGGGGCGACGTCAAGCGGCTGCCGACCGGGGCCACCCCCATCGATTTCGCCTTCAGTGTCCACACCGAAGTCGGATTCCGGTGTCAGGGTGCCAAGGTAAACGGCCGTATCGCCCCACTGCACCGCGAACTCAAGAATGGCGATACCGTCGAAATCATCACCGGAACCAACGCCCGCCCCAGCCGTGATTGGTTGAGTCACGTCCGTACCGGGCGCGCCCGGCAGAAGATCCGTCAGTGGGTGCGCCAGGAGGAGGAGTCCATCAGTCTCAGCCTGGGCCAGGAAATCTTGGCGCGGGAAATCAAGCGCCGGCGGCTCGAGCCCCCATCGGCTGAGCAGTTGGAGTCCGCCGCCGAAGAACTGTCGCAGGCGGACGGACGGGAGCTCGAAATAGCCATCGGGCGGGGCGACATCGCCATCAAACAGGTGATCCGGGCGCTCTACCCCAGCGTATCCCACGAAGATGCCGGCGGCCCGAAACCCACGGCCTTTGGGCGGGTGATCGACCGCATCCGCCTGGGTCGGGGGATCAAGATCCAGGGCGTCGATGGACTCATGGTCCGCTATGCGCAGTGCTGCCAGCCGGTCCCCGGGGATCCTGTCGTGGGATATGTCACCCAGGGTCGGGGGATTTCGATCCACCGCGCCGACTGCCCCAATCTGTTGTCTCTGAATCTCGAGGACCGCCGCGTCGAAATCGACTGGCAGGAGGTCGAGGGTGAAGCCTTCGCGGTACATCTGGCCCTGAACGGCGAGGATCGCAGGGGCTTGTACGCGGACATCATGTCCGCCATCAGCAAGACCGGCACCAACATTCGGGCGGCCGATATCACCACCCGGGATGGGACCGTGTCAGGGTCTATCTTCGTCGAAGTCGACAACCTGTCGCACTTGGCCAAGGTCCTCAAGGGCATCAAGCGGGTCAAGGGCGTGCACGAGGTCGAACGCCGGGAAGTGCAGGGCGAGTAAGCCTCCCCCCCCCCGTTGCGCGGCTCCCTTCACCCGGAGATGTTTCAGCCCCCGCGCCGGAGGTGCCCGTCATGCCGCAGTTCTGGATTTTGAAGACTGAACCCAACGATTACAGTTTCGAAGATCTGGAGAACGACGATGGCACCGTCTGGGACGGGGTCAAGAACAACCTCGCGCTCAAGCACATCCGTACCATGAAGGCCGGCGACAGGGCCCTGATCTACCACACCGGCTCGGTCAAGGCGCTCATCGGCGAGGCCACCATCGTTTCGGATCCCTATCCCGATCCCCGCGGCAACGACGACAAGCTCGCGGTGATCGATATCGAGCCTGCCAAGCGGTTGAGCCGCCCTGTCACCCTGGCGGAAATCAAGGCCGATACCAGCCTGGCCGACCTCGCGCTCGTCCGGATGGGCCGGCTCTCGGTGGTTCCGGCCACCGACGCTCAGTGGAAGCGCCTCAAGGCCATGGGAAACGGATGAGTCCCAAATTCCAGGTCGAAGCGCCCTTCCAGCCCGCCGGTGACCAACCCAATGCCATCCGAGAGCTGGGGGAGGGGCTCCAGCGTGGGGATCGCTACCAGACGCTGTTGGGTGTCACCGGGTCCGGCAAGACGTTGACGCTGGCCCATGTGATTGCCGACTGGGGTCGGCCGACGCTGGTCATGTCCCACAACAAGACGCTGGCGGCGCAGCTGTATGGGGAACTCCGGCAGTTCCTGCCTCGCAGCGCCGTCGAGTACTTCGTCTCGTACTACGACTACTACCAGCCCGAAGCCTATGTCCCCAGGACCGATACCTATATCGAGAAAGATGCCTCGATCAACGAGGATATCGATCGCCTCAGGCTCCGGGCGACCTCGAGCCTCATGGAGCGTGACGATGTCGTGATCGTCGCCACGGTGAGTGCCATCTACGGACTCGGCGACCCCGCCGAGTACCGGAAGCTCATGGTTATGGTCGAGCGTGGCGAGGAGCGGGGCCGGGACGCCATCCTGGCGGACCTCGTCCGCATTCAGTATCACCGCAACGACGTAGCCTTCGAGCCGGGCACGTTCCGCGTCCGGGGGGACACGGTCGAGATCTTTCCCGCCTACGCCGAGCAGGCGATCCGCATCGAGCTGTGGGGTGATGAGGTCGAACGGGTGAGCAAGATCAACCCTCTCACCGGTGAGACGATCACCGAAGTGGACCGCGCCGGCATCTATCCCGCTACCCACTTCGTCACCCAGCGTACGACCATCACCCGAGCGGTGAAACGGATCCGTGACGAACTGGCGGAGCGGCTGAAAGAGCTTCGCTCGGCCGGCAAGTTGCTGGAAGCGCAGCGCCTCGAATCCCGAACCCGGTTCGATATCGAAATGATGTTGGAGATGGGCACCTGCGCTGGGATCGAGAACTACTCCCGGCCGATCACGGGGCGCCGACCGGGGGAGCGGCCGGCGTGCCTGATGGACTATTTCCCCGAGGATTTCTTGGTCGTGGTGGACGAATCTCACGTCACACTTCCCCAGATCGGCGGCATGTCCAACGGAGACCGGGCTCGCAAACTCACGCTGGTGGAATACGGGTTCCGCCTGCCCTCGGCGCTCGACAACCGGCCCCAACGCTTCGACGAGTTCATGGAGCTGACACCGCGGATGCTGAACGTCTCGGCGACGCCCGGCGATCGGGAGTTGGAACTCTCCGGAGGGGTCGTCGTGGAGCAGATCATCCGGCCGACCGGACTGCTTGACCCCATCGTCGAAGTGCGGCCGGTCAAAGGGCAGGTGGACGATCTGCTGGCGGAAATCCGGCTTCGGGAGAAACGGGGCGAGCGCGTGCTCGTCACCACGCTCACCAAACGGATGGCCGAGGATCTGAGCGACTACATGCAGCAGATGGGTGTCCGCGTGCGGTACCTGCACTCCGATATCGATGCCATCGAACGAATCGAGATTCTCCGAAGCCTGCGTCTGGGAGAATTCGACGTGCTGGTGGGCATCAACCTTCTGCGCGAGGGACTGGATCTGCCGGAAGTGTCGTTGGTGGCTATCCTCGACGCCGACCAGGAAGGGTTCCTGCGGTCGGATCGGTCGCTGATCCAGACCGTCGGGCGCGCGGCACGGCACATACGCGGCACGGGTATTCTCTATGCCGACCGCCGGACCGGTTCGATGGAGCGGGCGTTGGAAGAGATGGATCGTCGTCGCGCCAGGCAGAAAGCCCACAATGAGACGCACGGTATCACGCCACGCTCGATCGTCAAATCGCTCGAGGAAGTCAAACTGTCGACCCGCGTCGCCGACGCTCGTAGTGAGCGCCCGTCCAAGACGCCCGATGTGGCCACGACGGATCTGCGGGATCCTGTCCGGCGCGCTGCCGCCATCGAAGCACTCGAGCAACAGATGAAGGAAGCCGCGGCCAACCTGGAGTTCGAAGTTGCAGCCATGCTGAGGGATCAGGTCATCGAGTTGCGGGCCATCGACGGGCCGTCCGTGGAACGGGTGGGCTCCGGCCGAACACGGCAGCAGGCGTGAGCCCTCTAGTCACCGAGACGGAACTCCAGGGTGAGGGGGAACTGCTCGGCGGCAGCCTTCCTCCTCGCGCCATCGTGCTGCTTCGAGGCGAGATCGGGGCGGGCAAGACCACCTTCATCAAGGCCATCGCCCGGGGTCTGGGCGTTGAGGCAGAAACGGCCAGCCCGACCTACGCCCTCGTTCATCGCTATGAGGGGCGGCGGGGTACCGTCTTTCATATCGACTGCTACCGTTTGCGCTCCCCGGATGAGGCCCGCGATCTCGACTGGGAGGGGCTCCTGGAAGATGGCGACGTACTCTTGATCGAGTGGCCGGACCGTGCCGGATCGTGGCTACCGGCTGCCACCCACGAATACACCCTGGCCCACGTCGACGATCCCGACCTGCGGTCGTTGGAGCAGGAGTAGTGTGGCTCGCTATCGATACGTCGAGTGACGAGGTCTCGGTCGCCCTGGGCGAACCGGCAACAGTGCTGGCGGAAGAACATGCCCTCGGCAAGCGGCGGCACGCGCGGGAGTTGCTCCCCATGATCGGCCGTGTTATGGCGGTCGCAGGGACCGAACTCGCCGCGCTGCGAGGGGTTCTCGTCACCGACGGACCGGGTAGCTTCACGGGGCTTCGCATCGGGGCCAGCGTCGCCAAGGCCCTGGCCCACACCCTCCATCTGGAGCTGTGGCGGGCGCCATCGCTGCTCGTCCAGGCGGCCGGAAGCGTCGCCGATTGTCCCGAGCGCATTCTCGCCGTCGCCGATGCCCTGCGGGGCGAAGTGTACGCCGCGATGTACCGCTTTCCAGCGGGACGCGTAGAGGTAGAGGTACGGCCCGGCATATTTCGGCCGGCGGACCTGCTGCGGGAGGTGCCCCGGCCCAAGGTGGTGGTAGGACGGCTGAAACCAGAAATCATGAGGGTATTCGATGGGTGGACCGCCGACAGGTCCGTGGTCCTCGTCGACAGCGGCCCGAGAGCCGGGGTGCTCCTAGAGCTCCTGGGGCGCGCCGGAGCCCTCGACCGCGTCCCTGAGGCGTCCGTGGGTCGATGGGAGCCGGACTACGGCCGCCCCGCCGAAGCGCAAGCCATATGGGAGCGCAAGCATGGTCGACCCTTGCGGCATCAGAACGGCACGGACTGAAGACGTTCCCCGCATAGTATCCATCGAGTCGGCCAGTTTCCCGGACCCGTGGAGCGCAGGGGACTTCGAGGAGTTGCTGGCGTCGCCCCCGGTGTTGACCTGGGTGGGGTCGGTCGGCCACGAGGGCGTCGAGGGTTATCTGCTGGTTCGGTGGGCGGCCGGCGTGGCGGAAATCCTCAATCTCGCTGTCGACCCGAAGGTCCGACGGCGTCACCTGGCGGACGCGTTGCTGGCACACGGACTTGCCGCACTCCAGGGGCGCGCCGTGGAGGAAATCTTCCTCGAAGTGCGCCAGTCGAACCGTCCCGCCGTGGAGTTGTACCGTCGGCACGGGTTTGCCCTGGTAGGCGTGCGTCGGCGCTATTATCGTAAGCCAGTGGAAGATGCGCTGGTCCTGCGTCGTCGCCTCGATTCGAGGGAGAAAAACGAACCGAGGCAGTGACATTTCGGTTGGGGCCGGGCACGGCACGTACCTATTGTGGTGCCGTACATAGTCTGGAGCCTGACCTATTCGTGGAGGTACTTGTGAGCCGGAGCTTGAACAAGGTGATGTTGATCGGGAACTTGGGAGCCGACCCGGAGGTCCGCAGCACGTCGAGCGGCACCCGCGTGGCAACCCTCTCGGTCGCCACCAGCCGTCAGTGGAAGAACGCCTCGGGGGAGGCCCAGGAGAAGACCGAGTGGCACCGCGTGGTCCTGTGGAACAATGCCCGCGGCAACGGCCTCGCTGACGTGGCCGAACGCTACTGCAAGAAGGGCGATCGCGTCTATGTCGAAGGCAGCATCGAATACCGGACCTGGCAGGATCGAGAGGGCCAGACGCGCTACACCACTGAGATTCGCGCCCGGGAATTCATGATGCTCGGCGGACGCTCCGGCGATGGTGAAGGGACCGCCGGTGTGGGGGCCGGAGCCGATACCGCACCAAAACAGTCGGTGGACGACTTCCCCGACGCCCTGGACACGTCGGACGACGACCTGCCTTTCTAGACGGCTAGTTCGCCATCCCGGCATCGGGGCCGGGGGCCAAGATCCACGAGTCCAGCTCTGGAATTGCTGTCCCCGCCCCCGTTACCTACCAAGCGCCACTCGATTTGCGACAGTCGTGGCGTTTTACCGTCGGGAAACGGCCCAAGTCATTAACTGTGAGGTACTTAGCGGTTGTAGTGACCCTTGAAACCGCCATTGTCGGCGCTGGTTCAGCGGGGGCGGGAGCGGCACGGTGAAGCCAATCAGGTCTGGCGTAAGTTATGCTCTACTTTTAGCTTGGGCTCAGGTGCAGTCCGATCCCCTTCGCTAATAACCGGGTAACGATTATGGCACAGCACCGTTCCAGATTGGTCCAGTTGGTGATTTGTTGGTCGATTCTGGCCCTGCTGCCCGCCGGTCTGGCGGCGGCCCAGCAGCCGGAATCCCATACGGTCAGGGACGGCGATACCTTGTGGGACATCGCCGCCCAGTATCTGGGCGACCCCTTCTTGTGGCCCGATATCTATAGGCTCAACACCGACGTGGTCGAAGACCCGCATTGGATCTACCCCGATGAGGTCCTGCGGCTGACCGGTGGAGCGGATGTCGTGGCGGTGCCGGATCAGCAACCGGCGGTACCGTCTCCAGAAGGCGACCCGCTCGAGGTGGAGGTAGTCGTTGAGGGGGCCGGGGAGCCCGAGGGGCCCATCCAGGTTGCCACCGACCAGCAACGGGACATGGAGCCGGCGATCTACCGACCCATGGCCACCCGGAGGCGGTTGGTGATCGGCGACACGCTTGTGCTCAACCCACTGATTCTCGAAGATCCCGAGCCCATCGTGGCCAGCGAGTTTTACTCCGCGGGCTGGCTCACCGAGCGCCGCCTCTTCCCCTTCGGCCGGATGCGGGGCCAAGTGACCCCATCCGAAATCGGGGCGGGCCGGCCGCAGGTGAATCTGTTCGATCTGGTGGGGGTCACTCCACCGAAAGGCGGCTCTTACCAGGTAGGCGATTCGTTGCTCCTCATTCACTTCGGTCGCGAAATCGAGGGGTTTGGCAACGTTCTGGTGCCAACCGGGATCGTCCGGGTCGTCGAGGTTTCGGAATTTCAGGCCACGTCGGAGATCATCAAAGTCTTTCAGGGCATCCTGCCGGGTCAGTTCGCCCTGCCGTTGCCGGTGTTTGATAATCCCGGGAAGGTCACTGCGTCTCCGGTGGCCGATGGTATCACAGCGTCGGTCATCGTCAATCGAAACCGAGTCGAGTTGACGGTTCCTCTGGCGATTCTCTTCCTCGACAAGGGCCTTGAGGAAGGCGTTCGACTGGGCGACATCTTCGAAATCCGGCGGGTGCCGGAGCGGCGCGACCCCATTGCGGCCACCATCGATGAACTGATGGCCGTTGTCCAGATCGTTCATGTCAACGACCATACGGCCAGCGCCCAGGTGATCAACGTGGTGTTCGCCGAAATTCTGCCCGGAGCAGCCGCTCGCCAGGTCGGCCGTCTGCCGTCCTGATCCGGGTCCGAACGATCGATGTTCCACAGGGGGCGGCCGCCGATGGCCGTCCCCTCTTGCTTTTGCCCCGTTGGGGTTGGGGCGCGCCCCTGCTAGAATTGGAGCTTTCATAGCTGCGGCCGATACGGAGGAGGGGCCGGATCAGCGGCCCCCGCATGCAACCCCGGCATTGGTGTCCGTATGGGAGTGAGCGAATGAGCAAGCGAGTACTGGTCACTGGAGGAGCAGGGTTCATCGGATCGCACGTGGCGGAGGCCTTCCTCGAGGACGGGTGGACCGTCACCGTCCTGGACGACCTGTCCCGCGGCAGCGAGAATAACATTCCCGCCGGCGCCGACTTCATCCGGGCTGACATCCGCTCCCCCGAGGCCCGCGAGGCTGTGGCGCCGGGTGGGGTCGACCTCCAGAATCA
>JAZFYL010000343.1:0-27658 GCA_036443495.1 Gemmatimonadales bacterium | reverse complement strand
TATTCACCATGGGCGCACGTCCGGTCGCCGTCCTCAACAGCATCCGGTTCGGCCCTCTGAGCGACCCTCACAACCGATACCTCTTTGCCGGGGTGGTCCGCGGCGTCGGCGACTACGGCAATTGCATCGGGGTCCCCACCCTGGGCGGCGAGGTGGTGTTCGATCGGGCCTACGCGGGAAACCCCCTGGTGAATCCCATGTGCGTGGGGCTGTTGCGCGAGGAAGACCTCATTCGGGCGAAGGCCGAGGGCGTCGGCAACATCTTGCTCGCCGTCGGCGCCCGCACCGGGCGCGACGGGATCCATGGCGCCAGCTTCGCTTCGGAAGAGCTGTCGGAGGAGAGCGAGGCACGGCGGCCGCAGGTCCAAGTCGGCGACCCCTTCATGGAAAAACTCCTGCTCGAAGCCAGCCTCGAGCTCATTACCTCCGGCCTGATCGTCGCAATTCAGGACATGGGTGCGGCAGGTCTCACGAGTTCCGCCGCCGAGATGGCGGAACGTGGCGGCGTGGGCGTCGAACTCGACACCAGTGCGGTGCCAATCCGCGAGCCCGGTATGACACCGTACGAGATCCTCCTGTCGGAATCACAAGAGCGGATGCTGGTCGTCGTCGAGCCGGAGAAGGTCGCGGCCGTCCAGGACGTGTGCCACCGTTGGGAGTTGCACGCTACGCCCGTCGGACGGGTCACCGACGACGGTATGTTCCGCGTCGTTCATGAGGGCGTGGCCGTGGCGGCCATCCCGGGCCGCCGCCTGATCGAAGACTGTCCCGTCTACACGCCGGACGCCGAGGAGGATCCCGGCGCCGCGGCCAGACGGCAGGCCAAACCGACAACGCCACCCGGCGTAGATATTCACGGTGCGCTGGAGCTATTGCTCGATACGCCCACGCTGGCAAGCAAGCGATGGGTATTCGAACAATACGACTCGAGCATTCAAGCCGGCACCGCCATCGGCCCGGGGGGCGACGCTGGTGTGATCCGGGTGGGATCGACCGACTTCGGGCTCGCCATGACGCTCGACTGCAACGCGCGCTACGTGGCCCTGGACCCCTACGAAGGGGGCAAATCCGCCGTGGCGGAAGCGGCCCGGAACATCGCCTGCACGGGTGCTGTCCCCCTGGGCATCACCGATTGCCTCAACTTCGGCAATCCCGAGAAGCCTGAGGTCTTCTTTCAATTCCGGGAAGCCTGCCGGGGCATGGGCGACGCCTGCCGGGCTTTCAATACGCCGGTGACGGGCGGGAACGTCTCCTTCTACAATGAGAGCCCCACGGGCGCCATCCATCCCACACCGACCGTGGGGATGGTGGGCCTGCTGGAACAGGTAACCGATCGCGTGCCCAGCCACTTCCAGAAACCGGGACACCTGGTCCTCATCGGGGGAACCACGAAGGGTCACCTCGGCGGGTCCAGCTACTGGGGGGAAGTCCATGACTTCTTCGGCGGATCTCCCCCGCCGGTCGACCTCGACGCCGAGGTCAAGCTGCAACGGTTCCTGGTCCGCGCGGCGACGGCACACCTGCTGGCTTCGGCCCACGACTGCTCCGACGGCGGACTGGCGGTGGCTCTGGCCGAAGCTGCGATCGGCGGGCCATATGCCGCTGGCCCGCTGGGCGTGGACGTCGATCTCACGGACTACGCGCCGGGTGTCGCGGCCCCGGAGTTGCTGTACGGCGAGGACGGAGCCCGCGTCGTCATGTCCTGCCCCACCGAACGGCTGGAGGACGTCGTCGCCCTTGCCGGCGAAAACGGCGTGCCGGTCAGCACCGTCGGCACCGTGGCCACCCCGGGGAGTCCCATGACCATTCGACTCGGAGCCAAGACGCTCAGTTGGCCTAGCGCCACACTCCGCGATCGCTACTGCAACGCCATCCCTCGGCGGATGGAACGGATTCAGGCCAGCCAACCGGAAGGAGCCTGATCGTACATGTGTGGCATCATCGGCATATCGGGAGTACCTGACGCCGCGCGCCTGGCCTACCTCGGTCTCTACGCCCTTCAACATCGCGGCCAGGAAAGCGCCGGAATCGTCACCATCGATGCTGAGGGAAAGGCGCACTCCCGCGTGGGCATGGGGCTGGTCTCTGAGGTTTTCGACGAGTCGATGCTGGCTGCCTTGCCAGGGGACGTCGCCGTCGGCCACACACGCTACTCCACCACCGGCAGTACCGTGTTGGCCAACGCGCAACCCTACCTTGTCAACTATCGTAGCGGGCCATTGTCCGTCGCGCACAATGGCAACCTGACCAACGCGGGCGAAATCAAACATGAGCTGGTCAATCGCGGTTCGCTCTTTACCTCCTCGGCTGACTCCGAAGTCCTGGTGCACCTGATCGCCCGTTCCGAATCGCCGTTGCCGGAGCATCAGATACGGAGCGCCCTCGAACGGCTCGAGGGAGCGTATACCCTGGTGATTGGCGTCGGGCGGACCATTTATGCGGTGGTCGACGCCCGGGGGTTCCGCCCGTTGTTCTACGGCCGGGTGGGAGACGGAGTGGCCGTCGCCTCGGAGACATGCGCACTAGACCTCATCGGCGCAACGGAGATCGCCGAGGTCCTCCCCGGAGAGTTCTTTCGGATAGAGGACGGCGAGGTGGCGCGGCTCCGGCCGCTGTCCCCGCGACCGGTGAGCCGTTGCGTGTTCGAGTTGGTCTATTTCTCTCGGCCGGACAGCACCATCTTTGGCGAGTCGGTGGACAGAGTTCGGCGCGAGCTGGGCCGGGCCCTCGCACGGGAGCATCCCGCGCCGGAGGGGGAGGTGGTGTTCAGTGTGCCCGACAGCGCCAACGCGATGGCCGTCGGGTTCTCACAGGAGTCGGGCCTCCAACTCGAGCACGGCCTAATCCGAAACCACTACGTCGGCCGGACGTTCATCAGTCCAAGCCAGACCGTGCGGGTCGCGAAGGTCAAGATCAAGTTCAACCCCGTCCGAGGTGTCATCGCCGGCAAGTCCGTGGTCGTAGTCGACGACAGCCTAGTGCGGGGTACCACCAGCAAAGGATTGGTTCAGATGATCCGGGCCGCCGGAGCGCGCGAAGTACACCTGCGGTTGGCGTCACCGCCCATCACTGGACCCTGCCTCTACGGTATCGACACGCCGACCACCGAGGAACTCATCGCCGGCACCCATTCGGTCGACGAAATCCGTGACTATCTGGGGGTGGATACGCTTGGCTACCTCTCGCTCGAAGGCATGGTCGAGGCGGCCGGCGGGCAGCACTTCTGTCACGCGTGCTTCTCGGGCGACTACCCGACCGACGAAGATCCCGAGCAGCTGGTCCTGCTGCGTCACGCCGATCCCGTCACCACGGCCAGAACATGACAGACTCCTACAGCCAACCGCTGGTATACTTCTTCGGCCAGGGTCGCGCCGACGGAACAGCCGCCATGAAGGACATCCTTGGCGGCAAGGGTGCTGCGCTGGCTGAAATGACCAATCTGGGCATCCCGGTGCCGCCCGGCTTCACCATCTCGTCAACGCTGTGCCAGACCTACCTGGAGGCGGGTCAGTTCCCCCCGCGGCTCCGGGCGCAGGTCGAAACCTCGCTGCAACGGCTCGAGGCGGCCACGGGGCGGCAGTTCGGGGGACAGGAAGAACCTCTCCTCGTGTCGGTGCGGTCGGGTGCAGCAGTGTCGATGCCGGGCATGATGGAGACCATCCTCAACCTCGGCCTCAATGACGCAACGGTCGCCGGCCTCGAGGCGCAATGCGGCAGCCCGCAGTCGGCGTGGGACAGCTACCGGCGCTTCGTCCAGATGTACGGCTGCGTGGTCGACGGCCTACCCCGCAAATCCTTCGACGACATTCTGGAACGCCACAAGGCCGAAGCGGGCGTCGAGCGGGACATCGACCTGCCCCCCGAGGCGCTCAAAGCTCTGGTCGCCGAGTTCAAGAGACATGTCGAGCAACACACGGGTCAGCCGTTCCCCGACGACCCGATGGAACAACTTTGGGGAGCCATTGCGGGGGTGTTCAAGAGCTGGAATACCAAGCGGGCGATCGACTATCGCAAGCTCCACGATATCCCCGATGCCTTGGGCACTGCGGTCAATGTCGTCACCATGGTGTTCGGCAACCTCGGCGAGACTTCCGGCACCGGCGTCGCGTTCACCCGTGATCCATCCACCGGGGCGAATGAGCTCTACGGAGAATACTTGCTCAACGCCCAGGGTGAGGACGTGGTGGCCGGCATCCGCGACCCCGAACCGATCACGGTGCTGCGCGACGAGATGCCCCAGGTGTTTGCCGAGCTCCATAGTATGGCGAACACACTCGAACGGCATTTCCGGGACGTCCAGGACCTGGAGTTCACCATCGAGCGTGGTCGGCTCTATATGCTACAGACCCGCCGGGGCCAACGAAGCGGCCAGGCGGCGGTGAAAATCGCCTGTGATATGGTAGACGAAGGCGTCATATCCGAGGAGGAGGCGGTTGCCCGGATCCCGCCCAACGATCTCGAGCAACTGCTCCACCCCACGATCGACTCCGCCGCGGAGCTGGATCTGCTCACCACTGGATTGCCGGCCTCGCCTGGCGCCGCCAGCGGGACCGCCGTGTTCGACGCCGACGAGGCCGAGCAACTGGGCCGGGCTGGCGCGGCCGTCATCCTGGTCCGCCGGGAGACCAATCCCGAGGACTTCCACGGCATGGTCGCGGCCAAGGCGATCCTGACCGCCCGTGGGGGAATGACCTCCCACGCAGCCGTCGTGGCGCGCGGCATGGGCAAGCCCTGTATCACGGGTGCGCAGAAAGTGATCGTCGACGAAGAACGCAACTGTTTCTCGGTGAACGGCCGCGAAGTCCGGCACGGTGACTGGATCACGGTCGACGGGTCCGCCGGGAACGTGTTCCTGGGCCAGGCGGCGTTGGTCGAGCCCGAACTGGACGGGAACTTTGCCAGGTTGATGTCGTGGGCCGACAACCTCCGGCACTTGCAGGTCCGGGTGAACGCGGACACCCCGGCCGATACGCATCGCGGGCGCGACTTCGGCGCAGAAGGCATCGGGCTATGCCGAACGGAGCACATGTTCTTCGAGGGCGATCGACTCAAGTCGATGCGGGAAATGATTCTGGCACAGTCGCCCGAAGGTCGCAAGGCAGCGCTTGCCAAGATCCTGCCGATGCAACGGACCGACTTCGAAGCGATCTTCCGGGCCATGGAAGGATACCCGGTCACCATCCGCTTGCTCGATCCGCCACTCCACGAGTTCCTGCCACAAGAGCCCGAGGAAGTCGCCGCGCTCGCGCAGGAGATGGGGAAGGAGCCCAAGGAGCTGCAGCAGATAGTCGACAGCATGCGTGAGGTCAACCCCATGCTGGGGCTCCGCGGCTGCCGCTTGGGCATCATGTACCCAGAGATCACGGCGATGCAGGTGCGGGCCATCTTCGAGGCCGCCTGTACCGTCGCAGCTCGGAAGGGACGGGTAATGCCAGAGGTGATGATCCCCCTCGTCGCCACAGTCGTCGAGTTACGCAAACAGGCACTGGTGGTCCGACAGGTTGCCGAAGAGGTGTTCCGCGAGCAGGAGATCACCGTGCCGTACCTGCTCGGCACAATGATCGAGCTTCCCCGTGCGGCGCTGACGGCCGATGACATTGCGCGGGAAGCCCAGTTCTTCTCCTTCGGGACCAACGACCTGACCCAAACCACCTGGGGAATCTCACGCGACGACGCGGGCCGTTTCCTCCCATACTACCTGGAACACAATATCATAGAGAACGACCCTTTCAAGGTGCTCGATCGGGATGGGGTCGGCCGGCTGATCGAAATGGCCACCAAGTTGGGCCGTGGCACTCGTCCCGACCTCAAGATCGGGATCTGCGGCGAACACGGCGGCGAGCCGGGCGCCGTGGCGATGTGCGACCGGTTGGGCCTGAACTACGTGTCCTGTTCGCCGTTCCGCGTTCCGATCGCCCGGCTGGCCGCCGCCCAGTCAGCGCTGGCGCAGCGCGGCACGATGGACCGGACGCGGGCGACGGTTTAAGCGGGGGCAGCGAGGGCAGCGAGGGCAGCGAGGGCAGCCCAAGCGGTTTTGAACTACTGGTGCGGTTCGCAAGCCCCCCTCTCCCTACTCCCTACTCCCTACTCCCTACTCACACGCACGACGCCATGACTTCACCGCACACCGCACACCGCACTCCGCACGACTCCCATGAACCGTGACGAGATGCTCGGCCGCGTGGCCGACAGGCATACGCCCTGGGACATCCTGGTCATCGGCGGCGGGGCGACCGGCGTCGGGGTCGCGGTCGACGCGGCGTCGCGGGGTTACGACACGATCCTGGTGGAACAGCAGGACTTCGGACAGGGAACCTCGAGCCGGTCGACCAAACTGATTCATGGCGGGGTACGTTACCTGCAACAGGGCAACGTGTCCCTGGTCATGGAATCTCTCAAAGAGCGCGGCATCCTGAGGGAGAACGCGCCGCAACTGGTCCACGACCTCCGCTTCATCGTGCCGAACTACGACTGGTGGGAAGCACCGTTCTACGGCATCGGGATGAAGGTCTACGATATTCTGGCGGGACGCTACGGCTTTGGCCCCTCCAAGATCCTCTCCAAGGAACAAACGCTCGATCACATCCCCACACTGAAGACCGACGGGCTGCGGGGAGGCGTGCAGTACTTCGACGGGCAGTTCGACGATTCGCGGCTGCTGATCTCCCTGGCCCGCACGGCGGCACGACAGGGCGCAGCGCTCGTCAACTACGCACGAGTCGACCGCCTGATTCGCGGGACCGCAGGGTATGTCGAGGGGGTAGTGGCGATCGATGTCGAGTCGGGCGCTGAGCTCGATCTGCGAGCCAAAGTGGTGATCAACGCCACCGGTCCCTTTACCGACACCATCCGCCGGATGGCCGATCCCGACGCCCCGCCCATGATCGCGCCGAGCCAAGGGGTCCACCTGGTCCTGGAACGGTCTTTCCTCCCCGGCGACAGCGCCATCATGGTGCCACATACGCGGGACGGCCGGGTCATGTTCGCCATCCCCTGGCACGGCCACGCGCTGGTGGGCACTACCGACACCTCTCTCGACAGCGTATCGCTCGAGCCGATCCCTCAGGCGGACGAGATTACGTTCATTCTGGAGACCGCCAGCGACTACCTCCAACGCCCGCCCGCACATGAGGACATCCTCAGCGCCTTCGCGGGTATCCGGCCGCTCGTCCGAGAGGGCGACGGCGGTGAGACCGCCGAACTATCCCGCGACCACACCCTGCACGTGACGCCGGAGGGTCTGGTAACGATCTGCGGAGGGAAGTGGACCACGTACCGGCACATGGCTGAGGAGACGGTGACGCTCGCCGCGACCATCGGCAGCCTGGAAGAGCGTCCCTGTGTCACGCGGGAACTGCGCATCCACGGCTATCACCAGCACGCTGACAAATTCGGGCCGCTCGAGGGCTACGGCTCGGACGCACCCGCTATTCAGGATCTCATGCGGGGGAATCCCGAGCTGCAGGTCCAACTCAACAAGGCCCTTCCCTATCGTGCCGGGGAGGTCGTTTGGGCCACACGCTACGAGATGGCCCGTTCGGTGGAAGACGTGTTGAGTCGCCGCACCCGCGCCCTGCCCTTGAACGTCAGGGCGGCGATCAGTATGGCGCCTGCCGTCGCCGCTCTCATGGCCGCCGAACTCGGCCGCGAAGACTCATGGCAACGCCAGCAAGTGGATGCCTTTGGCCGACTCGCGGCGAATTACCTGGTCAGCTAGCCACCGGAGAGCCGGCCGACTCGCCTGCCGCCGGCCTACACGTACCCATAGGCCAGCATGGCATCGGCGACCTTGACGAAACCGGCGAGGTTGGCGCCCTTCACGTAGTTGATGAACTCACCCTCGCTGTTGCCATAAGCGACGCACTGGTCGTGGATGTTCCGCATGATGGCCTGGAGCCGCTCGTCGACTTCCTCCCGTGACCAGCTGAGGCGCAGCGCGTTTTGACTCTGCTCCAAGCCGGATACCGCCACCCCGCCGGCGTTGGCCGCCTTGCCCGGCGCGAAGAGAACCTTGGCATCGGTGAAGGCATGGACCGCCCCGATTTCGGTTGGCATGTTGGCCCCTTCCACAACGGCCTTCACGCCGTTCTTGATCAGACGCTGGGCGGCCTTGGCGCTGATCTCGTTCTGGGTGGCGCAGGGGAACGCAATGTCGCAGGGCACCTCCCACGGCTGCTTGCCGGCATGATAGGCGCAGCCAAAATAGTCGGCGTACTCCACGATCCGGCCGCGGCGTTCGTTCTTGAGATCCTCCAGCCAGGCAAGCTTCTCGTCATCGATGCCGTCGGGATCGTGGACATAGCCGTCCGAATCGCTGGCGGTCACGACTTTGGCCCCGAGCTCGTTCAGTTTTTCGATGGCGAACTGAGCCACATTCCCTGACCCGGATACCGAGCACACCTTGCCCTCCAAGCCGTCGTCGCGTTGTTGCAGCATGTTCTGCAGGAAATAGACGGCCCCGTAGCCTGTTGCCTCGCGCCGGATCAAGCTGCCACCGTAGGAAAGGCCCTTCCCCGTCATCACCCCGACCCATTTGTTCACGATCCGCTTGTACTGGCCGAACATGAAGCTGATCTCCCGCGCGCCGACGCCGATGTCGCCGGCGGGAATATCGGTGTTCTCGCCGATGTGCCGCTGGAGTTCGGTAATGAGGGATTGACAGAACCGCATGATCTCCCGGTCCGACTTCCCCTTGGGATTGAAATTGGCGCCACCCTTGGCGCCTCCCATGGGCAGCCCCGTCAGGCTGTTCTTGAAGACCTGCTCGAACCCCAGAAACTTGAGGATGCTCTGGTTGACCGATGGGTGAAATCGCATGCCGCCCTTATAGGGGCCGATCGCATTATTGAATTGTACCCGCCATGCTCGGTTGGCCCGCACTCGTCCCTGGTCGTCTTCCCAGGTGACGCGGAAAATGACGATCCGGTCGGGCTCGGTGATGCGTTCCAGAATCCCCGCTTCCTGGTACTTGGGCTTGGTGGCGACGTAGGGGAGAATCGATTCCGCCACCTCCCGAGCGGCCTGGTGGAATTCGGGTTCATGCGGGTTTCGCCGAATGAGTCCGGCCATGAACGCCTCGAGATCAGTCTGAAACTCTCCCAACATCGTTCGGTCCTTTCGTTACGACGCGTTTGGCACGCTGTAGTGGGACGCCACGTCCCGCAGTTCCGCCAGCCCCATGAGCAACTGGCGTATCGCCTCGTCGGAGAAGCCACGCCGGAGATCCTGTTCAACCCGGAGAATCGCCTCGACCCCGAGGGTGTGCCGTCTCCTGCCCTCCCGGGTGAGAGCGGCACGGACGGCTCGCCGATCGGATGGATCGGGAAGGCGGGCGATCAGACCGCGCTGCTGCAGTCGGTCGACCAGCTGGGTGACGTTGGACCGGGCGCAGTCGAGGAGTTCGGCCAAATCGCCGAGGAGGACGGGTTGTTGGAACCTCACGAGGTGGTCGAGCAACTCGAGCTGCGGCAGTGTGACGGCGGAAGGCCCCATCCGTTCCTTGATGAAGGCGTCCGTTTCCTCGGCGGCCAGGCGCAGAGAATTGACTACAGTTGAGCCATTTCTTGCTAGAAATGTCAGATATATCATATATGTATAGTATAGCTATGTATTATTAATATTACAATCGCCAAACTGGGTTCTAGACGGTACTTTTTGCGCTGGAGGGCATCCAGACCACATATCGGCTCGCCCAAACCCCACCACACACGCTATTTTCCTGAATGACCGTCGCCATTGGCCCGGCCACCCTACCGGACGCCGGGGCTCTTACCGACATCGCCCATCAGGCCAAGGCCCATTGGGGCTACCCCGACGCCTGGATTCGGCGCTGGAGCGGGGAGCTCACCATCGTTCCGGCCTACCTCACCCGGGCCGTAGTCAACGTGGCTCGAATCGGCCCCAAACCGGTGGCCTTCTACGCCCTTGTTCCCCTCGAGGGCCGCCGCCAGGACTGGGAACTGGATCACCTCTGGGTCTCCCCGGGGGTCATGGGCCGGGGGATCGGCCGGGCCCTCCTGACCCACGCGGCCCAGCAAGTCACTCGCCGCGGGGGACGGTCACTGTTCATCTTGAGCGATCCGCACGCCGAGGCGTTCTACCATGCCTTGGGCGCCCACTCGGTCGGGCGCGCACCGGCTTTCATGGACGGCCACGAACGATGGCTGGTGGAGATGGAACTGACCATCGAACCCCACCCGATAGCGGGCTTCTAACAGGGCTAGAAGGGCTAAGAGGGCTAATCCCTTCACCGATCGATTATCTTTCCCGGCGCTTCCACCAGGGAAAAGAGCGATGCCCCACCCCCTCGTCGGCGTGATCATGGGAAGTGATTCGGACTGGCCCGTCATGCAGCATGCAGCGGCCCTGCTCCGCGACTTCGGCGTTCCGCACGAACGTCGGGTCGTCTCGGCGCATCGGACACCCGACTTGCTGTACGACTACGCGGCGTCGGCCCGGGATCGGGGTCTCAAATGCATCATCGCCGGGGCGGGGGGCGCCGCCCATCTCCCCGGCATGATCGCCGCCAAGACGACGCTGCCGATCCTGGGCGTGCCCATACCCAGTCGCCATCTCCAGGGGCTCGATTCCCTGCTGTCGATCGTCCAGATGCCGGGAGGCGTGCCGGTGGCCACCTTCGCCATCGGCGAGGCCGGCGCCCGCAACGCAGGGTTGTACGCCGTGGCGCTCCTAGCCAACGAGGACACCAAGCTCGCCGATCGTCTAGCGGACTTCCGTGAGAAGCAGGCCCAGCGCGTGCTGGACCAGACGTTGCCGGAGCCCGAGTGATCCTCCCGGGAGCGGTGTTGGGCGTCCTGGGCGGCGGACAGTTGGGACGCATGTTCACGGTCCGGGCGCGGGAGATGGGCTATCGCGTCATAGTCCTTGACCCTGACCTCACCAGCCCGGCAGGAGCCATAGCCAACCACCACATCGCGGCGGAGTACGACGACGAGATCGCCCTCCGCGAACTCGCCGAACGATGCTCGGCGATCACCACCGAGTTCGAGAACGTGCCGGCAGAAGTCCTGCGGTGGCTGGCCGATCGGGTGCCAGTCCGGCCAGGACCGGAGTCGGTGGCCATCGCCCAAAACCGGATAGTGGAAAAAACCTACCTCCGACAGCACGGCCTTCCCACCGCGGCGTTCGAGGCAATCCACGGCAACGGGGACCTGGAGTCCGCCTGGGCGGCAGTGGGGGCACCGGCCCTCCTGAAGACGGCCCGCCTGGGGTACGACGGCAAGGGACAGGTGGCGGTGAACGACCCAGGGACATTGGCGGAAGCCTTCGTCGCTTTGCGGAGCCAACACTGTGTGCTGGAGCGCCGGCTGTCGCTCGAGAGTGAGTTGTCGGTGGTGCTGGCCCGCGGTGTGGACGGCGAGGTAGCCTGCTTCCCGGCGATAGAGAACGTGCACGTCAACGGCATCCTGGAAACCTCCACCGTCCCGGCTCGAGTCTCCGCGGCGGTGGCGGAGGCCGCTACCGAGCTGGCCGTAACGCTGGCCAACCAGCTCGACTACACCGGCGTGCTGGCGGTCGAGTTGTTCGTGGCCGACGGGAACCAGTTGTTCGTCAATGAATTGGCACCCCGGCCGCACAACAGCGGTCACTTCACGCTCGACGCATGCGTCACCGATCAGTTCGAACAGCAAGTCCGATCATTGTGCGAGCTGCCACTCGGGGAGCCGCGACTGATCTCTCCAGTGACGATGATCAACATTCTGGGCGACCTGTGGTCCGACGGGGATCCTGCATGGGAAGACGCTTTGTCCCATCCTGGGGTCAAGCTCCATCTTTACGGCAAGCACCACGCACGACCCGGCCGTAAGATGGGCCACCTCAATTGCCTCGCCGGTACGGTGGAGTCGTCATTCCAGTTGGCCCACCGGGCCCATGGTGCCTTGCGATCCAGGCAGGCCGTTACCCAGGCCTAGTGAAACCGGTCCAACCCACCACGCGGGGAGTGTCTCAGTGACCCTACTGCTCGGGTCAGCCGTGAGCATCGCCCTGGTCCACACCATAATCGGCATCGACCACACGTTGCCGTTCGTGGTCCTGGGTCGAGCCGAGGGGTGGTCACTCCGGAAGACTCTCGTCCTGACCGGCGTCTGCGGGGTCGGTCACGTCGTCTCGTCGGTGGTCCTGGGCCTGCTAGGCATCGGATTGGGTGTGGGGATCACCAGCCTGGATGGCATCGAGGCATCCCGGGGAAGTCTCGCCGCGTGGACACTCATCGTCTTCGGCTTGGGCTACGCGGCATGGTCCCTGGCTCGGCAGCGGCGGCGGGCCCGCGAGACGCACGCCCACTCCGGCGGGGTGGTCCATGCCCACACCCACGGCAGGGCCACCCATCAGCACCCGGACGGCAAGAGCCTGACGACGGTGACGGCGTGGAGTCTTTTCGTGATTTTCGTCCTGGGGCCGTGCGAACCGCTGATCCCGTTGTTGATGATCCCGGCGGCAACGATGGGGACAGGGGCGGTGCTGATGGTCACGGGCGCGTTCACCATCGTTACGATCGGGACGATGCTCGTCTTGGTCACGCTGGGGTACCACGGGCTACAGGTCCACCGCCTGCGATGGCTCGAACGACACGGCCAGGTGGCGGCGGGCCTGGCCATCGCCACGTCGGGCATGGCGATTCAAGTGTTAGGAATCTGATTCAGAAAACAGAAAACAGAAGCCATGGGCTAGGAGCCAAGGGCCAGAAGCCAGTGGCCGGAAGCCTGAGTTATGGCTTCTGAACGCTGACTGCTGATTGCTGTTTTCTGTTTTCTGGTTTCTGTTTTCTGGCGCCAGGCTTCAGTCTCCCCCCTAGTTCTCTTCCGGCTTCACCCTCACGGTAGCATCCGAGGTCGTGATCACCACCTCGCCGGTTTCCTCGTCCCGCGTTACCACCACCGATGCACGGCTTCTCACAGTCACGCTGACCTTCGAAATGACACCGGAGTATCGCAGCGGATAACTGCGGACCCGCTCGGCTCGGATCGATTCGATCACCGCGATACGCTGTTCCGTCTCGGCGACCTGGAGTTGGGCTTGGAGCCGGGCGACTTCGGCGAGCACTTCCGGGTCTTGAGTCCGCTCGAGTCGTCCCAACGACCGAGACATCAACCCAAGCGATCTTAGGTAGGCGCTCCGGGCCGCCAGACCATAGGACCGCGGGGCGTTGGCGACATGGAGTTTCGCGATGCCGACGGTCGTCCCGCGTTGGTAGACGAACTCTACGCGTTGGCCCGGCTGGACCTGTCCCAAACGCGTGCCGCCCTCTTCAGCCAGCAGAGAGAGGCCGTCGATATGGGTCAGCAAGTCCCCCCGACGCAACCCTGCCACATCGGCGGGCCCGCCATCGTCCACTGAAAAAATCCGTGGGTATTCCTCGAAGGACCATTGGTGCCCGGCCTCCCTGAGCGGTTCGATCCGCTTGGCCAACTCCTCGACCTCGTCCATCTGCATCTCGCCCGCCCTAGCCTTGGAGGCTAGTTCGCGCTCCAGGGCAGCAATTTCCTCTTCCTTGACGGCCGTTAGACTGCACTGACTGCAACTCAAGCCGAAGCCGAACCAGGCGCGGGTGCTCAGGAGGGGGCCGGGCCAGACCGGGGGAATCGCAACTGGTGCAAGCCTGGGCATGGGTACGGCCAGCGGCGCGGGGGCGTCCACGGCGCGGGGCGGGGTCGGTGGCACCGCGAAGGCCTTGCCGCCGAATGCAATGCCAGACGCGGGCCCGTCCGTGGGGCAGGCAGCCGCCGGAGTGATGTG
Source organism: Gemmatimonadales bacterium (assembly GCA_036443495.1). GTDB lineage: Bacteria > Gemmatimonadota > Gemmatimonadetes > Gemmatimonadales > GWC2-71-9 > N074bin45. The sequence continues at coordinate 13,900 of JAZFYL010000343.1, read as the reverse complement.
ATAGGTGCGGTCGCGACCTCCCCGCCGGACCACGACCGTGACCGGCACGTCAGGCTCAAGGGTGGCCAATTCGGCGCCGCCGCGTCGTGTGGTGATCAACAACCCGGCGATGCTGACCACGACATCCCCGCTCCGAAGCTTGCCACCGGACGGGCCGGACCGGCCGACGTGTTGCACGGTCGGTTCCGACCGGAATCGCCACCGCCATGTTCGCGAGGACGCGTCATAGGAGAGACCACAATCCTGGCACTCGAAATCGACTCCCAGATCACCGACCTGAGCCGCTCCGCCTGGACACGCGGCTCGACCGGTGGCGGTCACCTGCCCTGCCAGTAGCGCAGGAGTGAACGTGGCCAGACTCGCTACGGCCATGCCTATCAGCCAGATACGAGCCCGCGTCCGGCATACGTGAGGGCGTGCTTTCTGTACCGTCATTGTCATACCTTCCTGCCGCACCGATGAGAGATAAAACACGCTCAGAACCAGACCAGCTGTCGGGCGGTCGTTGCCGCCTCGCCGTCAGCGGATTGGTCTTCACGGTCGACCGCTTGGAGAATACGAGCGACCAGGGGGTCGTTCGGAGCGACTTGCACCATGTGATCGGCAACGGTGTACAACGCGGTCAACGCGACTTCCCGGCCTTGCGCCACCCACTCGCTGTCGGCGGTGGCCGGGACCTGTGTGAGTTTGGCCAGGGCGGCAGCGTATTGGCTCCCGGTCTGCTGGACCAGCGCCGCCACTTCCATTGCGTTGGCCTGCTCGACGGCCACGATCGCCTGCACCGTCGACCGGGTCCCCAACCACTGGCCCACCGTCACGCCGCCGGTGAAAAGCGCCAGGGCCGCTGCGATACCGGCGGCCAGCCAGGCCGGCGGGAGAACCAGACCCGGACGCCGTTTGGCATGCAACAAGCCTTCGGCTCTGAGGGCGTGAACCGTGCGGGCCTCCAACGATGAGCTGGGGTCACGCTCGCGGGGTAGTTGATCCAGTGCGCGGCGCTCAACGGGCGTCACTTGATCAGGTTCGGTAGGCAACATGATTTCCCTCCTCGACGGAGCCCAGGAAACGCCGCAACGTTCGGCGGGCACCGGATAATTGGCTTTTCGACGTCCCCGAAGAGATGCCCAAGGCCTGGCCGATCTCATCGTGAGTGAAGCCTTCCAGGTCGTGCAGCACGAAGACCGTGCGATAGCCATCCGGTAACGAGGCGATGGCCGCCTCCAAGTCCATCCGCTCGGCGACCGGACGGTCCAGGGAGGGCAATTCGACCACATCCAACGGGATCGGTTCGCCCCGGCGGTACTGTTTGCGCAACTGGTCCCGGGCCATGTTGAGACCGATGGCCGTCAACCAGGTCTCCAGTCGTGCCTCCCAGCGGAACGTGCCCAATCGCCGGACGGCCTGGATCCAGACCTCCTGGACCACATCCTCCGCATCCATTTCGGAACCGCCCAGGAACCGGAGGACGAACTGGTATAGCCGCGGGGTATGCCGCCGATAGAGCTGGCGGAACGCCAGCTCGTCCCCGTCGTTCAGCACGGCCTCAGCCAGGGTCCGGTCGGTTGGTAAGACTGTGGCTCGCACGGTCATGTCGGTCACACGGGGTTAGTCGGCTGGAGACGCGAAAGGGTTGGCTGAGCAGGCAGGCGGGTGGGGGGTTTGGCGGTCTGGCGGTCTGAAAACAACACCTAACCCATAACTCAAGTGTTCCCCGCTCCTAGATTCTGGCTACCCTACGCAACGGGCGGGAGGCTCGTTTCGAGCTTCCCGCCCGTGGCGGTGAGTGGAGGCGGAGGGAATCGAACCCTCGTCCGAGCATGGATCCAGAACTGCATCTACGTGCGTAGGCTCATGCTTGAGGTCTCTCCGAGCGGCGCACAAGCCGGCCGGTCCGGAGACTACCTCCTGAATTTCGCCATCCCGGTCGGAGGAGGCCGGGGCAGCTAGCCCAGATTATCGATACGATTGACGCCGCCCGGGGCGGGCCGCAGCCATCGCAGGTGCACCAAGTGAGCTTAGCTCAGCTTAGGCAGCCATTGCCAGATCAGTGTTGGCAAGTAAATCATTTTCCAAGCGGTTTAACCAGGAACCTTGGACCTGGGCACGCAGCAACTCCTTCTTCACACCCGTCGAAGCCATGTCGCCCCCTCTAGGTGTACAGGAATGATACAGCAAAACGGGGGCCAGGGGTAGTCAGCGACTTGCCGACGCGGCAGCCACCCGGTCACGCCCGGCCTTCTTGGCTTGGTGGAGGGCCACTTCCGCCCGGCTCATGAGGTTCTGGACACTCCGGGTGGTTTCGGGACAACCGGCAACACCCAACGACGCCGAGAGCGACCAGGGCCTCCCCTGCCAGTCCCAGGCGGTGGTGGCGAGACTGGCTCGGATCCGCTCCGCCACGCGAAGTGCCGAGGCCAGGTTGGTGCCCGGAAGCCAGACGGCGAACTCCTGGCCCCCGATTCTCGCGGCGACGTCATCACCTCGGACTTCTCGGTTGAGCACCCGCGCGAAGTGAACGAGGGCTGCATCCCCAGCTGGGTGGCCCAAGGTATCGTTGAGCTCCTGGAACCGGTCCAGGTCGGCCATGATGACCGCCCCATCCGACTGGCCGACCCTCCCCATGTGCTCCTCCAGGGTGTTCCGGTTAGGCAGGCCGGTCAGGTGGTCATTGCGGGCACTGTGGTCGATCTTCTCCATTTCCATGGCCGCGCGGAAGCGCGGCTCGGCTTGATGGAGGATCTCCTCGAGCTCGGCAAGCGCCGCGGCAGGCAGGGGGCCAGGCGGGGTGCGCCAGAAGGCGACGGCGCCAATGGCCTCACCCTGATCCTGCAAATGGAGCATGGTAACCTGTGAGCTTTCCTCGTTGCGCCGGTTGGAAACCAATTCAGTCAAGGCACGTCCACGAACCTGCATCGATCGGGCGGTTCCTTGGGCGACGCGGACGAACGGAGTTTCGGAACCGAGCATGGTGCCAACCAGTCGCTGATCTGCGGTGCCTGAGACGGCGGCGATTCGGGCCCCGGCGGGCTCCAAGAGTGCCACCACAACGCTGACGCCGGCAACTCGCTCGATCTGATACGCGAGTCTCAGCGCCACACTCCGGCTTTCTTCGATCGGAGGTGCCTGCCCCTGAGCCAACTCGTGGATGATGGGCCTGCGGGTCAGCCCGTCGAGCAGGTAGCGCAGATCGATGTGAGCCGTCTCCAGGTCCTTGGGGGTATGGCCGGGCCTGAGCATGAGGCCGGCGACGAAACCGCTGAGAGCTTCGAAGACGAGGGTACCTTCCTCGAGCCGTTCGCCGCCTCCGCCATCCCGATCGCGCATCTCCAAGAGCCGCTGTTCGATCAGTCGGAGCCGAGGTTCGGTGAAGCCCGCGCCCGGATTGAGGCTGAGGTAGCCGGCCAGACCAGGCGTGCCCCCCTCGATGGCCCAGGTACCGAGCGCATCGTGGGCCAGGCGCAACCACTCCAGCGCCGGGTCGGGAAGCAGATGAGGAGTGGCGCGGGAGGTGCCCAGCGGAAAGGAGGGACCTTCGCGTCGGATACTCGCCGCCAGAGCGCCGCCACCCGCAACGGCAGCCAGGGCCCACCATCCACCACGCCAGATGCCCAGCGCCGCCAGCGCCAGCCCGAGGATCACCACCAGGATGCGAGCCAGGTTGCCTCCTCAGCCAAGATGATTGATGCGGCTCGCGGCCGCCGCCGCCCCGAAGCCGTTATCAATGTTGACCACGGTCACGCCTGCGGCACACGAGTTCAACATCCCCAGCAGTGCCGCGATCCCTCCGAACGAAGCACCATAGCCAACGCTGGTCGGAACGGCGATGACCGGCGCGGCCACCAGGCCGCCAACGACGCTGGGGAGTGCTCCCTCCATGCCGGCTACCACGATGACCACCGCGGCCTCGGCAAGTTCACGCTGCGCGCCCATCAGGCGATGGAGACCGGCCACACCGACATCGGTGAGCCGCTCGACCCTGTTGCCCATGGCCTCCGCCGTGACGCAGGCTTCTTCCGTAACCGGCTGGTCACTAGTGCCGGCCGACACCACCAGGATAGTGCCCGTGCCAGTCGGTTCGACCGGAGGATCCGGTCTGAGGTAGACCGTGCGCCCGATGGAGTTCCATTCCAGCGTCGGAAACCGGGCTCTCAGAGTCTCGGCCTGCTCTTCGGTAGCGCGCGTTCCCAGGAACGACCCATTCAAATCGGCGAGCCGTTGGCAAATATCGGTGACCTGCCCGACGGACTTGCCGTCGCAGAACACCACCTCCGCCTGTCCCTGTCGGATCGTCCGGTGATGGTCGAGATGGACGTCACCGAACTGTTCCCCGGGTAGGTACTTGATGCGCTCGAACGCTTCCTCGGAGGTCAGCCGCCCCTCAGCCACATCAGCGAGAAGGGAGCGAAGATGTTCCTCGTTCACACCACCTGCGCCGTCAGAGGTTGGAGGTAGGAGAGGAAGATATCCTCGGCCTCGGCAAACGACTCGATCTGAAAGAGCCGTTGACGCAAGTCACTCGCGTGGGGCAGTCCCTTCGTGTACCAGCCAAAGTGCTTGCGGAATTCGATCATCGTTTTGCGCGAGTCGCCCTGGAGTCTGAGTGCAAGCCGGGCGTGGTCGAGCGCCACCGCGATCCTGTCATTGGCGGACGCCTCGGCGGGCAGCGGCGCACAATCGAGCAGGGCACGGGCGCGCTGGAACAGCCACGGGTTGCCGAACGATCCGCGTCCCACCATGACGGCCGCGCACCGGGTGTGTTCCTTCATGCGGACAATGTCCTCAGGCGTCTTGATATCCCCATTGCCGATCACCGGGATATCCAACGCCTCGACGACAGCAGCGATCTCATCCCAGTCGGCCTCGCCCTTGAACATCTGGCTGCGGGTGCGGGCATGAAGGGTAAAGGCCCGGGCGCCGGCGTCCTGCATCCGCAGGGCGATGCCGACCGGATCACGACCTTCCTCGCTCCAGCCGCTTCGCGTCTTGACCGTTACCGGCAAATGGGTGGCGCCCACGACTGCCTTGATGACCTGCTCCACCAGATCGAGGTCCTTCAGACATCCCGATCCACCATTCCGTTTCACCACCTTCTTCACGGGACAGCCGAAGTTGATGTCAACGAAATCCGGGCGGTAGCGTTCGCTAATGAGAGCGGTGGCCACGGCCATGGCCTCCGGCGCGGCGCCATAGATCTGGATGCCTATCGGCCGCTCCTGCTCCTCGAACTCGGCGTCCTCGAGGGTCTGGCTGATCTGGCGCCTGAGAGCCTCCGAAGATAGGAACTCGGACATGACTACGTCCGCACCGAACCGCCGGCAAATCTGGCGGAACGGGGCCTCGGAGACGCCCGCCATGGGCGCCAGGAGCAATGGGGAAGCGACCCCTTTCAGGTACGGCAAGTCCATGGAGTAAAAATACTTAGTGCCTCTTACCCGAGCAAGAATGTCATTCCCGCCCCTGTTTGACAGGTCCGCTGGCAGCCGGTATGCTTCCGTTCCTTCTTTTTCGGACGGTCATGCCACCGCCGCTCAACCAACTGTTCTCGCCCTCCTCCTTGATTCTGAATCTCGACCCCACGACCCGTGAGGAAGCGATCGACCGTCTCCTCGACACCTTGGAGCTGGCCGAGCGTGCGAAGGCCGAGGTTCGGAGCCTGCTGGGCGAGCGAGAAGCCCAGGGGTCCACCGCGCTGGGACTGGGTGTGGCGCTGCCGCACATACGCTCGGACGTGGTCCCGTCCCTTTGCCTCGCCTACGGGCGAAGCGCCGCCGGGATCGACTGGGAGGCACCGGACGACCAGCCGGTGCACCACCTGTTCCTGCTAGTGGCGCCCCCCATCAGTGACTCAAAGGACTATCTGCCGGTGATGGGCAATATCGCCCGGTTGGTGCGGGAGGACGAAGTCCGCCAGGGACTGGCGATGGTGGAAACGCCGGATGAATTTGTGGACCTGCTCAAAGCTCACGGCTGCTGACGGCCCGTTCTCCACTCATTTGGGCCAACGGTCCTGAATATACTCGATGGCTTCCTGCACATTCAGTTGCCGCGTGCTCGTGCCAGTCCGCACGTAGAACTCGGTCTCCTTCCCCTGATTGAGATACACCGGCCGGGGGGATGGCTGGGTAATCAAGCGGCAGACCTGGTCGCCACCCACATCATGAAACACGAGCTGTAGGTTGGCGCACGCATCCGTCCCGATGCGATTGGCGACGGCTGTCATGATGGCCTGCTCGAATCCATCACGATCCCGTTTCTTGAGGGATTGGTAGTCCTTGGCCAGGCCGATGGGGTCGCCTTCGTCGGTTACCCCGATGAGCAGGGTGCCACCGTCAGCATTGAGAAATCCGGCCAGGCTCTTCAGAACCGCGTGCTCGAGATGCCTGTTGAGCTTGTCCTGTTTGACATCCCAGCGGAATGAGGACTTGAACTCCAGCCGGCGGCTCTCGCCTTGGGCGATGAGCGCCACGAGATCGCGGCGAAGTTCCATGGTGAGTTGCACGACACGACGGTTCCGGATGAGCTGGCGGCGCAAGAATGCGCCGGTCAGTGCACCAATCAACGCCCCGACCGCGGCGTAGAGCAGGCCCTTGCGCCACTGTGCCCCCATCAGGGAACTCTTGAGCTTGCTGCCGACGTAACCCAACGCATTGGGTGCCTCGGGGTCGGCTCGGATCACCTCATCGTGTTGGATGTAGTACAGGAGATCGTTGACCGGTTGCAGCACGAAGATCCCCACGAGCGCCCCGACGACCAGGTGCCACAGCATGAGCCGTTTGAGGATGTCCCGATTGAGTACGATCATGGAGCGCCGCCACCGGCCAGGCGCTCAAGAGAGCGCCGGAGATTGGACCTGGCCTGATCCTCGTATAGTTGGAAGAACGAATCGGTAACATACACGCGCGGGCGGTCGATCAGGCGCTGGAGGATGGCGCCGCGACCTTGGCGGTACTGCTGCTCGGGCACCCATCCGTACTCCGCACGGATTTGTCGCTCGTATTGATCGAAGCGTTCGGGTGACGCCCCCAAGATCGTGAGATCGATGTCGCACAGGAGGGCGGCGTCCCCGCCGGCGGGGGTCTCTAGGTGATCGGTGGCAATGATCAAGCCGCTGACCCGCTCGGCCGTTTCCTCCGTCCCGCCAGCATCGAGTATCGTTCGCCGGGCCCAGTCGGCGCTCTGCGCCTCGTTGTCCGCTCGCGCGGTATCGTAGACGGCGTCGTGGAACCAGATGGCGAGTTCGACCTGCGCCGGATCTTGTGCCTGGGTCCGAACGTCGTCGAATTGAAGGAGACAGTCCTGCAGGTGGTTGATGGAGTGGTAGTGCCTCGTCGGCCCGGCATAGGCGGACAGGAGCTCGTCCAGCACGCGCCGCGGCGGCGTGAGGTGAAGGTCCTGCCACACCTGTCGCCATCGGGCGGCTAGGTCGTCACGAGCAGGATGCGGCACGACGGTCCTCATTGCCCGGCAACCGAACCTCGGCTCGGACCGCGCTCGTGCCTACCTTCGGGGAGGACCCTCACGTCTCCGTGTCCGGGTGGGGAGGCCGGTCCAGACCAAACAACCGGTAGAGCCCAACGGCGAGAGCGATGGTGAGAATCCCCGCAAAAACCACATCGCTCAGGAAGTGACCGCCCTGAACGATCCTGCCGAACCCGACCACCAGCCCCAGAGTAACCGCGGCTACGCCACCGAGGAGCAACTCCCGGCGGCGCCGGGCCAACATCAGTACCAACGCCACCAGGGCAAAGGCCATCGAGGGATGGCCGGCGACAAACGAGCAATTCTTGGGGCACTGATCACTGACTACGAACGCCGGGGTAAATTGCTTGTCCCCGCCGAATTCGACCACATCCCGTGGCCGGGCTCTGCCCCAGTGGTCCTTCAGTACGACGTTCACCACCAACCCCGGCCCGATGGCGATTACCGCAATGAGGTACACCAGACTCCGATTGGTGAAACGGCCAACGGGCCGGCGACGAAGAACATTTCCCAGGAGCAGCAGTAGCGCGGCCCCGATCAGGCCAAAGGTCATCGGCGGAATGATCTCGTACGAGAGCGCCACCCACCAAGCCTCTTGCAGGAAGAACCCCTCGGTGACGTTCCAGAACTGCCCCGAGAACCACAGGTCGATCCAGGCAAACCGTACGAAACCGATGGCCAGGGCAACTACGGCAGCCACTCCCACGAGCAGGCGGTGGCGAGCGCTCACGGCCCGTTCTTTCAAACCGCCGCCCTCGCTGCGAATGGGACGTCAGACCCTACCGGCATCCCACGGGTCCTATTCCCACTCGATTGTCGCCGGCGGTTTGCTGCTGATGTCGTACACGACGCGATTGATACCCTTGACCTCATTGGCGATACGATTGGAGATGCGCCCCAGCACGTCGGCCGGGAAAGGATACCAGTCGGCGGTCATGCCGTCCTTGCTGGTGACGGCCCGGAGGGCGAGGGCTTGATCGTAGGTGCGATAATCGCCCTGGACGCCGACGGATCGAATCGGCAGCAACACCGCGAAGGCTTGCCAGATATCGTCATACAAGCCGGCGGCGCGGATCTCTTCGATGTAGATATGGTCGGCGTGTCGGAGCAGGTCCAACTGCTCGGGCGTGACCTCACCCAGGATACGGATCGCCAGCCCCGGCCCGGGGAAGGGATGGCGTCCCACCATCTCCTCGGGCAAGCCGAGTTCCCGCCCCACCTGGCGGACTTCGTCCTTGAACAACTCGCGCAACGGTTCGATGAGCTTGAACGGCAGGCGCTCGGGCAGCCCGCCCACGTTGTGGTGCGTCTTGATCGTCGCCGATGGCCCACCGCGGGGAGCGATCGATTCGATGACGTCGGGGTACAGCGTTCCCTGCACGAGAAAGGCGACGTCGTCGCCGACCTTCTTCGCCTCTTGCTCGAACACGTCGATGAAGGTATGGCCGATGCGGCGGCGCTTTTCTTCAGGATCTTCGATCCCCGCCAGCCGATCGAGAAACTGGGCCGAGGCATCCACCACTCTCAGATCGATACCCTGGTGGCGCCGGAACGTGTGCTCCACCTGGTCTCGTTCGTGGAGCCGGAGTAGCCCATGATCCACGAAGATGCAGGTGAGCCGGTCCCCGATTGCCCGATGGACCAACGCCGCCGCCACCGAAGAGTCGACGCCACCGGAGAGGCCGCATATGACGCGATCGTTCGGGCCGACCAGGTCCCGAATCCTCTGCACCTCCGTCTCCACGAAGTGACCCGGCGTCCAGTCCGGTTCGCACCCGCATATGTCGAACAGGAAGTTGCTGAGCAACTCCGCGCCTCTCGGCGTGTGCGCCACTTCCGGGTGGAATTGCAGGCCGAAGATGGGCCGGTCGGCATGCTCGAACGCGGCGACGGGCGTATTGTCACTCACCGCCGTAACCAAGTATCCCGGCGGGGGTGGGTCGACGTAATCACCATGGCTCATCCACACCGGTGTGGCCTCGGCAGGTGCGAACCCGTCGAACAGGCGGCCGCCGATTACCTTCAGGTCGACCCTGCCGTACTCGTGCCGGGCACTGTTGACCACGCGCGCCCCCGCCAGGTCGGCGATGACGTGCATGCCATAACACAGGCCAAGCACCGGCACGCCCAGATCCAGGAGCCCAGGATCAGCGGTCGGAACTCCTTCGTCGTAGATGGACGATGGGCCACCCGAGAGGATGATGCCCAGAGGCTTCCATTCCCGTATCCACTCGAGATCGCGCGTGGGCGGGTGGATTTCGCAATAGACGTGTTCTTCCCGGATGCGTCGGGCAATGAGCTGGGTGTACTGGGATCCGAAATCGATGATCAGAATGCCGTCGTGGTGCGTCGCCAAGCGGTTACTCCAATGGTGCTGGGTTTTCGTGGTGGAAAAGTGACTCGTCGGATTCCCGGGCGCGGGCGATGCCGAAACGGCCGCCATCGACCAGAGCCTCAGCGGCTCGGGGGCGCGAGTTGTAGTTGGAACTCATGGAGAATCCATAGGCCCCGGCACCGAGAATCGCCAACACTTCCCCGCGTTCGACGCCGGGAAGCTCTCGGTCCAGTGCGAAGAAGTCTCCCGTTTCGCAAACCGGTCCCACCACGTCCACCGTATGGGTAGGCCGGCCGTGGGCTTCCACCTCGCGGACGTGATGGTATGCCTTGTAGAGGCTGGGGCGGAGAAAATCGTTGAGGCCGGCATCCACCACGACGAAATCCTTACCTCCAGTGTGCTTCTGATACAGCACCCGGGTTAGCAACGCACCGGCGTTCCCCAGAAGATACCGGCCGGGCTCTAGGTAGACGGTCAATCCGGTTCCCTGAAATAAGTCCTGAAGCGTGGCGCCGAATCGGGCTATGTCCATCTCCTTGCCGTCCCCGTAGTCCACGCCCAACCCCCCACCCACATCGATGGCATCTATCGCGGGCAGCCCCTGAGCCTCGAGCGACTCGATGAGTTCCAGAAGGTGCCGAGTCCCGGTCACGTACGGATCGGCATCCATGAGCTGGCTCCCGAGATGCATCGCCAACGCGGTCAGCGACAACCGGGGATGCTGCTGGATCCGTCGCGCGGCCTCAAGGACCTGATCGACCGGTAGCCCGAACTTGATGTCCCCATGGCCCGTCGAAATGTAGGGGTGGGTTTCCGTGGTGACGTCAGGATTGACCCGCAGCGCCAGACGCACGTCCCGTTGGAGCTCCGTGCTCAGCTGGGCAATCCGTTCCAATTCGGTCAGCGATTCGACCGCGATGTGGTCGATCTGCATCTGAATGGCCAAATCCAACTCGGGATCGGTCTTCCCCACACCGCTGAAGATCAGCTTGTCGGGCGTGAAGCCGGCTGCCAGAGCACGTTTCAACTCACCGCCCGAGACGAGGTCGGCGCCGGACCCCAGGTCTCGCAACACCCGGAGCACCGCCAGGTTGCCGTTCGCCTTGACGGCGTAGTAGATCCGGTGGGGCTGGGGTCCCAGCGCCTGTTCCAGGAGGCGGTAGTTGTCCCGGATGGCCTCGGCGTTGTAGACGAAAACGGGCGTGCCGACCGCCTCCACAACGTCGGAGAGCGCCACCCCCGCCATCTGAAGCGACGCTCCTACACGCTCGGTGCCGCCCTCGGCCCTCAGTAGGCCTTCGCCCACACGGCCTCCGTGATGCTGGGCCGGCCGCACCAGACACAGGTCTCAGGCTCCCGCGCCGAACGGAACTCCTCGTCGGGAAGGACCCTGATGGTCGCTTTGGTCTCGGCCTTGATGTCCGCTTCGCACTGTTCGTCGCCACACCACCCGGCGTAGACGAACCCGCCGTCGGAGGCGATGAATTCCCGCAACTGTTCCTTCGTCGCGCCCCGCAGGCTGTTGGCTTCTCGCCGTTCGAGAGCGGCCTCGAACAACTCTCGTTGCAGCGCCTCGAGACGCTCCGGCACCAACACCCCCAGTCCCTCCATCGGCACCGATTCCTTGCCGCCGGTCCGCTTCGCCAGCACCACGGTGCCGGCTTCCAGATCCCTGGGCCCCAACTCGATGCGTAGCGGCGTGCCCCGGCCCTCCCACTCGTAGTACTTGGCACCCGGCTTGAGGCTGTCACGATCGTCCAGGTGCACCCGGACCCCGGCATCGTGCAATTCGCGCCGGATCCGTTCTCCGGCCTCCACCATCGTTTCGCGTTGGTCGTCGCTGCGGTAGATCGGGACGATCACGACCTGGTACTGAGCCAACTTCGGAGGACAGACCAGGCCGGTATCGTCACCGTGGGTCATGACCAGTGCGCCGACCAGCCTGGTGGAGACACCCCATGAGGTACTCCACACATGATCGAGGCCGCCATCTTCGGTCTGGAAGGTGACATCGAACGCTTTGGCGAAGTTCTGTCCCAGGTCGTGGCTGGTCCCTGCCTGCAGCCCTTTGTTGTCCTGCATCAGGGCCTCGGTAGCGTAGGTCCGGACGGCCCCCGCGAAGCGCTCACTGTCGGTCTTCAGGCCCGTGAGGACCGGCATAGCCATGTAGTCTTCCATGAAGGTCCGGTACACCCTCAACATCTGCTTGGCCTCGGCCTCGGCTTCGGCTGCGGTCGCGTGGGCGGTATGGCCTTCCTGCCACAGGAACTCCGTCGTCCGCAGGAACAGCCTGGTTCGCAGCTCCCACCGCACCACATTGGCCCACTGATTCAGGAGGACCGGCAAATCCCGCCAGCTTTGTATCCACTTGCGGAGCATATCGTAGATGATCGTCTCCGAAGTGGGACGCACGACCAGCGGTTCCTCCAACTCCTTGCCGCCACCATGCGTGACCACGGCCGTCTCCGGGGCGAACCCTTCGACGTGTTCTGCCTCGCGCGCCAGGAAACTCTGGGGGATCAACAGCGGGAAGTAGGCGTTCTCGTGCCCGGTTTCCTTGAACATCCGGTCGAGCGCCTGTTGCATCAGCTCCCAGATGGCATACCCGTTGGGGCGGATGACCATGCAGCCCCGCACCGGACTGTGGTCGGCCAGCTTGGCGCGCATGATGACTTCGTTGTACCAGGCCGAGAAGTCGTCGCTTCGCTTCGTAAGAGCTTTCTTATCTGACATTGAAGACTAGACGCTCAATGGGATGATGAAAGGGCTAAGAGGGCTAAGGGCGAGGGCTAAGAGGGCTAGGAGGGCTAAGAAGGCTAAGCGCCCGCTCCCTTCCCCCTGCTCACTGCTCACTGCCTACTGCTCACTGCTCACCGCCTACTGCTCGAACCAACTCCTCGGCCACGTTCTCTACTACCAAGGCCCGCTGCTCCCCGCTCGCGAGATCGCGCAGCACGACTTGGCCGACTTTCCGTTCGTCGGGGCCGATGACGACGGCGAACCGCGCTTGCCGGGCGTTGGCCAACTTGAGCTGTTTGCCGACCGAAGGGGGAGCGGCGTTCATCGGGTACTCGACGCGAACGCCACGATCACGAAGCTCGTGGCTCATGGCAATCGCCTCGGGAATGTCTTCGGCCGTCACGGCCACGATGAACACGTCGATACTTCCGGCCGCGTCGGGAAGGAGCCCGTGCGCCTGAAGGACTTCAGCCAGCACGACATCCCCCATCCCGAATCCCAGGGCGGGGAGATCGACCCCGCCGAGGGACTCGAGGAGCTGATCGTAACGGCCGCCACCACAAATCGCCCTCATTTCGCCCGCCGCGTCGAACAGCTCGAACACGATGCCGGTGTAGTAGGCCAGTCCCCGGACGATCGAGAGATCGACTTCCACGAACGCCCCCAGACCCATGGCGTCGAGCGCCTTCACCGCCTCGGCCAAATCTGCACCGGCGGCCGGCCCGCCGGGCACCCCGGCCAGGGCCTCCTCTACGTCCGGCCAGCCACGCAGCCCCGCGACGCGAAACACGCCGGCGATGGCCTCGGAATCGAAACCCGCCTCAGCCAGCTGGGCTTCCAACCGGTCCCGCGGAGCGCGCTCGATCTTGTCCACGACCTGGAACGCCTCAGTCAGTCCCTCATCCGAAACGCCGCCCCCCCCGCCCCGCAGCAGGGCGCTCAGCACCCGCCGGTCTGACACCCTCACACGCACATCTTCCGGACCCAACCCCAGCTCGCGCATGACGTCCAGCGCCAGCGCCATGACCTCCGCGTCCGCCAGGGGGCTCGATTCGCCGATCAGGTCGCAGTTGAATTGGAAGTGCTCCCGCAACCGGCCGCGCTGCTGCCGCTCGTAGCGGAACAACTGCGGGATGGAGAACCAGCGAATGGGCTTCTTGAGCCCCCCGGCCCGGGCAGCCACCATTCTGGCCAGCGTGGGCGTCATCTCCGGCCGCAGGGCGACCTGCCGGCCCCCCTTGTCCTCGAACTCATAAAGCTGCCCCACGATCTCGTCTCCGCTTTTGGCGGTGTAGAGATCCAGCAACTCGAGCGGGGGGCCGTCGTACTCCTCAAAACCGTACCTCA
>JAZFYL010000342.1:0-5073 GCA_036443495.1 Gemmatimonadales bacterium | reverse complement strand
CTGCCGCGACGAGCCCCATCAGGACAATGATTCTGCGCATGATGCCCTCCTGAGATCGGTAACTCTGCTGTGGGGAATTGCCTGCCCCTCCTGACGCACCTCTCGAAAAGCGGGTTTCAGACCCGGGGCGAAACAGTCCTTCCCTGTGACGGCTCGTCCTGGCCCGGCACAGTCCGCCACCGTCGGGCGCGGTTCGTCCGCCGTTGATTGCCGCCGCCCATTCATTGCCCCAGCTTGCAGGCTCACGGATCGGAGTGGGAGGGCATCATGCGGCATCGCAATCGGGGTTGCCTGAGTAGAGCACACCTCGCGTCGGCCCTGGTGGGTGCCGGTAGCCTTATGGCCACCGGCACATGGCCCGGGCGGTTGGCGGCGCAGACCGTGGAGGCCCCAGTGACGTGCGGCAAATATGGAACCCTGAACCCGGCGGCCCCACCCCAGACCGCTCAGTTCGGCTTTCTGGTCGGTCAGTGGGATGCCCAGGTGTGGAGGCGTTCGGCCAGCGGCATCTGGGACCAGGAGGCTCGGCGGGCCTACTGGGAAGGGCACTACATCCTCGACGGCTACGCTATCGCCGACTATTGGTACGACCACCGCCTGGACGACAGGCCCGACACTCACCGCGGGGTCAACGTCCGCTTCTTCAACACGAGCACCGGTGTGTGGGACGTTACCTGGCAGCACACCGAGGATCCGCTCCTGATCATTCATGGCGAACAGCGAGACGGCGCCATGCATCTCTGGACCGAACAGCCGGATGGTAGCCTGGCGCGCATAGTGTTCTCCAACATCCAGCCGGACTCCTGGGATTGGTTGATGGAGGTGTCGGACGATGAGGGAGAGACTTGGACTCCGGCCCTCAGGATTCGCGTAAAACGAAAGCAATGCTGACGGGAGGTAGGGCGGGGGAGTGGTATCCCCCTCCCTCTCCCCTCACTGGCTTCGGTGGCGTACCGCAAGGTTCCCTAGTCCTGCTTCTCTGGTCGCGATCACAATCGGAGTACTAGCGCCGGCTTGAAAGCGGTCCTGCTGCCGGCAAGGAAGATCCAGGCTACTGCCGATCCGCTTGCCATTCCTCCTGTCGCATGAAGATTCCCTCAGACGTCCTTGTTACAGGAGTCCTCGGACCGGGGGATCGACGTTACCATGCGCATGCGCCTGCTCCGACTCGCCGCCGACCTCGCCCAGCGCGGTGAGCCCTTCGCCATGCTCACCGTGGTCCGGCGGGAGGCCCCCAGCTCGGCCCACCTGGGCGACGGCGCCATCGTAACCCAGGGCGGCGGCTTCCACGGCTGGCTCGGCGGGAGCTGTGCCCAGCCGGCGGCGGTCCGGGAAGCCGTGCGCGCCCTGGCGGACGAAGCCCCCCGTCTGATCGCCCTGTCCCCCGACGCCACCCCGGAATCGCGGCCCGGCGTCACGGTGCTACCCATGACCTGCCACAGTGGGGGGAGCGTGGACATCTACATCGAACCGGTGCTCCCCGCACCCCTGTTGCTGATCTTCGGTGTCTCGCCTATTGCTACGGCGTTGGCCCGTCTCGGGACCGTCCTCGGCTATGCGGTGGCCGTCGCGGACCCGCTCGCCGAACAGGTGCTCTTCCCCGAGGCCGACCACGTTTTCACCGACCCGGCAGCCGAAGAACTGGCCCGGCGCGCCAAGGCCAACCCCTCGAGACTCTACGTCGTCATCGCCAGCATGGGCGACCAGGACGTCGACGCGCTCCGCGTGGCGCTCCATTTCGACCCCGCCTACCTGGCCGTCATCTCGAGCCGGACGCGGTTCAATCGATTGAAAGACACGCTCCTGGCCGAGGGACGAGACCCAGAGTCGATCGAGCGGGTGAAGAGCCCGGCCGGCCTGGACATCGGCGCCGTAAGCCCACAGGAGATCGCCCTCAGCATCGTGGCCGAAATCGTCGAGCGCCGTCGCTCGGCATCCGCCACTCCCAAGACGGCCATCGCCGAGGCCCTCGATCCGGTCTGCAGCATGACGGTGGCGACGGAGACCTCGGTGCACGTCGCCGAGTTGGACGGCACCACCTATCACTTCTGTGGCGAGGGTTGCCTCACGCGGTTCCTTGCCGGGCCCGAACAGTTCGTCGGTGCTCCCGATGCCGGTGCGTCTCGTGGAGAATGAGATTAGGGAGACACAGGAGGCCATGGAACGGTTCGGCTACATCACCGAGCCGCCGATTGCGACGGCTGTCCACTTGGCACGGGCGATGCAGAAGCCGCTCTTGGTCGAGGGAGACGCGGGGGTAGGGAAGACCGAGGTGGCCAAGGTCCTGGCCAAGATCCTGGACACCGACCTCATCCGGCTCCAGTGCTACGAAGGTCTCGACGTCAACACGGCGCTCTATGAGTGGATCTACCAGCGCCAGCTGCTGCATTTGCGAGTCGGCCAAGATACGGGCCGAGCCGCCGGCGATCTGGAGCAGGAGATGTTCGGCCCGGATTTTCTGCTCGCGCGTCCCCTGCTGCAAGCGATCACCCACGAGGACGGTCCGCCGGTGCTCCTGATCGACGAGGTCGACCGGGCCGACGACGGCTTCGAAGCCTTCCTGCTGGAGGTATTGTCGGACTTCCAGGTCACCATTCCGGAGCTGGGGACCATCACCGCCAAGCACACTCCCTATGTAGTGCTCACCTCGAACCGCACGCGCGAGATCGGCGACGCGCTCAGGCGCCGCTGTCTCTACCTCTACATCGAACACCCGAGTCTGGAGAAGGAAGTCCGGATCATCCGCGCCAAGGTCCCGGATGCCGGTGACCGATTGGGGACGGAGATCGCGCGCTTCATGCAGCGGCTCCGGGCACGGCAGATGTCGAAAGTGCCTGGGGTGGCGGAGACCCTCGACTGGGCCACGGCGTTGGTGAACCTCCACCGGGACGGGCTCGATCCGGAGACGGTGCGCCTGACCCTGGGCTGTATCGTGAAGGACAAGCACGACCTGCACGATCTCGATGAGGCCGTTGTGGAATCGTTGGTGCACCAGGCGGCTGCCACCGAATGAACGACCGTGATCTCGTCGTCCACCTGGCGCGGTTTGCCGGAGCGCTCCGCGCCGCGGGACTCGCCGTCACGGTCGGTGACGAGATCGACGCGACGCGGGCGTTCACGTTGGTCGACGTCTTCCAGCGCCAACAGGTGTTCCAAGCGCTCCGGATCGCCCTCAAGATCCCACACGCCGACTGGCCGATGTTCGACGAACTGTTCACGGCCTGGTGGGTGGAATTCCGGCGGCCGGATGCTCCGCGCACCCGGCGACGGGCCCGACGCCCGGCGGCCAAGTCCTATCAAGTCACGCGCGGTGTGCCGGGCCCCCGCTTTGTCGCTCCGACCGAGGAAGAAGACACGCCCCAGGGAGACACGCCCGGCTACAGCGCCGAGGCGCTGTTGCGCCAGCGGCCCTTCGAGGAGTGCTCCCCGCAGGATTTGTCCGCCATGGAGAAGCTCCTCGCCCGGTTGGTCCGCCGGCTCGCCACCCGCAAAGGCCGGCGTCTGGTACCCAGCCGACATCGGGGGGTCGTGGATCTCCGTCGAAGTTTTCGTGCCGCGCTGGCCACCGACGGCGAGGTACTCCGTCTGGCCCGGCGGGACCGCGCCGTCGAGCACCCCCGCATCGTCCTGTTGTGCGA
Organism: Gemmatimonadales bacterium; assembly: GCA_036443495.1. Lineage (GTDB taxonomy): Bacteria > Gemmatimonadota > Gemmatimonadetes > Gemmatimonadales > GWC2-71-9 > N074bin45. The sequence continues at coordinate 1,435 of JAZFYL010000342.1, read as the reverse complement.
TACCAGCGGGTCCATGGACCCCTACGCCCGTTTTCTGCTCTCCCTCGTGTTGTCACTGGGTCGCGTGGCCCGCCGGGCAGAGGTGTTCGCCTTCAATACTTCACTCACCCGCTTGACACCCTGGATGTCGCCGGGCAAGATCAACCTCACCCTCGACCGCCTGGCGGCCGGGGTGCCGGACTGGTCGGGCGGGACCAAGATCGGGGAGTGCCTGCAGGATTTCGCATCCGACTATGCCGCCAGCACGGTGGACAGTCGCACAGCGGTTGTCATCCTGAGCGACGGCCTGGACCGGGGCGATCCCAAGAAACTCGAGCATGCCATGGCTGCCATCAAGGCGCGGGCCCGCAAGGTGATCTGGCTCAACCCCCTCAAGGGCGACGACCGCTATCAGCCACTCGCCCGGGGAATGGCTGCGGCGCTGCCCTACCTCGACCACTTCGAGTCGGCTCACAATCTGGCGTCCCTCGAGCGTCTGATTCCGCTCCTAACCAACTGAAGACACTATGGCCTTCGAAATATCGCAGAGCTTCACCCTCCGTGCCCCCATTGCCGACGTGTGGGATTTCCTGATCGATCCCAACCGTGTGGCGGCTTGCCTTCCCGGGGCGGCCATCACCGGCAAGGAAGGCCCGGACACCTACACCGGCACCATGAAGGTCAAAGTGGGACCCGTCGCCAGCAGCTACAAAGGAAAGCTCAGCTTCACCTTGCTGGACCGGGAGGAGTGGACGGCGCAGTTGACGGCCTCGGGGCAGGACGTCAAGGGCAAGGGCGGGGCCGACATGACGATGACGAGCCGGCTCACGGAGCTTCCGGATGGCGAGACCGAGATCAGCATCACCTCCCAGGTCAACATTACCGGTATCCTGGCGCAGTTGGGGCGGGGGATGATCCAGGAGGTGAGCGACCAGATGTTCCAGCAGTTCTCCGCGGCGATGAGAGCCGAGCTCGAACAAGAAGCGGTTTCTACCACTCCCGCCCCCGCTTCTGGCCCCGGGGCGGATGCGCCGGCTCCGTCACCACCGCCACCGGCACCCGCGCAGGCACCAGGCGACGACGTTCTCGACGTCGGTGCCATCGGTGCCAGCGCCGGCAAGGCCGTACTCGGTCGGATGATCAAGGGGCCGAAGTTCTGGGCGGTGGTCGCCGTGGTAGTCCTCTTGTTGTATTGGCTCATTCGCCCCTAGCGGTCTAGAGGCGGGGAACAAGGAGTTCCAAATGATTCCATCCGCGTTTGATTATCACGCACCGGGCACTCTACAGGAGGCCATAGCGTTGCTGCAGCAACACGGCGACGAGGCCAAAGTGCTCTCCGGGGGGCAGAGCCTGTTGCCGCTCCTCAAGCTCCGGCTGGGGTACGCCACCCAGTTGGTGGACATCGGGCGGATCGACGGGCTCGAGTACATCAAGGAAGAAGACGGCCTGCTCAAGA
>JAZFYL010000341.1:0-3319 GCA_036443495.1 Gemmatimonadales bacterium | reverse complement strand
CAGTGGCGCCACCGGAGTCTCGTCACCGATCGCTCCGGTGCGGTGCAGCGGTCCAACCATGTCGGGTAGCCCCATTCCTACAATGTGGCCCGTCTCGGCAGTGGGAACCACCCTGGGAAGGACGAGGGCTGGAGGCGGTGGGCCGGGGGGGGGATTCCGGCGCACGACCGCGGACCTGAATTAGGAGGATCTCTTCACAATGCCTTCACGCTGCGTACGCGAAGCCGCTCATACATTCCCCGCACCTCTCGACCGGGCTTGGCTCGCCCTCGGGAACAACCAGAAGGCGACCCCGAAGATGAGCTGGGTGAGCCAGCCCACGGTGATCAAGTGGAGATAGGTGGGCCAGAAGGTGCGAAGCGCGGGGTCGAGCGCCAGGGCGATACCGGCCAGCAACCCGAGCAACATGTAGCCCATGGCGAATCGGATGAACAGGCGGGCGGGTAAGGGCATGGTGCACGGGGTTGAAGGTGCTCATTGACCATTGGTTCCCTCTACCATAGCATTCGAATGCCGCCAGGGGGATCCCGTTTCGGGATTGAGAGCGTACCCTTGGAACCTGATCCGGTTGAGACCGGCGGAGGGAGCGCGGCATGTTGGATGCCGATCACCATTCCCGACCGCCGCCGGATTCCGGCCGCCGGTCGGTTTTTTTTGATTCAGGACCTTTCGACCATTGGAGCCGTTCCATGGCCACCACATTGAGAGATACTGTCGACGCCTCGACACCGCCGCCCTCCCTTCTGGAGGAGGCCTTTCCCAACTCGCATAAGGTGTACGTCGAGGGCACTCGAGGAATTGCAGTTCCCATGCGGGAGATCGGGCTGTCGGGCGGCGAGCCGCCGCTCAGAGTGTACGACCCGAGCGGCCCGGCGGGCCACGACGTCCAACGCAGTCTGCCGCCCGTTCGAGCCCGGTGGATCGGGGAGCGTGCCGTGGAACAGCGGGACGTAGACCAATCGCTGGGGGCGGCGATGCCGGCCGACCTCACGCGCACCGTGCTGCGCGGTACCGGACCGCTGACCCAGCTGTACTACGCCCGACGCGGCGAAATCACCGAGGAGATGGAATACGTCGCCATCCGGGAAGGGGTGGAGCCGGAGTTCGTGCGCGCCGAGGTGGCACGCGGTCGTGCCATCCTTCCGGCCAACATCAATCACCCCGAACTCGAGCCGATGATTATCGGCCGGAACTTTCTGGTGAAGATCAACGCCAACATCGGCAATTCCATCGTTTCGTCATCCATCGACGAAGAAGTCGAGAAGCTCCGCTGGGCCACCCTGTGGGGCGCCGATACGGTGATGGACCTCTCCACGGGGAAGCAGATCCACGAGACCCGACAGTGGATCATCCGCAACTCTGCCGTCCCCATCGGCACCGTCCCGATTTACCAGGCGCTGGAGAAGGTCGACGGCGCGCCCGAAGAGCTCACCTGGGAGATCTATCGCGATACGCTGATCGAACAGGCCGAACAGGGCGTCGACTACTTCACGATCCACGCCGGCGTATTGCTGCGCTACATCCCGATGACCGCCAACCGCGTGACGGGGATCGTGTCGCGCGGCGGAGCCATCATGGCCAAATGGTGCCTGGCGCACCACCAGGAGAACTTCCTGTATACCCGGTTCGAGGATATCTGCCGGATCATGGCGGCCTATGACGTGTCCTTCTCGCTGGGCGACGGTCTCCGGCCCGGCTGCATCGCCGACGCCAACGACGAAGCGCAGTTCGCCGAGTTGCAAACCCAGGGTGAGTTGAACCAGGTCGCCTGGCGGCACGACGTCCAGGTCATGAACGAGGGCCCAGGCCATATCCCCATGCATCTCATCAAAGAGAACATGGACAAGCAGTTGGATTGGTGTAACGAAGCGCCGTTCTATACGCTGGGGCCACTCACCACCGACATCGCGCCGGGGTACGATCACATAACCAGCGCCATCGGCGCGGCCCAGATCGGGTGGTACGGCACCGCCATGCTCTGCTACGTGACGCCGAAGGAGCACCTGGGTCTGCCGAACCGGGACGACGTCAAGCAGGGAGTGATCACCTACAAGATTGCGGCGCATGCGGCCGACCTGGCCAAGGGACATCCCCGGGCCCAGGAGTGGGACAACGCTATATCGAAAGCCCGATTCGAATTCCGCTGGGAGGATCAGTTCAATTTGGCGCTCGACCCGGTCACCGCGCGTGCCTACCACGACGAGACTTTGCCGGCCGAGGGCGCCCTGGTCGCCCACTTCTGCTCCATGTGCGGGCCCAAATTCTGTTCGATGAAGATTTCCCAGGACGTGCGTGACTATGCGGAGCAGCAGGCGGAATTGGAACGGGGGATGCGGGAGAAGTCGGAGGAGTTCCGCGCGAAGGGAGGGGAGATCTACTTGCCGCAGGCCTGATGCCGGCCTACCCGCCGCGCTTCCATTTCTCGATGTCCCGGCGCTGTTTCTTGCTGGGGCGTCCCTGGGACCGGATGGCGGCGGGCGCCACGTTCTTAAGTTGGAAGGCCAACTTCTCTCTCGCGGCCAGGCTCTCGGCGGTTTCGTCGTAGAGCGTGGCCGCAACAGTTGCCGACCCACGCCGCTCGGACAACTCCCGTACTTCGAGTTGATACTCGAACGCACCTTGCCGGATGCGAATTTGATCGCCGCGCTTGATCGACTTCGCCCGCTTCACCCGGTCGCCGTTGACCTGCACTCGACCGCCTTCGATCGCCGCCACTGCCAGCGGACGGGTCTTGTAGAAGCGCGCGGCCCACAGCCACTTGTCGAGCCGGACCGCCTCCAGAGGATCAGCCGGCACGCGATCCGTCAGTGGCGAGGACCTGCTGCTGACGCTCGAGCTGTTCGCGGATGGTGCCGCAGACCAAATCACACAATTCGAATACCGCCGGATCGGCAATCCGGTAGAAGGAGGACGTTCCCTCCTTGCGCCGTTCGACGAACCCATGGCGGTGCAGCAATTGGAGGTGCTTGGAGATGTTGGCCTGGCCCGAGCCGGTGAGGTCGACCAGGTCGCCTACCGTGCGCTCACCGTCACGCAATGAGGCAAGGATCAGGAGACGGGTGGGCTCTCCCAAAGCCCGAAAGCGCTCGGCGATCAGGTCTGCGGTACCGTCGTGAAGTTCCACGATGAGAGCCTTTTGAGGAGTTATCAGTTACATGGGAATATAGTGGACGAGCCCTGGCCGCTGCACGGGGTAGCCACGAGAAAGGGCCTCGTTGGCTGGGGGATACCACCTCCGTTTGGCAGCAATCAGTACACGAGGAAACCAACAACTGCCAAGACGACATGAACCGATGGAAAATCTACGCCAATTTGGCGC
>JAZFYL010000340.1:0-2525 GCA_036443495.1 Gemmatimonadales bacterium | reverse complement strand
GCTTCCCGGGCCAGGCGCTGGAGCCGGATCACCGGCGTGCGGGACCAGTCGGCACCCTCGACGACCACCAAACCGAACACGCCGCTTCGGAGAAGCTCCTCGGCTGCAGTCAGCACCCCGAGCGGATCGGGCGGTCGCACCACCCAGAAGGGTGGGCCCTCTGACCCCCACCCAGCCCACGGCGCCGGGCTCAGCGTCCCGGTTCCATCCACATAGGCCGCCCCCGCTCCATCCTCCCAAACGGAGCGGACCAACTGCCAGAGCCCCGCGGTCTTCCCCGCTGACCGGGGGCCTGCCCACTCGGTGACTTGCCCCCGGGGCACGCCGCCCGGGAGCGCCGCCTCGAGCTCCGGCCAGCCGGGACGCCAGATGAGCGCCCCCGCCCCCCCCGCCCCCCCCGCCCCCCCCGGTCCCCGTCCCGGTCGCCCCCTGGCCGAGCTTGCTGGCCCGAGCCAAGGACTCGATCCGCCCGGCGAGGGCGGTGAGTGCAGCGCCGGCGGGGGCGAGGGCGGAAGCGACGGCTGTGCCTGAGGTTCGGGGCATAAAGACCTGGCTTAGGTCCACGGTTCTAGCAGGCCGGGAACCCCGAAGATAAACCGAAAGTACCGGGGAGGCAAGGGCCGTTAGAGGCGGCCACTGCGACTGCGCTATGCGTGCTTACCGACCCAGATCCACTCCTCGAAACCGCACGTCCGGATCGGGTCGACCGGTGGGGAAGCGGGCCGTCCTGACTATCCGCCGGTTGTCGCCCCAGGTCATATAGAAGCCCGACTCGTCCACCGTGGCGTCGTTGTAGTCGCCCATGTAGCAGCTCTTCACCAGCGGATCGAAGTTCGGGTTGAGCGGCGGCACATCGAACGCCTCCACCGTGACACGCTGGTTCGCCCAGCTCTCTCCCTGGTCGCTGGAGACCGCACGGTAGACGTCGATCTTGCGGTTGGACCGGTCGTTTCGCCGATCGTAGAAGAAAACGTTGATGTTGCCGTTGAGTGCGACGCTCAGAACGGGCAGCCAATTGTCGTTGCTGCTCTCATCGGCGTTCGCCGTCACGGCTCTCCCTTTGTTCAAGCTGACTGGATCACTCCAGGTGGAACCGCCGTCGGTCGAGCGGACGAAGAACACGTCGGCGGCGTCACCCCTCCCCTGGCGCCCCGGCTCAGCAGCGAAGGCGATGTAGACGTAGCCCTCACTCCGGCCGCCACTCCGGTCGACACCGATGCTGGGAAACTCGTTCACACGTAACGGGCCGCCCAGAGCCGGTCGGAAGCACGCTGCCGTGGCCCGGCGATCGGCGATCCGGGTCAAGTTAGCCGCTATGATTTCCGCACCCCAATTTTCCCCGCCGTCGGTCGAGCGGCGCAACACGATCTGCGCCGCAGTCTCACCGGAGCGGTTTTCCCAGGCGACGTACAGCTCACCGTTGGGGCCCACCACCGGCATGGCCCCCTGAACGGCCTCGCCGGAAACGGAAAGCTGGACGGGCGCCGAATAGCTCTCACCGCCATCCGTTGAACGTGAGAACAGAATTCGCGAGGGACCGGCGAACGGGAATTCGGTCCACACCGCGTAAACGTTGCCCCCGTGGCGGCCGCGAGTGTCGTCCACAGTGATGAGCTCCTTGTCCTGGAATGCATCGGGATCGAGACCGGCGATCAGTACCGGCGCACGGAATGTGACCTTACCCTTCGTGGTCTCAGACTTCGCCACAGCGATGTAGGAGCGCGCCGCCCGATCAACGGCCAGCGTGGCGAAGTAGAAGTTTCCGTCCGCGTCCACGGCGAGAGCCGGGTCGCCCAGGTTCTGGCCGCCGCTAACCGGCGCCAACACACCGGCATCGACGAAGGTTTCACCACCGTCAGTTGAATAGGCATAACCCGTCATGCTTCGGGCACTGGTGAACTGGCCGGAGTCATTGAAGCCCACCACAATGATGTCCCCGTGCCTCGCTACGGCCGTCTCGTTTTGTGTGGTGTTGTTGCCGGGATCGCGGGAGGGGTCGTTCACCAACAGATCCTCAGACGGCCGGCCTTCTGAGCCGCAGCCCAAGAGCTGGGTTGCCAGCAGAACCGCAGCCGCTCCGCTGAGGGCGCGGCGGGCGCGGCGGGCGCGCCGCCGGGCGATCAATCCTGAGCTGGACCGACCGCTCGACGAGCGCAAACGCGTGGGGATGGGGTCAACCACCGAGGCGCTCGCTGATCGACTGGAGGACCGCGCTCTCCAGGGCGCCGTTTGATGGTAGAGGTCGGCCGCCCAGCGGTCCCTCTCCACCACGCACGGTGGCGATGCTGGTCGGGTTGACGGTGACCCGCAGGCCGCCATCGGCGGCCGACTCCAACGTGATGCTGAGTACGTAGCGCCCACCTTCATCGCCGATGAATCGGCGGTACTCTTCCGGCACCAACCTCCCGAGTCCGCCGCGGTCGACGTTGACCGACTGGCTGTTGAGCTGTGCCTCGCGCTGCTCGCGAATGGCGGTCAGCAGGCCCCCTCCCAACTGCCCCGCCAGGTCGGCGGACAGCTCACTG
>JAZFYL010000339.1:0-3040 GCA_036443495.1 Gemmatimonadales bacterium | reverse complement strand
CCGTGGCTGTCCGCGGCCTGTTCTTCAACACACCCGCCCGACGCAAGTTTCTCCGCAGCGCCTCGAGCGAAATGCGTGCTGCCATGAACGCGGTGGCCATCCTGGCGCTGGCCCATCCCGAAGTGGGTTTCGAGTTGAAGGTCGACGGTCGGCCGCGGCTGACCGTCCAACCCGATCACACGCTCGAGCAACGCATCGGGGCGGTATGGGGACCGGACCTCGGCCGTACGCTGATTCCGGTGCATGGCGCCCAGGGCGCGTTCCGGATTGACGGACTCATACAGCGTCCCGGCGAGGCCAAGCCGACCGGCCGTCGGACGCAGCTGATGGTCAACGGTCGTCCGTTCCGCGACAACTTTCTGCTGCGGGCGGCCGAGGCCGGTTACCGCTCAGCTATTCATCCGGGCGACCGGCCCACCATGTTCCTGCACATCACCGTGGATGTCGACCAAGTGGATGTCAACGTTCACCCGGCAAAGCTCGAGGTACGGTTCCGTGACCGGATAGGGTTGGAGCGCGTCGTGGAAGACTCCGTGCGGCAGGCGTTGAGCCAACTCGAATCCTCCGTCCAGGTAAGCGATTGGCGGCCGGCACCTGCACCGACTGAGCGCATGGTGGACGGCGCGACGCTCTTTGGAGACTCGGGTGATCGGGCAGCGCAGGATGAGTCCGATGCGGCACCCGACCTGGCTGCCCCGGGCGACCGCCCGGCGGACGGGTGGGAAGGCACGGACTTCGACGTGCCCCTAAGGCAACTTTTCGATACGAACATCCTCTATGAAGGAAATGACGGGTTGGTCGTCGTCGACCAGCACGCGGCTCACGAGCGGGTGATCTACGAGTCCGTCATGGCACAACTGGAGGGGGCCGAGGCTCCGGCGCAGCATTTGTTGCTGCCGCTGACCCTCGATTTGACCGATGAAGAACTCGACGTCCTGGAGCGGCACAAGGAGACGTTCAAGACCCTCGGCTTCGACATCGAGCCATTCGGTGGCCGGACCGTCAAGCTCAACACCGTGCCCAATCCGCATCCGCGGTTCGACGCCATGACCTGTTTCCGGGAGCTGGTAGCCGATCTGGCGCGCGGCCGCTTTGGCGGCTGGGCCAACCAGCTGGAGCGCTTCGCGGCAACCTATGCTTGCCGGGCCGCTGTGAAAGCTGGCCAGGCGCTCGACGAAGAGGAAATGCGCGCGCTCCTCGTCAGGTTGTTCGCCACGCGGCTCCCGCCCCACGACGTACATGGGCGTGCCACGCTGGTACGAATGCCGCGCGAGGAACTGGAGCGCCGATTTGGCCGTCGGTAGGATCCCGGTCATCGTCGGTCCCACGGCCGTGGGCAAAACCGCCGTGGCCCTGTCCCTCAATCACCTGTTGCCCCTCGAAGTCATCTCGGCGGACTCACGGCAAGCCTATCGCCGGCTCGACATCGGAACGGCCAAGCCAACGGCCAAGGAACGGCAGCGCGTGGTCCACCACGGCATCGACGTGGTGGACCCGGGTGCGCGGTACAGCGCCGGCCGGTTCGCCAAGTCGGCGCCCGGGTGGATCGACGCCGCCCGCCGGCGCGGACGGCAGCCGGTGGTCGTTGGAGGCACGGGGCTCTATATTCGCGCCCTGGTGGAGGGCCTGTTCGTCGAGCCACCACTCGATCCGGAGCGCCGCCTGGCCATCCAGGAGTGGACCCACTCCCTGGACGCCCGCGACTTGATCCACTGGGCCAACCGGCTAGACCTCGACTTTCGCGGCGGCGGGCGCCAGCGGGCGGTGCGGGCCATCGAGTTGGTGCTGTTGACTGGCAAGCCGCTCTCGTATTGGCAAGAGACGGCGCGAGAAGCCGGCGAGGTCGAGCCGTGGTACGTGGTCCTGACGGTCCCTCGTCAAGTGCTCCACCAACGCATCGAACGGCGGGCGCGGGAGATGGTGCGTCGGGGCTTGATCGAAGAGGTCGCGGCCGTCCTATCAGAGGGACATCCGCCCCACGCACCAGGCCTGGATGGGATCGGCATGCGAGAAGCGGTAGAGTACCTGCACGGGAAACGCTCGCGCGACTCGGTGGCCGACGCCATCGCGGCGAGTACCCGGCGGTACGCCAAGCGGCAAGAGACGTGGTTCCGTCATCAACTCCGCGGGGACCTGCTTATGTTGGATGCGGTAAGACCACCTGACCAATTGGCCGAGGCGATCGCCACGCGGTGGCGGCGCACACACGGAGAGTGATGGGACGATGAAGATCGGCATTACCTGCTACCCGACCTACGGTGGCTCGGGGGCGTTGGCCACGGAACTGGGGCTCGAATTGGTGCAGCGCGGCCACGAGGTCCACTTCATAACCTACGCCTCGCCGTTTCGCCTGCGGGAGTACGTGGAGGGGATCTACTTCCACGAGGTCGAAACCAAGATCAGCCGGTACCCGCTGTTCGAGTACTATCCCTACACCTTGGCGTTGGCCTCGAAGCAACAGGAGGTGGCCCTGCGCGAGGGACTGGAGATTCTGCACGTCCACTACGCCATTCCGCACGCGACGACCGCTTGGCTGGCCAAGGAGATGCTGGCCCGGGAACAGCACCCGATCAAGGTCGTCACCACGTTGCACGGCACCGATATCACGCTCGTCGGGCAGGAGTCGAGTTTCTTCAGCATCACCAAGTTCTCGATCGAACAGTCCGACATGGTGACGGCGGTGTCAGACTACCTGCGTGACGAGACCGAGCGTGCGTTCGGGTGCAACGACTGCCAGTTCAAGGTCATTCCCAACTTCGTCAATCTGAATGAGTACCAGCCCTGCGCCGAGGGTGACGTCGCCTGCCGCGACGGGCTGGCGCCGCCGGGCCACAAGGTTATCACCCACATGTCGAATTTCCGGGAGGTGAAGCGGGTTCGCGACGTGGTCCGGATCTTTGCGCGCATCCGGCATGCCATGCCGGCAACGTTGCTCATGATCGGCGACGGCCCCGATCGCGACGACGCCGAAGGCGAGGCCCGCTCGTTGGGTGTCGACGACGATATCCGGTTCCTGGGCCGGATCGACACCGTCGCCAAT
>JAZFYL010000338.1:0-2243 GCA_036443495.1 Gemmatimonadales bacterium | reverse complement strand
CCTAAGCCGCAGGGCCGTGCCCGTGGCCACTAGGGTATCGCTCAGCCGGTGGAATCTCCATCTTCGCCCATCGGTCACCGCGTCACCCGGCACCAGCGGCACCTTCGCCAGCGGAGGGAACAACTCGTCGAGCGCCGTATCCATCGCCGCGATCGCCGAAACCGCATCAGGGATGAACGGGGCGGTGATAGCGTGGTAATCACCGTCGGGGCGCAGGACCCCCCGGTAACGTCCACCCAACATCCCGTCCGTGGCGGGCTCGATTCTCCCTTCAGGCATATCGCGCCATACCCGCAACCGTTCGAACCAGGCCGCCACCAACAACGCCTCTCCGGTGTCGGCTTGGGCCCGGAGGACCAGGTCTCCCTCCCACCCGGTGGTCTCCGTCCGTCGATCCTCACCGTGCATCGTTTCGAGATCACTCAGAACCGACTGGTGGAACGCCACGCAGGCCAACAACTCCGGCTGATAGCGGATGGAGGAAGAGGCCTGGGCCGTCAGCGTCCCCGCCAAGCATGGCGCCACCATCGCCGAGACAACGACAAAGGGGCCTCCCCCCCGGAGGCCCCCCTTCGAACGGTACTGCGGCAGCCTCATGTCCCGCTCCCGGTCACTCGGCTTGCATATGGGGATAGCGGTAGTCGACCGGCGGCACGAACGTCTCCTTGACGGTCTGGGGCGACACCCACCGCAGGAGATTCAGCGGCGAGCCCGCCTTGTCGTTGGTGCCACTGGCACGGGCGCCACCGAACGGCTGCTGGCCCACCACCGCGCCCGTCGGCTTGTCGTTGACATAGAAATTTCCCGCCGCGTAGCGCAACACCCGCTTGGCCTCGATCAGGGCTGCCCGGTCCTGGGAGAACACGGCACCGGTGAGCGCATAGGGCGACGTCGTGTCCACCAGCGACAACATCTCCGACCACGACTCGTCGGCGTACACATAGACGGTCAATACCGGGCCGAAGATTTCCTCGCACATCACGACCGCTGAGGGATCGTCCACTCGGAGCAACGTCGGTTCGATGAAGTAGCCGACATCGTCGCTGGCCCCGCCGCCCGCCACGATCTCAACACCGGAATCCGCCTTCGCGGCTTCGATGTAGCCGGTGATCTTGGTATAGGCCTTCTGGTCAATCACGGCAGCCATGAAGTTGGTGAAGTCCGCCGGATCGCCCATCCGGATGTCGCCGATCATCGCTTCGAGACGCTCGCGCAATTCCGGCCAAATGGACTTCGGCACATAGCAGCGGGACCCCGCGCTGCACTTCTGCCCCTGGTATTCGTAGGCTGCCCGCACCATCGCGACCGCCAGCGCCGCCACATCCGCAGAGGGGTGGGCCACGATGAAATTCTTGCCGCCCGTTTCCCCGACGATCCGGGGATAGGACCGGTACCGGTCCAGATTGGCTGCCAGTTTCTGCCACAACGATTGGAACACTGCCGTCGATCCCGTGAAGTGGATCCCGGCGATCCGCTCCTCGGCAAACAATACGTCGGTCATCATGACCGGATTGCCGGGAACGAAGTTGATCACCCCCGGTGGGAGGCCTGCCTCCTCGAACAACCTGAACATGTGGTAATTGCTGAGAGTGCCGGTGTGAGACGGCTTCCACACGGCCGTGGTTCCCATCAGCGCCGGGGCGCTGCACAGATTCCCACCGATCGACGTGAAATTGAACGGCGAAATGGCCCAGATGAACCCTTCCAGCGGCCGGTACTCCAGCCGGTTCCACACGCCGGGGCCAGCATCCGGTTGCATGCCGTAGATCTGCTCGGCGTAGTGCACGTTGAACTTCAGGAAGTCAATCATCTCACACGCGGCGTCGATTTCCGCCTGGAACACCGTCTTGCTCTGGCCCGCCATGGTGCTGGCGTTGATCAGGTCGCGCCAGGGGCCGGCCAGCAGGTCTGCAGCCTTGAGGAACACCGCGGCCCGGTCGGTAAAGGACCAACTGGCCCATTCACGCTGCGCCTCAACCGCCGCCGCGGCCGCCGCGGCCACCGTGGCGGCGTCGGCCGAGTGGACCGTGGCCAGAGTGTGGCCGTGGTCGTGCGGCGACACGACCTGGTAGGTGTCGCCACTGCGGATCTCTTTCCCGCCGACGATCACGGGGATTTCGATCTCATCCTGCCACACGGTCTTCAGCTTTTCCTGCAGGGCGGCCCTCTCGGGCGTCCCCGGGGCATAACTCAGGATCGGTTCGTTGTGCGGCTGGGGGATATTGGGTGTGCTGCTCATCGGA
>JAZFYL010000337.1:0-2182 GCA_036443495.1 Gemmatimonadales bacterium | reverse complement strand
GCCCCCGCCCGCCCCGGGAGGCGCGCCACGATACGCTCGAACACTCGAGGCCGGAGCAGGAGGCCGGTACCCAGGACACTGCCCAGCAACAGCAAGCTGAGGCCCACCCGCATCTCCGGGCGTGCGTCGGTCAGGGTCGAGGCTCCCGTAAGGGCGACGACGGCGCTCCCGGTGGCCAGAGCCAGGAGCTGCATGACCAAAGCCGAACCAGTGGCGGCGACCGGCCGGACCCCGGCTCGCTGGGCCAGGACCACCATGCCGGCCAGGGCCCACACCTTTCCGGGGATGTACTTGCCGAGGCTCGACAACGACCAGATCCCGGCCGCCGACCATACGTCCAGCTTCTCCCCCAAGCCACGCAGCACACCCAGCCAACCGAAGATGAGTCCCAGGTAAGCGGTCCAGACGACGACCGCGGCCAACAAGACCATGCCCGGGTGTGCGCCCAGCGACAACCCCAGCCGGCCCAACTCCCCCCACTGGTTGACGAACGTCCGCCCGACGAAGAACGCCACCGTCGCGACGATCGCGATCTGGAGGACCATCCACCAGGCGTTACGGCGCACGCAACGCCTCGTAGTACCATTCCTCGCACTGTGCCGCCACCACGGAGGGCTCCAGTCGCCGGCGCCATTCGTCGCCCAGGCCAATCGCCTCGCGATGCCGTTGTGGATCATCGAGCAGCTCGGTGGCCGCACTGGCCATCGCTTCGGGGTTGGGATCGACGATGCGGCCACCCCGGTTGGGCGGCACGACATCCAGTACCCCGCCGCCGTCACGGCAGGCCACCACAGACACGCCCGACATGAACGCCTCCGCAGCGACCAGCCCGAATCCCTCCCCCACCGCCGGGAAGAGCATCACCGCCTTGTCCGACAGCATCGTCCCCAGATCCCGGGGGGCCACCACCCCGGCGAACTGCACGCGATCTTCGACCTCCAGCTCCCGGGACAACGCCACCAATGCCTCTCGTTCGGGACCGTCCCCGATGACGGTCAGGGTGGACCGACGCCCCAGCTGTTTGAGAATGGCGACTGTCCGGATGGCCAGATCGACGCGTTTCTGTTGGGTGAGCCGGGCGACCGTCACCAGGCCCGTTGCCTCCGGGTCTCCCGGCCGGAAGGCAGAGGCATCGGCCGGCATCGGCTGGATCTTGTGGGGGATGATCTCTTTCCCGGCCCGTGCCTTGACGATCGCGGCCAAGGCCGTAGACACGGTGGTCACGACCTTCGCCCGGTGAATGATCGGCCGGGCCAGTGCTCGAGCCGCAGCGGATCGGGTGAGGAGCATCCCGTCCGTTCCGTGCATGGTGAGGACGTAGCGGGACTCGGGGGGTGCCGCCAAGCCGGCGGGCACCCACCAGTGGGCGTGCAACACGTCGGCCTGGTCCATCTCTTCGCGGGCGGCTTTGCGCAGGGCCCGCACCATACGGACGAAGGTGACGAATCCCCTGGGGGTACGGACGGCGGACTGCATCGTTCCGCGGTAGGCCAGCGTCTCACGCTCGGGGGAGGTGTAGCGTACGCGACGGACAGGAATGCCCTCGTACTTGAGTCGCCCGATCTTTCCTTCATCACTGGGAGCGAGGACCCGGACCTCATGCCCGCGATCGATCAACGCCGCAGCCAGGCTGGCGAGGAAGGCACCTGATACGTCACCCGGCCAGCGCGGGAAGTTGTGCGTCAGGAAGATGATGCGCACGGCGTCAAGGCTACTCTCGCCGCTCCGAACGGGCGACGATCCTGGTAAGCTCCCGGACCTCTTCCCGCAATCCCGCGATAAGCTCCCCTACGAACCCAAACCCGAAGAGCGCCACGCCGGAGATCACCAGGACAACGATGAGATCGAGGAGCGGCCTGAAGCCGTAGCCGAACACGTACCGCTGGACTAGGCCGAAAATACCCACGGCAAACCCGATGGTGAACAGGACTGCACCGAGTAGTCCGAAGAACAACATGGGCTTGCGGCCGAACCGCAGCTGGAACCACACCGACAGGAGGTCGAACACTCCGACGGGGATGCGCCTCCAAGTGAATTTGGACACTCCGGCGCGCCGTTCATACAGGGGAATGGGGCGCGAGGTCAGGCGGTAGCCATCCTCCGCGGCGATCACCACCATATACCGGTGCCAGTCCGGGCGAGCGGGGACGCGCTGCAACACCTCCTGGCGGAACGCCTTGAC
>JAZFYL010000336.1:0-2059 GCA_036443495.1 Gemmatimonadales bacterium | reverse complement strand
GACGCGATGGTACGTGAGGTGACGGTCAACGCTGACGGTCTGGCGACCGGGGTATCCTACATCGACAGGACAGACGGCAGCGACCAGCGGGTCGAAGCTTCGGTAGTTGTTCTGGCGGCCAGCGCATGCAGCTCGGCGCGTATCCTGCTGAATTCGAAGTCCACACTGTTCCCCCAGGGTCTGGCCAATTCGAGCGGTGTCGTCGGCAAGTACCTGACCGACACGACCGGGTCCGATGTCGCCGGGTTCATACCCAAGTTGGTGGACAACATCCCACACAACGAGGATGGTGTCGGCGGAGGCCATCTGTACATGCCGTGGTGGCTGGACAATGACAAGCTCGATTTTCCCCGGGGCTACCACGTGGAGATCTGGGGTGGCCGCGGCGTTCCCGGCTACGGTTTCATGGGTGGCATCCAGCACTATCCGGTCGGGGGCGGATACGGGACGGAGTTGAAGCAGGCCTACCGCGACTACTACGGAACCACCATCGGGTTCTCGGGTCGCGGGGAGATGGTGCCCAACGAACACTCGTACTGCGATCTCGACCCCGAGGTGACGGACCAGTGGGGCATCCCGGTGCTGCGGTTCCACTGGCAGTGGAGCGACTACGAGTACTTACAAGTCAAACACATGCAGGAGACGTTCCGCGAGATCATCGACGCCATGGGAGGTGAGGTCTTCTCGCCCATGCCGACTCAGGAGCAAGGCTACGGCATCGCCTCGGGGGGACGCATCATCCACGAATTGGGTGTGGTTCGCATGGGTAGAGATCCCACAACGTCCGTTCTCAATTCTCACTGCCAGGCCCACGACGTCAAAAACCTGTTCCTGGCCGACGGCGGCCCGTTCGTGTCGCAGGCGGACAAGAACCCCACCTGGACCATCATGGCCCTGGCGATGCGAACCTCGGAGTACATCAGTTTCCGGCGCCGGCGAGGTGAGCTATGACCGACATGACCCGGCGAGATGCGGTCCAGGCGATGTCGTTGGCCGCGTGGGCTACGGTGTTTCTGGTCACTCCCGCCGAAGCCGATCGAGCCGCCCGGGCGGTCGAACGGGCTCTCAACGGCCACCAAGCGTTCGAGCCGCAGTTCTTCACCGCGGAGGAATGGGAGACGGTACGCATGCTGGTGGACTTGATCATCCCGGCCGACGAACGGTCGGGAAGTGCCACCGACGCCGGGGTCCCCGAGTTCATGGACTTCACCTTGGTAGATCGGCCTTCGCGCCAGTCGGCAATGCGTGGTGGTCTGATGTGGCTCGACCTGGCGTGCCGTGAGCGGTACAGCCGCCGGTTCGTCAGGTGCCGCGACGGTCAACGGAAAGAACTCCTCGACGACATAGCCTGGCCTGATCGTGCGCCTGGAAACATGGTCCAAGGGGTGGCGTTCTTCAACAGTTTCCGCGATCTGACGGCCTCAGGATTCTTCTCCAGCAAGATCGGGGTGCAAGACGTTCGGTACCTGGGCAATGTGGCTCGCCGCGAGTGGCCCGGTTGTCCACCGGACGTGCTACGACACCTGGGCGTGAGTTACCAGGACGAGCAGTGAGCGATCGGCTGGGGATCGGCTTCATCGGCAGCGGCTTCAACGCCCGGTTTCACATGCAGTCGATGGTCGGCGTGCGAGATGCCGACGTGCGTGGTGTGTGGAGCCCCAATCACCGTCGAGCCAAGGACGCGGCGGCAATGGCCACGACGCTCGAGGTGGGGGAAGCGCGGGCCTACCGGTCGATCCGTGACATGGTGGCCGACCCGGCCATTGACGCCATCTGGCTGTGCGGCCCCAACCACGCGCGGATCGAGAACGTTACCGAAGTGGTGGACACGGTCACCTCGGGACACGGACGACTCGCGGGGATCGCGTGCGAGAAACCGCTGGCGCGCAACGTTGGCGAAGCAACCGAAGTGCTCCGGATGGTCAAGCGAGCCCGCCTGAACCACGGCTATCTCGAGAACCAGCTCTTTGCCCCGCAGGTAGAGCGGGGACGACAGCTCCTGTGGGCCCGCGGGGCGGCGCTTACCGGACGTCCCTACCTGGCGCGCGCCGCCGAGGAG
>JAZFYL010000335.1:0-2016 GCA_036443495.1 Gemmatimonadales bacterium | reverse complement strand
CGCTGTTAGACGGGCCCTCCCTGCCGGAGCGTGACAGCGAGGAGCGTGGAACTCGCGAGTGCGGGTTGCCCCGGAGTCGGCCCAGGTTTGAGAGAAGCTTGTACGACATAGCTCACACTGCACAGCTTGAGTTCCGCGTTCAGTCAGGTGGCTCAGGGGTCTCGTCGTCGGGCGGGCGTCCTACTGGGCGTCGGTCAGGCGGCAGGCCGGGAGGGCCACCGGGTGCAGATTGAAAACCTACGGGGCGCGTGGGCGGGCCGCAAGCAGCTTGGCTACCACGCTTGACCCAAGCCGTGACCGCATCCGAACCTTAGCTGCGCAAGGGCTAACTCGCTGTACCGCATGGCTTATGTTGCGAGGACCGCACATATTTTGCGGACGGTGTGTACCCACAGACACCGAACGGGCCCACCACTTGAATCAATCGTGATGCAGCGCCCGCATCGGGTCGACCGTGCTCGCTCTCCGGGCTGGCAGGTAACTCGCCAACAGGGCCACCAGGGTCAGCACCAGCCCGACTACGACATATGTCGCGGGATCGGTTCTGCTCACCTGATACAGGATCCCCGAGAGGAGGCCTGTCAAGCCGAGCGCCAGAAACACGCCCACGGCAACGCCGACCGTGGCGAGCATCACGCCGCTGCCCATCACCAGCCGCAGGATATCAGACTTGGTGGCGCCGAGTGCCATGCGAACTCCCATCTCCCGGGTCCGCTGACTCACGGTGTACGAGATGACCCCGTAGATACCCAGCGCGGCGAGGGTCAGCGCCAGTGCTGCGAACACGCCGAGCAATGCGGTAACGAACCGGGGCACGGCAACGGTACTTGAGACGACATCGTCCAGAGTCTGAATCTGCGACACGGTCAACTTGGCGTCCACCTCACGGACCGCCTCGCGGACGTCGGCGGCAAGTGCTCCCGGATCTCCCGGTGACCGGACCATCAAGGTCATGAACCGCTGCCATCCCGTGGCAAAGGCGGCGTTGGTGTACGGCAGGAGCATTGTCGGCCGGACGGATTCGCGGATGCCTTCATTCTTGACGTCGCCGATGACTCCGACGACTTCCATCACCAAGCTGTCGGGTAGCGGTTGCGCTCCCCGGAGCCGGGCGCCGACAGGATTCTCCCCGGGGAACCACTCCCGGGCCATGGCCTGGTTGATCACGATGGCCACGGGGGCGCCAACCCGATCGCGTTCGTCGAAGAACCGTCCCTGCAGTAATGGGACACCCAACGCTTTCAGGTGGTTGGGACTCACCACTCGAATGCCGACCATGGGCTGGACTTCGTCCGGATCCACCGGCCGGCCCACCACGAAGAATCGCCAGCGCCCGTTAAGTCGTAACGGATGTTCGGCGTGGGCAATGCTGGCCGTGCCAACCCCCGGGAGCGACGAGACACGGTCGAGTATGGCGGTGTGGGTGCTGCGCACCTCTTCGATGTCCTGGTACTGCCAGCTAGGGAATTCCAGGCGCATGGTCAGCACCTGCTGGGGACGGATGCCCAGGTCGATGGCGGTGAGTTGCCGGAAACTCTTGATCAAGAGCCCCGCGCCGATCACCAGCAACACCGCCAGAGCGATTTCGGATACTACGAGGAATCGACGCAACCGGTGGCGCGTCCGCCCGGCCGTGGCACTGCGGGTGCCATCCCGGAGGGCCTGAATGGTGTCGGCCCCCGCGGCGTGGATTCCCGGAACAAGGCCGATGCCGAGTCCTGTGATGATTGTTACAACCGCGGTGAAGGCGATCACCCTGGGGTCGACCACCACCATGTCCATGAGGGGGATGTTCCCGGGATTGAAGGCCCTGAGGAGCGCCACGCCGCCGTAGGCGACCACCAGCCCCAGCACGGCACCGCCCACCGCTAGGACCACACCCTCCAGGAGGAGCGGTTGGACCACCCGATGAGTGGCCGCCCCGAGGGCGGTGCGGACGGCGATTTCCTGCTGGCGGGACTCGGCTCTCACCAACAACAAACTGGTCACGTTGGCGAGGGCGATGGCCAGAATCAG
>JAZFYL010000334.1:0-3088 GCA_036443495.1 Gemmatimonadales bacterium | reverse complement strand
GATGGACGGCGACCGCTACGAGCTGGCCAAGATGGCCGTCTCACCCGAGGCGCAGGGAAAGGGCATCGGCTGGCTGCTGGGTCAGGCGGTGCTCGATCGCGCACGGGAGTTGGGCGCCACGACGGTCTACCTCGAGAGCAACACGGTGCTCGAGCCCGCTATCGCGCTCTACCGTAAGCTTGGCTTCAAACGGGTGACTGGAGCTCCGTCGCCTTATGCCCGGTGCAATATTCAGATGGAGTACGTAGTGCGTGGGGCCAGAAGCCAGAAGCCAGAAATCGGAAATCGGAAATCAGCAACACTCCAGCGGTCAAGAATCAAGAATCACCAATGAGAAGAGCTCAAAGCTCAAAGCCCATAGCCGACCGCCGTCCCTATCCCCTCCGCGTGCAACTCGACGTCCATCCCGGGTCGTCGCCGCCGGAGTGCCAGTCGAACCCATCGGCGGAGATGTTGTAAAAGGTGAGACCGGGGCCGGTCGTTCGGCCGCCGTTTCGCATCACCATCGTGTCGCCTTCCTTGTTCCCCTGCCACACGCCCGACTGATACCCGGGCATCCGAAAGAAGGTCACCTGCCACTGGCCCGAATCGGGGTCGTAGATGCGGATGTTCGAGGTATAGAACGTCGGCGTCCAGTATTCGTCCTGGATGCCGAAGCCGTTCAGAAAGTAATGGGCGTTCCAGATGGCGCTGAAACGCAGCCGGCTGCCGTCCCGCTGGCGTAGCTCATCGACACAGTCGAACTCGCCGACCATGAAGGCGAACTGATCAAGCTCGGCCGGCGCGTCCGGGTGCGGGCGGCCGAAGGGGTATGCCGGTCTCGGCGCATAGATGGTGTTGGGATCGGCGGTGGTGTTGTCCTTGACGTCCTGAGCTACCACCGGTGTGGCCAGGACGACGAGGAGAGTCAGAACGGATCCGGCTCGCAGGTGCGACATGGTGAACTCGTATCGAAGGGGATGTAATAACGGACGGAGGATTGCAGAAGGCGGTTTCGGCTCCGAGAGGCAGAAGCCAGAAGCCAGGCGCCAGGGGCCAGAAAACGGAAATCGGAAATCAGCAACCTTCAGCGGTCGAGAATCACCAAGGAAACCCACAGACCACAGCCGACAGGTGATTGTTGATACTTGATTCGTGATTTGTGAATTTCACCGCACACCGCACACCGCACACCGCACACCCGCTGCTAGCTCCTGACTCCCCTGATAGCCCCCCCGCGCACGGCGCACGGCGTACCTCCTCCGCACTCCGCACTACTCACTCCTATCTCAGTTCCACCACCCCCCTCGGCGTCTCCAGGGTCGCGATCAGAGCGGGCTCGGCTCCTTCGGATACCGGCATGAGCACCTCGAGGGTTTCCAGGCCGGCGTTTACGGCGTACGGATGGGGATGTTCGGCCCGGAGGCTGAGTAGCCTCACTCCGCCGGGTGCGTTCTCGGAGGGATGCGGGCTGGATGCCCCGCCCCAGTCGACGAAAAACGGGAGGATGCCATCGGCCCGGTCCTCGGAGGGGTCGGTCAACTGCCAGGTGAGCATTACGCCATCGGTGCGACGCCGTGCGCCCTCCTGGACCTCGCCGAGTTCGATCCCGTGGGTCCCGGCATACACTACCAACTCGTCCAACTCCTCCCCTTTCGCGGCCCATGTCAGCAGCCGTTCTTCGGTGAGCTCGTCGATGCCCAGCCAGCGGGGTGCCTCCGGGTCCGGTTGCTCGGGGTCGGGACCCAGGATTTCGAGGTAGACGCCGTCACCGAGCGCCAACAAGGCGTTGTGGGTGCCGCGCCCCAGGTGCTGACCACCCTTAGCCGGTCTTACACCCCACTCCTCGGCCAGGCGTTCCACGGTGGTGGCGACGTCCGGTGTGCCGTAGATGAGGTGGTCGAGGGGGTGGGGCATGGGCGTCGGTGTGCGGGGCGTCGGTGTGCGTGGAGAGCAGGTGCCAGAAGTCAGGGGCCAGAAGCCAGGGGTCAGAAGCCAGGGGTCAGAAAATGGAAATCAGAAAACAGAAGCACTGGTCTCTGGCTTCTGGCTGCTGGCTTCTGAAATCCGTCTGCCGTTTTCTGGTTTCCGTTTTCTTTTCTTAATGCAAGTATTCCCCTGGAATCTGCAGCTCCGGTCGCTCCTGGTCAAAGCTCCAGCTGGTGATCCACCAGCGGCTTCCATCCCAGTACAGCTCGATGCTGTTGATTCCCCGCGCGTAAGGTTCACCATCGGGCTCGCGGCTCGAGGCGTAGGTGCTCCACACGTGGGCGACACGGCCGAAGCGTTGCACCTCGCGATGAATCTCGTATTCGTAGAACGGCTCGCCGCGCGGTCCGCCGAAGGCGTCGTGATACTGCGCCAAGGTGATCATGTTGAGCACCCGTTCCCCGGCATCGTTCCGGCCCGGAATCCCGATGAGGGCCGACGGCTGGTGGAGGTATATGTCGCGGGCGCGGTCGGCTGCTTCTCCGGCGGGTCCGGAGACGACCTCGTAGTAGGCCAGCATGATGGCGTCGATGGTGGCAACGTCGGCCGGGTTCTCGTAGGCCTGCGCCTGGACCGGGCTGAAGCCGGCCACCGCGATCAGGACCAGGAGCCAAGATGAACGAGCGGCATGTGTCATCGTTTCTGCTCTCGAGTAGTTGGGTGTTTCCAGGGCAAGGTACTCAGGCACGGCGGTATGGTGAGGACCACGTTTCTCACGTTCTGGCTGGCCGAGGGGAGTATGTGGTGAAACTCCCGACTAGCCTCCTCGTATAATACAGGCATAAGGCATATATTACTTCCTGCCTGTATGACCCCATCGAGGAGGAGCCGTGTCCGACCCCGCCGCGACCGATGCCATCAACCCCTTGAGTGCCATGGACTTCCACGTCCTGATGGTGTTGGCGGAGGGACCCTCCTACGGCTATGCCATAATGAAAGCGGTGGTCGACCACTCGGACGGTGCGGTTTCGCCGGACGTCGGCTCACTCTACCGGGTCCTGGCCCGCCTGATGGGGCAGGGGTGGGTCACCGAAGCGGGAGCACCGGCAGACGCGCCGGCGGCCTCTCGGGGGCGGGCCCGGCGTTACTACGCGCTCACCCCCGAAGGAAGAACAATGGC
>JAZFYL010000333.1:0-22839 GCA_036443495.1 Gemmatimonadales bacterium | reverse complement strand
AATGCACAACGACATGTCGTGCCTAATCATCACATCGCCGGGACGTTCGTCTCCCGACCGGAGCGGCAGCTCCGACTGGGTGGGGATAGGTACCTCGTAGCGTACCACGTACTGCTCGAATTCGTTCCGTGGATGGTCCTTGCCACCGTTGGCCAAGTGTCCGCCCGGGTAGCGTTGCAGCAGGAGGCTAAGCACACTCCGGCGATTGGCGACGGCCGCCTTGGTCTCGGTCTGTACCTCTAGCCCGTCTTCTGCCGGCATGGCACAGGCCGGCTGGAGCTTCTACTGGCCCGCGACACTGACCAGGCAAACCCGGCAATTCCCCACCGTGGTGAGTTTGGGATACCAACACAGGGTGGGGACATCGATGCCCGTGCGGCGAGCGACGTCGAGAATCGTTTCGCCGGAGGAGAAGGGAAGCGCTTGACCGTTTATCGTTATGTGAGACATGGTGTTGCCGTTGTGGGTACTGGTCGAGAATACGGAGGTTTTCTGCACGAATCAAGTGGAAATGCGATACTCGCGATGCTGAAACCCTGCCTCACTCATGCCGGTCACACCCACGCCAGACATTCGGATTCGAGTTCATCCGGTCGTGGCAACGCGCCGTATTACCGGAAAAATATACCATTGAAGGGAGTGCGAACACGATGAAAGCGATGGGAGTCGCCAAGGTGTTCGGCACGAATTTCGAATGAATTTCACAAAAGGTATTGCGCGATTGAGATTTTTTATGATTTTGTAGTGGTCAACCCGCCTCCGTGAATGCACGGACGCACTTGCGGGCAAGATGTTCGGGGAGCCACGCGGAAACCTTCGACCAAGAGAAATCGTTCCTTTCGTTCCGCGTCACCGTTACCACCGAGGATCAACTGCCCAGCCGCACACTGCGGCAATGATTGAGCGCTAAGCGGACGACCGTCCGCTGAGCTTGTCGGTCCGGTCCCAACCGACGGACCGACTGGAGGGGTCAACCCTCCGCTCACGTCCCCAGACCACTTCGGGTCCCGGGGGCACTCACTCCATTTCCGGAGGCGGAAAATGGCGGCAAAGAGGAAGGCCAAGAAGACCACAAAACGGAAGGCGGCCAAGCGCAAGGCCAAGAGGAGACCAGCGAAGCGCAAAGCTGCGAAGAGGAGACCAGCAAAGCGCAAGGCAGCTAAGAAGAAGAAGAAGAAGAAGGCTAAGAAGAAGAAGTAGTTTCTTCAAGCGCAAAAGGGGCCGGCCAGCTGCCGGCCCCATGCGTTTTCCCCAGGTCCAACAAGACACGCATCCGGCAATATTAGCATCAACAAAGCCCCCGGCCTCAGGGGCCAGGGGCTCAACCACTCTCCGTCGCCAGCTACTGCGGGGTCAGGCCAGAGGCCCCACCGGAACCAGGTCGTGCCAGTGCTCCGGGTCGGTGTCGTCGTCCGCCGCCCACATGTAGGCCCAGAAACGAACAGCGGGTTTAGTGTTCTTGCCGCGTTCGATCACGATTCCCAGCGGTTTCTCGGCGACGTCGAATGGCAGACTAGTCATAATGACCCTCCAGCAGTAGTGCACGGCTTTCCTATATTAAGGAACGCACGGCACGTGCCTCTTCTGCCGAATGTCGTAAGACTTTATCTGTCAATTAGTTGGAACAATCAGAGCCGAAGCGATGATGTGCGAGCTACACGGGTCAGGCTCGCTGACGTGTGTCGTATTGACGCAGGGTCCTGGTCCACGAACGGGCCTGTACGCGTGCAGGGGCTTCGAGCTGGTCGAAATCCCAACCCTCCTCGTCGTACAGCTCTCCGACGGCCGATGGTCCCGGGCCAGGGGCCTCGGTCACGTACAGGTGGACCCCATTGGCTCCTGTACGGGCCTGGAGTTCCCGGACCAACTCGGTTCGAAAAGGCGGCGCCAGGTCAGCCAATGCGCTGGTATCCAGGACGAGCAGGTCGATCTGGGCGAATTCCGGAAGCCACATCAATTGGGTGACATAGGCTATGAAATCTGCGCCCAGGGTTTCCGTCACCATCGTCGATTCCACGCGCTCGACGGTTCCCATGTCGCTGGCCAGGTAAGTGACCGAGGTGTCATGTGCCGCCAGGAGACATGGGTGGTGCGAAAGGCCCGCCCCGATGACCACCACATGGTCCCCTGGCTCGAGCCGTTGCAGCATGTTCACGACTGGGTGCCTGGCCGGGATCTGCCAGTGGGAGGGTTGCCGCTGCGCCGAGCGCAAGGCGAGCCACTTCTTCCGCCACCGCCGGAAGGGCCGGATTTTGAGCCGCTTGGAGATGAGCCGGTCGACCGACTCCAACATCATGATCTCGGTCAGGAGGAACTGTTCCTCAGCGGTCGTCTCGAGCTCGGCGATGGCCTCGTCCCCGAGCCGCAGCAGTTCGTCCCGGGTCAAGGAATTCTTGTGGGCCTCGATCCGTTGCAGGACGTATTCCTGATAGAGCTGTCGGAGCGAGGGCGGGGGTCGCCGCCGCCGGCGCTGCCTGAGATCGGTCGCGGTCAGCATGGCTTGATGTGTCCGGCGATCTGATGAGAATCCAATCGGTCCTGCACTGCAGCCTCCACCTTACCCGCGATTCTGTGGGCATCCGCCACGTTCTCGCTCCAGTCCACACCGATGGTCGGTTCGGCAAACGATAGTCGCAGTCGGAGGCCTCGGAGGCGCCCGAACCACGGTGAGAGCAATGATGTTGTTGCCGGCGTTGATAGCGGAGTGGCTCATGTCGCTGGGGACGGCCAAGCCCCCGATAGCAGACTTACCTAAGCCTTGATGCGCACCACCCCGAGATTGGCCAAGAGGATCCCATCGCAACACCAAGCGGACTGCCCGGTGTTAGCCTCCCCCCACTGGCCAACCGCGCCATGTTGCAAAGTGGGCACGGAGCGCATCGCTGTCAACGGAAACCCAATAGTGAATAGAGGTTGGGGCCTCCGGCCGGGGCCGGAAAGGAGTGGGGGGGGCAGGGTTGTGTCGGGATATTTAGATAATTACCTTAATATCTAATGGATGCTTTGTTCAAGGCGCTGTCCGACCCCTCCCGACGTAAGATCCTCACCCTGCTGCGGCAGGGGGATCTGACGGCGGGGCAGATCGCCAAGAACTTTCCCATGAGTTGGGCTTCGGTATCGCATCACCTGAACGTCCTCAAGGAGGCCGGTTTGGTGTTGGCCGAGCGTGACGGGCAGTACATCAGATACTCGTTGAACGTAACGGTGGTCCAGGAGGTACTGCACCACCTCATGGAGTTGTCGACTTGATCGGAAGGACTGCCTGAGATGCGCAACATCGCTATCGGTCTGGGTGCCCTCCTGTTGGCCTGGGCGTTCTCGCTGTGGGCCTACCCGGAGCTGCCTGAGCGTGTCGCCACCCACTGGGGCGTTGCCGGCCGGGTGGATGGTTGGTCGTCGAAGACCGTGCTGGTAGTCGTCTTCCCGGTGGTCGGCTGCCTGCTGGGGCTGCTGTTCCTGGCGCTTCCCAAGATCGACCCGCGGAAGAAGGATGTGGCTCGACACGCGCGGACCTATTGGTCGGTCGTCAACATCGTCCTGGTATTCATGGCCTCGATCCAGGTGATGCTGGTGGGATACAACCTGGGCTGGCCTATCGACATGCCGCTTCTGGTGCCGCTGGGGATCGGCGTGCTCCTGCTGCTGGTCGGCAACCTCATGCCCCGGATGCGCCCCAACTGGTTCATGGGTATCCGGACGCCGTGGACGCTGTCGAGCGAACAGGTCTGGCGCAAGACGCACCGCTTGGGTGGGTACTGCTTCATGGCCATGGGGCTCCTGATGGTTGTCGCCGGCTTTCTGGGGACGCCTGCTACGTTTCCCTACGTACTTGGGGTGACCATCGCTTTGGCACTCGTCCCGGTGTTCTATTCCTTCTTCGTGTGGCGTTCCGAGCAAGAGACGACGCCTACCTCCCAACGCACCCGGGAATGACCATGAGAATTCCAACGCTCCGATGCGTCATGCCGCTGGCCCTCGGGATAGTGGCACTGCCGTCCTGGGCCCTTGCCCAAGGAGATGCAGAGGGCGGCCGCCCCGACAGTCTTGCGGTCGAGTTCCTGGAGCAATTGGTGCGCCGGGATT
Source organism: Gemmatimonadales bacterium (assembly GCA_036443495.1). Classification (GTDB taxonomy): domain Bacteria; phylum Gemmatimonadota; class Gemmatimonadetes; order Gemmatimonadales; family GWC2-71-9; genus N074bin45. Next base: position 18,756 of record JAZFYL010000333.1, on the reverse strand, counting down.
TCGATGCCGCCGTCGTACGTTTCGACTCTACCATGGGCGCGGTCATGCCGCCGGCCAAGCTGGAAGAGACGTGGGATGGGTTGTTGGCTCAGGTCGGAGAGTTCCGTGAGTGGTCGACCACCCGCCAGTTCACCCAGGAGGGGTTTGACATCGTGCTGGTTTCCAGCGCGTTCGCGCTGGCCGCAATCGACGTGCAGGTCGTGTTCGACCAGGACCGGCGCATCGCGGGACTCTTCTTCCGGCCCCACCAGGAGGCCCTGCCGGTGCCGGACACCACGGTGATGGCGCCCGAGCGTGTGGTCGAACGAGAAGTCACGATCGGAAGTGGGGAATGGGCGCTGCCCGGGACTCTCAGCTTTCCGACGGCCGGCGGACCGTTCCCCGGCGTGGTGCTGGTGCACGGGTCCGGTCCTAACGATCGCGACGAGACCATCGGGCCCAACACCCCGTTTCGCGACCTGGCGTGGGGCCTCAGTAGCCGCGGGGTGGCCGTCCTGCGATACGAAAAACGTACCCGGGAGTACCGGCAGCGGCTCGCCACCGACGGCACGGCAGGGTTCACGGTGAAGCAGGAAACGGTCGACGACGCGCTGTCGGCAGTCGAGTTGCTCCGGCGCACAGAGGAGATCGATCCCAGCCGGCTCGTGGTGGTGGGGCATAGCCTGGGCGGGATGCTGGCCCCGCGCATTGGTCGGCGGGACCCGCACTTGGCCGGGTTGGTAGTGCTGGCGGGTTTGGCGCGCCAACTGGAGGACGTGATCCTCGAACAGATCCACTACCTGGCGGGGCTGGATAGCACGATCAGTGAATCCGAGCGAGCCCGACTCGAGCAGATCGAGCAGGAGGTGGCACTGGTGGTAGCCTTGGATTGGGAGGATTCCACCTCCTCGGCGAGGGTGCTCGGTGCGCCTGCGAGTTATTGGCTCGACCTCAGGGGGTACGACCCGGTCGGGGTCGCGCAGGAGCTTTCGATCCCCATGCTCATTCTCCAAGGCGGTCGGGATTACCAGGTCACGATCGACGATTTCCGCCGTTGGGAGGAAGGCCTTGGGGATGATCCTCGCGTCACCCTGAAGGTCTACCCGCAACTCAACCACCTGTTCATGACGGGTGAGGGACCCAGCGGTCCGGCCGAGTACGAGCGTCACGGACAGGTGGCCGACGAAGTGATCGAAGACATAGCCGCCTGGATCACCAGGCTGGAACCCTCGACCCCCTGAGCTGGGATGCGCGTTCAGTCGACCGAGCATCTCACCGAGGTGCTCCGCCTGCTGTTGGTCACCGATGAGGAACTCCTCGAAGGGCGCGACTGGGTCGCCGTCTGCCGCCAAGCTGTCGAGGGCGGGGCAACAGCGGTCCAGGTACGCCACACGACCGCCACGGCACGTGAGCTGGCAGCTATGACCACTGCCATCGCTGACGCCGTCACGGTTCCCGTATTCGTCAACGACAGGCTGGACGTGGCACTGGCCGCAGGGGCGGCCGGCGTCCACCTCGGCGTGGACGACGTTCCGGTCCGGTTGGCACGGAAGATCGCCCCACCCGGTTTCCTGATCGGTGCGTCGGTAGGCAGCGATGCGGAAGTTGCGGGTGGGGAAGGGGCCGACTACTGGGGCATCGGACCGCTGCACGGGACGTCGACCAAACCCGACGCCGGCTCCGCCATCGGACTGGACGGTTTGGCGGCCCTCGTGGCCAAGTCCAACGGCCTGCCGTGCGTCGCGATCGGGGGCGTGCGCCCCGAGGATGTGGAACCGATTCGAGCTGTCGGTGCCGCCGGGGTTGCGGTGGTGTCGGGGATTCTCTCGGCCAGTGATGTGGTCGCGGCCGCGGCGCGCTACGCGCACCGGACCGGCGGCTGGTAGACCGTAGCAGCGACAACGGTACCTTCAACCAGTGCCAAGGGTTCAGGCGTTACAATCCAGTGGCGGCTACTGTCCCCGAAGCCGCCTGATGGTCTCGAGGTGCTCACCGTAGGTTCGGGTGAACACGTGGTGTCCGGTCGAATCCGCCACGAAATACAACCACGGCACGTCGGCCGGATAGAGCGCGGCTTCGATACTGGGCAGTCCGGGCGAGGAGACAGGACCAGGGGGAAGGCCGTCGATGAGGTAGGTGTTGTAGGGTGAGGGGATCTCGTAGTCCCTCAGCAAGAGACGGGGTTTCCGCTGACCCGTGGCCTGTTGAATGGCGTATTGCACTGTCGGATCGGCCTGCAGCCGCATACCAAGCCGGAGACGGTTGTGGTATACCCCTGAGATCGTCGCCCGTTCGCTGCCGACTTGGGCCTCACCCTCGACGATCGATGCCAAGGCGAGAACCTGATCTCGCGACCATCCCAGCGTGTCCAGCCTGGAGTTCCACTCGGGCCGCCAGTGCCGTTCGAACTCCTCGGCCATCAACGTCACCACGCGGGCGGCCTCCACCCCTGCAGGGAGGGTGTAAGTCTCCGGGAAGAGGTACCCTTCGAGGCTGGTGGCGGTCGGCGAATAGCGCCGTACCAGGAGGGTGTCCCGTGCCGCGTCACTGAACTCCTCGGCCGAGAGGGCAAGACGATCACCCATTATCGCGGCGAGGTCCAGCGTGGTGAGGCCCTCACGAATGGTGATCCGTTCCATGGCTTCGCGGCCTTCGGCCAGCATGGTGAGGATGTGGGACGCCGAAGACCCAGGCTGGATGTCGTAGGTACCGGCCTGTACGGCACGATCGAGTCCCCGCACCCGTGCCACCAGGGTGAACCACCGGCGGTGTCGTACCAGCCCGTGGGCCAGAAGCGTGTCGGTCACAGCGGTGAAGTTGGCGCCCGGCGGGATGGTTAACCTCTCTGCCGGCTGGTCGGCATCGGGCCCGCACGCCCACAGGCAACTCGCCGTGGCGAGGAGCCATATCAGGCGTCGGTTCACGCGGTGGGCCGGTGGCTGTCGAGGTAGTGTTGCAGCAGGACCGATGCGGCCAGCGCATCGACGTCGGCCTTGCGTCCCTTGGTCCGGCCACCCATTTCGCGTATGGCTTGCAGGGCGCGGCTGGTGGTGAGGCGTTCGTCCCAGAGTTCGAGTGGCACGGAGAGGTGAGCTTTGAGGTGCTCGGCGAGGGCTCGTACGGTGATGGTGCTCTCGGAATCGCTTCCGTCCAGAGCCAACGGAAGCCCCAGAACCACGCCGACCGGTTCGTGCTCTTCGAGGATGGTCAGCAGTCGTTTGAGCGGAAAGCGCTTTCCACGCCGTTGGATGAGGGTGGTGAGGGGGCTGGCCAGCAGTTGCCCTTCGTCGGTCAGGGCAATGCCGGTGCGGATCGCTCCCCAGTCGATGGCGAGCAGACGGCCGGCGGCCGGCAAGCCCATGGCTTACTGGGCCATCGTGGCGAAGAACTCCTTGTTGTTCTTGGTGCGTTTCATTCGCTCCAACAGGAACTCCAAGGCTTCGACGGTGGGCATGTCCGCCAGGAAATTGCGGAGCAGGTACACACGATTGAGTTCGTCCTCTTCCATGAGCAGTTCTTCTTTTCGCGTGGACGTGCGCTGGATGTCGATGGCGGGATAGACCCGTCGATCAGCCAATCGGCGGTCCAGCACCAATTCCATGTTGCCGGTGCCTTTGAACTCTTCGAAGATGACCTCGTCCATGCGACTGCCGGTGTCGATTAGTGCTGTTGCAATGATCGTGAGGCTGCCACCGTTGTCGATGTTCCGCGCGGCCCCGAAGAATCGCTTGGGTTTTTGCAGAGCGTTGGCATCGACACCGCCGGAAAGGATCTTGCCCGAGTGTGGGATCACCACGTTGTGGGCCCGGGCCAGGCGAGTGATCGAATCGAGCAGGATCACCACGTCGCGGCCATGCTCGACCAGTCGCCTGGAGCGCTCGATAACCATGTCGGCGACCTGCACGTGGCGGTCCGCCGGCTCGTCGAAGGTGGAGGAGATCACCTCCGCCTCGACGTTCTCCTGCATGTCGGTCACTTCCTCGGGCCGCTCATCGATCAGGAGCACGATGAGGACCACGTCGGGGTTGTTCTCCTTGATGGCATTGGCCAGCTTCTGCAGCAGGATCGTCTTACCCGCCTTGGGTGGCGCCACGATGAGGCCCCGCTGGCCTTTGCCAACCGGCGATAGGAGGTCGACCACTCGCATGGACAAGTCGCCAACAGTGGATTCCAGGCGGAGCCGTTCGGTGGGGTAGCGGGGGCGCAGGTTCTCGAATGCGATCCGGTGCTTGGTATTCTCGGGATCCCCGTAGTTGACTTGCTCGACCTTGAGCAGGGCCAGGTAGCGTTCGCCTTCCTTGGGCGGCCGGACCTGCCCCATGACGGTGTCGCCCGTGCGCAGATCGAACCGTTTGATCTGGCTGGGGGATACGTAGATATCGTCTGGTCCGTAGAGGTAGTTCCAGTCCTGGCTGCGTAGGAACCCATAGCCCTCCGGCAGGATCTCCAGGACGCCCTCACCACGAATAACGGTGTCGGAGTCGAGCAGCGTCTGTTCGATCCGGAAGATGAGGTCCTGCTTTCGCAGCCCGGAGTAGTTGGTGATCTTGAGTTCTTCCGACAGAGCGTGCAGCTCCTTCACGGATTTTTGCTTTAGTTCGGCGATATCCACGGATCAGGCTCCACAGCGCGGGGACCGGCCCGGAGCGGGCCGACGTATATCAGGTAGGATGGTCGATGAGTCAGATGGAGGAGTCGAACTGTATCTAAAAGTACCTGGCGTCCGGAAGTCCGGGCGGGTCTGGATTCGTTGTCTAGGGGAGTGCCGGCCTTCAGAGGTGCTCCAAGGTACCTCGCCCTCCCGGAGCCGTCAAGGTGTGACGACGTGCCCCGGTCGGGGTACCCATCTCGCGTTGTGGCAGCAACTTACATGGCCTCCAACGACCGGTTCGACTATTGCGCCACCCGCAAAACCTTCTATCTTTGCCAAAACCACATCTGGTACGACGTTGCCGCTCGGACGGCGTACCGTGGAGGATGGCGATGGCATCGCATGCCCTGCGCAACTACCCGCGCAATCCGCACGACCCCATCATTCATGATCTCGACCCCATACGCATTGACGCCCACGAAATCCAAGTCCGTTTGATCATCCGCCGTGCCGACGATGGCTCGTGGCAGGGACGGATGCACTTCTCTGAGCCCGAGTCGGGCACCGAGGTGGAGACGGCCGAGATCTTTTGCGGCCCGTCGGAGAAGGAGTTGTGGGAATCGGTGGGAAACCTTCGTGAACACCACCTTCGAGACCTCTACCGTTCCTTGGAGTCGTGAACCCAATGGCCCACACGGAACAGATCCTCAAGCTCCGCCACGATCTCTCGAATCCGCTGTCGGCGCTGCTCGCCGAGGCGCAGCTGCTGTTGCTGAACGGCGACAAGGTCGATCCAGAAACTCTGACCAGCATCCGCGAGATCGAAGCGCTCGCCGTTCGCATGCGGAACATCCTGCGCGAGGTCTAGCGAACCTCAACGGCCTTCCGGGGCCTGCCCCGCCTCAGGTACAGGCTACCATTGAGCAAGTACAGGATCAGAAACACCACGCTGGCCCCCGAGACGGCTGTCCGGTAGCCGAAGCCATGATCGCCCGTGGACAGGAAGCCTTCGATCAGGCCCGCAACGAACAGCAATACGGTGGCGGCGGCCACCATCCGGATCGCCCGGCGGCCACTCTGAATCAACGCTTCGGATCGGGTGAGCCGCCCAGGCGCAACGATGGAGGCGCCCAGCAGGAATCCGGCCGCTCCCGCAACCCAGATGGCGAACAATTCCAGCACGCCATGGCCCACGATGAATTCCAACAGGTAACCCAACAAGCCGACGTTGGCGAAATGACCTCCAATCGTCCCCAGGGCTACGCCATTGTAGGCCAACAGGGCCAGCGAGCCCACGCCCAGGAACACGCCGCCGGCAAAACAGGCGGCGGCCACGCGGACATTGTTGCTGATGATGTAGGTGGCCACGTAGGGCCGCTGGGATCCCTCGGCCTGGAAGTACTTGCGCCCCTCTGCCTGGCGGGTCACCCCGGCATCCGCGCGGCGCAACATCTGTTCGGGGAGCACTTCGTCTGCCAGGGAGGGTCGCTCCCGCATGGCCGCGAATCCGCCCACGGCGGGAACGGCGAAGACCAGAAAGGCGACCAGCACATAGCGCCAGGATTGCACAACGGCCGCGGGCGCCTCGCGCAGCAGGATCGTCCACACCTGGCGAAGGGTGTGCCGGTCGTCGCGGTAGAGGGCGTTATGTCCCGCGCTCGCCAGCCGCTCGAGCCGGTGGATCGTGGCGCGATCCACCCCGTAGGTGCGAGCCCTGGCCAGGTCGGCGGCCATCTCTCGGTACCGGGCGGCGAAGTCGGGCAGTTCCTCAGCCCGCAGACCATCCAACCCCTCGCGGGCCACTCGAGCGGACAGCGCATGGAATTCGGCCCAGCGTGGTTCCTGGCGCGCCACGAATCGCTCGGCCATGGAACCCCCCGTGCCGGTCGATCGGGTGCGGATGGCGGGGCCGTGTTCTCGCCGGGACCGCTCCTGGTGGTAAAGGTCCGCCAGGAAGGTGAACGGGTCGGTCGGGCGAACAGGATACCGACTGGCCAGCCTCGCGGTCAGCTGCTCGGCCACCCGGTCGCGCACCGCGGGTTCGAGCGACGGCAGTCGCTCGTGGAACCGGCGCAGAAGGTGAAACTCGGCGTCCTCGAGTTCGGGAGCCTCCAGTGAGTGACCGACGGGCTCGGCGCGTTCGCGGACCTGTCGGGGGGCGGCGGCCTCCTGCGGCTGGTCCCGGACGACGATGGTACCCGCGGTCATGTCTCCGAGGCGCTGGCCCTTCGGTGTCAACGCCACCAACGTTCCGCCTACGACATACAGTGGGGGTACTGGGAGGATGTCGGCCAGGCGCAGGACATTGCGCACCACCGCGGCCCCCAGGGTCACCGGGTGCCCGGTGTCTCGCACTACACGGATGCCCAGTTTCCGTTTGCCCGGGGTTTGCCCTTGGCGGAGTCCTTCGAAGAGGATGAAGTAAGCCGCATATGACAGCGTCAGGACGACAAACGCCACCAGGCCCACGATCGGACTCCCTTGGGTGATCCAGGACAGGGCCATCGACAAGAGGACGATGACCACGGACCAGGCTCCGAGGAAGACCGCGTCGATCATCGCGGCCAATGCTCGCGACCCCAACCCGGCGAGTTCCAAATCGAGGGTTACGTTTTCGGGGGTCTCCACCTGGATGTGCCGGGTGAACACCTGTGGGTCTGGTGGGGAATTACCGCTCATGCCATCGATAGTATCCCGTTGACCATCGAACACCAAACCACACGGCCAAGCCGGTTGGCTGGCAACTCTTTGAGGTGATGCTATGACGCTCCTCGAACTCCGTCCGCTCTCGATCGGCGAAATCCTCGATCAGGCGTTCGGGCTTTACCGACGCCATTTCGCCACCCTCGCCGTCATCGTTATCATCGTCGGCGCGGTTCCCCTGGTACTGGAGTTGTACGTCCAGGCTTCTGGTGGGCTCTTGGTGCTGCCGCTGATGTGGTTCAGCACCATGTTCCTCAAGGTCGTGCTGGGTGCCATTGGGACTGCCGCCGCAGTGTTCGTAGTGTCGGAAAGTTACCTAGGCCGCAGCGCCACCCCGGGCGATGCCTTGTCGCGTGCGGTGCCTTATATCGTACGGTTGGTCCTGTTGTCGATTCTAACCTCTCTCGTGGTGTTCATCGGATTCCTCTTCTTCCTGATCCCGGGCATTATTTTTCTTGTCGCGCTGCTCGTCTCGCCCCAGGCGCTGGTTCTGGAAGAGGACCTTAGCGCCATCGAAGCTATGGGAAGGTCCTGGCGACTCACCAAGGGGCACCGCCGGAAGATGCTGGCGCTCATCGTGGTGACTGCCATTCTGGTCACGATCCCCTCCCTCGCCGGGGTCACGGTGGCAGCAATGTTCACCCCCGACCTCACCATGCTCAGCCAGACCGACCTTTCTCTGGGGTGGTACGCCGCCATGATCCTCGGCACCGTCGCCCAGATGTTGCTTTATCCGCTCATGTACAGCGTGCTGACCGTGGCCTATTACGACCTGCGCGTGCGGAAGGAAGGGTTTGACCTGGAGGTCCTGGCTCAGGCCTTGGAAACCCCCTGATGCCGATGCAGGATCAGCAAGCCACGACCGATTCTCTCCGGGCCGTGCTCGACTCGGTGTTCGCCGACCCCCTGTACGATTGGGCGGAACGGCCGGCCCTGATGGGTTGGTTCTCGCGTGGCTGGAGGTGGCTGACCCGGACTCTGGAGTCGTTTCAGGACAACAACCCGGATGTGTTCCGCTGGTTTGTGGTGGTGTTGATCGTGCTGTTGGCCGTCATCGTGTTGCACGCGGCCTGGGTCATGTTCCGCACCACCAAAGAGGCCAGTGCTCCAGACGAGAAACGGGTCGTCGGGGAACGACAAGAACCCCGCACAGCGGTGTGGTATCGGGATCAGGCGACCGACCTGGCCGCATCGGGATGTTTTGCAGAGGCCCTGATGGCCGCCTTCCATGCTTTGGTGCTCGATCTGGACCGTCGAGGCGTGGTGCGGTACCACCCCAGCAAGACCCCCCGCGAATACGTGGACGACCGGCGCTTGGCGCCCGATGACCGCCAGCGACTCGAGGCGCTCGTCGGCGGACTCTACCGGTACGTGTTTGGTCACGAACCCTGCAGCGAAGCCGAGTATCGGGCCTGGGTGGCCGACGCATCGGAGCGGTGGCATGCGGCCCCGGTTTGAGCTGGCAGTCGCGATCGTTCTGGTCATCGCGCTCGGCTTCGGTGCGGTGCTGTTGGGCTCCCGCAACGCCAAGACCAGTATCAGTGACTTCCGCCATTCTTCGTTCGTCCCCGGACCACATGGCGCACGTGCGTTGGCGGATGCCCTGCGGCTCGTCGGTGTGCGGGTCGATCGCTTCCGGCGCCAGAGCATGGCCCTGGCAGAGCTCCAGGCGGACGGGGCCCTCCTCGTGGTCCTCGATCCGAGCAGACCCATGGATTCGTGGGACGCCAATCGCATCACCGGCTTCGCCGAACAGAAGGGCGACCTGCTGCTGGCCGGCTTTGGCGCCGAAATGGTCATGCGCTGCTACGACTACACGATCGACAGCGACCCGTTTTCGGAGGATCCGTCTTCGGTAGAGCCGCCCGATGAATCGTGGAGCGATCGACCGTCTTCCCGTCGATGGTTGACGCGCACGGATGAAGCCGATGTGGTGGATGCATCGGGTGTGCCCGATCTGTTCTCCGATGAATGTGCCGTCACACCGGCCATGGTCGTAGACACGCTGCTGGTCAATGGAGATGGCGCTGCGGTCCTGCTGCGGCTCGGCATGCCCGGTGAGACCGTGGTGTTTCTCTTGGCTGACGGCGAACTTTTCAGCAACCGGACCCTCAGGGAAACGGACGCCGGCCCGTTCGTGGTCGGACTCATGGCGGATGCCTCCGAGTGGGTCATCTTTGACGAGTACCATCACGGATTCACCCAGGGTGGGTCGGTGCTGGCCGTGGTCGTGGACTGGATGGCCCGAACCCCGCTTGGCTGGGTCATCTGGCAGCTGGCTGTCGTAGGGCTCATCGCGCTGCTCATGGCCGCCTTTCGATTCGGGCCAGTGCGCCGGCTGGGGACCAGCCGGCGCCGCTCGCACCTGGAGCACGTGCACGCACTTGCTGCGGCTCTGGCGGCCGCTCAGGGGCAGGATGTAGCGGTTCGACTGATGGTGGAGGGCCTGCGGCGGCGATTGTCGACCACCGGGCAACCGCTCCGCGTCCCCGTCGCACCCTGGCTGGAAACGCTCGCGCTCAATGTCCGCACGCCGGTGTCGCGCCGCGCCGTGCGAATTTTGCAACAACTCATCCGCGGTCCGGTGCCCTCCGACGGGGTGCTGCAGGCCGCCAATGCCGTGGAGGACGTGTGGCAGGACATGAGACAGTAGGTCGAGACGAGGTTACCCGGCAGGCTGAGATCGCCCGGTCGCTGGTGGCGTCGCTGGGGAGCGTGGTGTTGGGGCAGGAGGAAGCGATTCGGGTGATGCTGTCGGCCGTCATTGCCCGGGGGCACGTCCTGCTGGAGGGGGTGCCGGGGACGGCCAAGACGCTACTGGTTCGTACCCTGAGTCTGGCCCTCCGGTTGGCCTTTCGCCGCATTCAATTCACGCCCGACCTAATGCCCTCCGACGTAACCGGAGTCAATGTGATGTCGGGTGGGGGACAGTTCACCTTCCGGCCCGGCCCGCTGTTCGGCGACCTGATCCTGGCGGACGAGATCAACCGGGCCCCTGCCAAGACGCAAGCGGCCCTCCTCGAGGCGATGCAGGAGCGCACCGTCACGGTCGACGGCGAGAGTCATCCCCTGTCCGACAGCTTCAGCGTATTCGCGACCCAGAACCCCATCGAGTTCGAAGGGACCTATCCGCTCCCCGAAGCGGAGTTGGACCGCTTTCTGGTGAAAGTCGTGCTGGACTATCCGGAAGCCGACGTGGAGCAGGGCATTCTCGTCCGAGTGCTGGAGGGCTTCGAGTCGGACGATCCCCAAAGCTACGGCGTCAGCCCCATGCTCGATGCGGATGGACTCCGGGAAATACGCCGCGTGAGCCGTGGCATTCGGGTCGATGAAAGACTCTTGGCCTACATCACCGCCATAGTTCGGGCCACCCGAACTGCGCCGGCCCTCACCCTGGGGGCCTCTCCCCGAGCTACCGTCGCCTTGCTGAAAATGGCGCAGGCGGCCGCGTTGCTCGATGGGAGAGAGTATGTCGTCCCGGATGATGTGAAGGCCGCCGCCTCCCCGGTGCTCCGGCACCGGGTGATTGTCGCGCCGGAATTGGAGTTGGAGGGTGTCTCCGCGGACACCGCGCTGCAGTCCCTGCTGGAGAAGGTCGAGACGCCGCAGTGATCTTCGTTCCCACCCGCCTCTGGTATTGGGGAGCTGTCGGACTCGCTGGCGTAGGCATGCTCGGCATGTGGTGGCCGACGGCCCTGGGTCTCATGCTCACGCTTGATGGTGTGTGGTTGCTGGCATTGGTGGCAGACGGCTTCCTGACGCCCTCCCCGGCCAACCTTGCAGTGGACCGTGAGGCTCCACCCGCCTTCTCGATGGGCCGGAGCATGCCGGTATACTACCATTGGCGCCACAGGTACCGCCGCACCCTCACAGTCACGGTAAGGGAGCACTACCCGATTCCGCTCGGCGGCAACGACATGCCCGATCGCGTCGTCACGATCCCACCCGGTCAGACCCTGCATGAAGCCATCGAGGTCGAACCGCGTCGACGGGGCCGGGACACGGCCGGCCGCATGGATCTCCGGGTACGCGGCCCCCTTGGCTTGATCTGGCGCCAGGGCTCTATCGAGCGCTCCTGGACGGGTGTCGTGTTCCCTTCGCTGGAGGGCGTGGTGGGTCGCGGTCTCCCCAGCCAGGCCGCCCGGCGCCGTGAGGCAGGGTTGCGGACTCAGCGTCGGCTGGGCGAGGGCCGGGTGTTCGAAGCGCTGCGTGAATGGGTGCCGGGCGACGACACCCGCACCATCGACTGGAAGGCCACGGCCCGTCGCGGCAAGGTAATGGCCCGGCAGTATGAGGACGAGCGGCGGCAACATGTGGTCCTGGTAATCGATGCCGGCCGCTTGCAGACCGCCGAAGTCGACGGCGTTCCCCGGCTCGAGTTCGTCGTCTCTGCCGCCCTCCATTTGGCCCACGCCGCGATCGAACACGACGACAACGTGGGTCTCATGGTGTTCGCCCGCGAGGTGGAGTTGTTCTTGCCACCGGCCAGAGGGCGCCGGGCCCTCAGGGCTATCCTGAACGGGTTAGCGGGGGTGGAAGGTCGTTTGGTGGAATCGGACTACCCCGGAGCGTTTCGCTATCTCGCGGCCCGGAACCGTCGCCGAGCCCTGACCGTCGTGTTCAGTGACATCGTCGACCGCACGGCCAGCGACGCGCTGCTCACATACCTCGGGTCGTTGCGGCCCCGGCATCTGCCTTTGGTGGTTACCTTGACCGACCCGGCATTGGAACACCTGGCGGCCATTCGCCCCGCTCGGCGTGGCTTGGCTTTCGAGCGAGCCGCGGCAGAGGAACTCTTGATAGCCAGGGAAGAAGCCTTGACAACAGTCCGCCGGCGTGGCGTCCTCGTCCTGGACGTACCACCTGCGAGGGCCAGCCAGGCAGTGGTAGACCAGTACACTCAACTCAAGCGTCGTGGAGTTCTCTAAGTGCCTCGCTCTTTTGCCTCGGACAACAGTGCCGGCGTCCATCCTGACGTACTTCAGGCCATACATGAAGCCAATGTCGGCCATGTCCCCGCGTACGGTGACGATCCTTACACGGAGAGGGCCCAGGCCGCGTTCCGGCGTCAGTTCGGAGAGGACGTCAGGGTGTTCTTCGTGTACGGTGGCACCGGGGCGAACGTGCTCGGGCTCAAAGCGGTCACGGAGTCGTACCACGCCGTGTTGTGTGCCGAGTCTGCTCATATCAATATCGACGAGTGCGGCGCCCCGGAGCGGCACCTGGGATGCAAACTTATTGCGATTCCCACCGCCGACGGCAAACTGCGTCCTGCGGATGTTCAACCGCACCTGAAGGGGTTCGGCGTTCCCCATCATGCGCAGCCCAAAGTTATTTCGATCACGCAGACGACGGAACTTGGCACGGTCTACCAGCCGCGAGAGATTCAGGCGCTGGCCGACCTCGCCCACCAGAACGGTATGGTGCTCCACATGGATGGTGCCAGAATCAGCAACGCTGCCGCCAGTCTCGAACTCGGGCTGGCGGCAATCACCGGGGATGTCGGCGTCGATGTCCTCAGCTTCGGCGGAACCAAGAGCGGCTTGATGTTTGGTGAGGCGGTCGTGTTCTTCAGCGCGGATGAGGCCCTCGAACGCGTTCCCTATCTGCGGAAGCAGAGCATGCAGTTGGCCTCGAAGATGCGATTCGTCGGGGCGCAGTTCCAGGCGCTGTTGACGGACGACCTTTGGCGACGGAACGCCGAGCATGCCAATCGTATGGCCCGGCTCCTGGCCCAAACCGTCGAAGTCATCGACGGTGTCGAACTCACTCAGCCGGTTGAGTCCAATGCGGTGTTCGCCCGCATCCCTTCGACGGCGATCCCGCCCCTCCAGAAACGATGGTTTTTCTATGTGTGGGATGCGGCCCGTGCGGAGGTCCGCTGGATGACTGCCTTCGATACTACGGAAGAGGATGTAGGGGCCTTTGCGTCGGCGATCAGGGAAGAGTTGGGACGGATACCCTGATTGGGGCCGTCGAACGCGTCAGCGCTCCATATAGACGTTGTTCTCACCCAGTCCCATCGCCAGATACAGATCCCGGCCGCGGTACCCGGCCGCGGACACCCGCACCACCTGAACCCGGCAGTTGGCCACCAATCCCACGTCAAACACGAGCGTGTACAAGCCGCCGCCATCACTGAAGGTGTGGTAGCTGGTGCCGACCACTTGCAGGTGAGCGCCATTGAGGGGCATGCCGCGCCGGTCGAACACCTGGCCAGAAATGGAATCCAGAACGGTGGGCCCACCCGGGTTCTGAGGCCTGGGCTCGGGAATGCAGGTGGAATCCGAGGCCCACGGGAGCGCGTTGTTGCGATTCCCGGTCCCTGTGGTCGGCCGGCCAAATAGCCGCTTTGCCTCTTGTTCCTGAGAAGCAGGGGCCGCATTGGCCGCCGCCACGGTCCCTGCCAACTCCTCAGGTCCGTCTTTCACGATCCGGTCGGTTGAGATCACGTTGGTCTCGTCATCCGTTCCGGTCGTGGGCTCCGACTCTGCCTCGGCCGGCTGGTCCGCCGTGGCCAGGTCCACAGTTTCCGGATCGGTTTCGGGTGCTGGGGCGGGGGATATGATCTCATCCGACTCCGGCCCCGCTGGTGGCAGTTCTGCCTGGGAGGGAGGCGTGGTGGCTTGCGGCCTGGGCGGGGGCTCCGGCGGAGCCTCTGGGACCTCCGCAGTCGGGGCGGGGGCCGGTGGCGGCTCGAGGTACACCATGGCGACCTCTCGGCCGGGGTCTGCGGTTCTTGCCGGTGTTTGTTCGGTTATCGAGGGGCCCGCCAATAGCCCCGTGGCAGCCGCAAAGAAGGTCAAGTGGAACAGCACGCTCACGATCAGGCCTTGCCAGGTGCGCCAACGGCCGCGGTCGGGCAGTTCCACCTTCCCCTTGGGCATGTGAATACCCTCACGCACCTTGCGCCGGCGGTCCATCAAGACCTCGGGCGGAATCACGCTGAATCGTGCGTGGGTCAGCACACAGCTATCCCGTCTCCAGCGCCGTCGTGACAGCGAGGCAGAGCAAAAACGGGCCTTCTGGCCCGTAACCGATCCCGCGGATCCGTGTTGCTCATCGTGGTCTCTATTCTAATGATACGTCATCGGCGCGCCAGAAGTTGACCCCGAGGGTGGCTACTGATCTTGAGCGGCTGCTCAAGTTGCTTTCAGAGGATCTTCACGACGTTCGTCTTATCCTCTAGCTAGGCACAGAGGTGCTGGCCTGTGGCGGTGTCACGCCCTGTCTGAGGTTCCTATGCAAGTTGCCGAGCTCATGAAGACGGCTTTGGCCTCCATACGGGTCGATGCGTCGATCAGTGATGCCATCATGGCACTGGTGGATGCGTATGTATTGGTCCTGCCGGCCCTGGACCAGCACGGTGGCTTTGTCGGCGTGTTGTCGACTTCCGACGTTCTGGAGTCCTTGGCCGAGAAAGGCCGCGGGGGTTCCGCCGAACCCTGGCTGGAAGAAACTCAGGTGCGGGACTTGATGACGGTGCGACCCCAAATCGTGGCGCCGGAAGACGAGGTCAGGAAGGCTGCTCAGGAGATGCTGTATCTCGGTATCCACCGGGTATTCGTCGTGTCCGACGAGCAACTGGTGGGCGTCCTGTCTCAGAGCGATGTCGTGCAAGCCTTCGCCAACGGGGCCCTGTAGTCCCGTCAAGTTAGTCGACGCCTCCCAGCCGGGTGTCCGGTCTAAACACCGCCCAGGCAAACCAGAAGTGATTCCCGTGCTGGACGGCCTCCAGCCGAACGCCAGCCAGGGGGCCGGTAACGGCGCGGCCCATGATGTTCCAGGTCGACCCGGTCTGCCGGTCCCGGAAGACCCCCACGCCCGCAGGCTCGAACTCGAGGATCCGGTCCTTCACCCGGCGCTGGAATACGCCGGTCGCGCCCACATCTCTGCCGTCTGCAATCGACGCATCGTCCAGGGCACTCGCCGTACCGGGAGCCCAGAATACCACTATCGGCCGGCCCACGAATTCGTCATTGATGACGGCCCGTTCGGCCAGGGCGGAGGTCGGGTAAGCCACGCTGGAATCCTCCTGCATGATGGCCACCACCCGGTCCATGGCTGTGAGCCGACGGTCCTTTGCCCCCTTGAAGAAGCGGCCGTAGGGGCCGCTGCGGGTATCGTAATGCACGTAGGGGTTGCGGCCATAGTCCCTCGAGAAGCCGGTGGCGCGGGATAAAACAGTTCCGTCCGGGTATTCTTCCTTGAACTGAGCCCAGTTGACCAACGGCGATGATAGAAATTTCAACTGGCGGCCGGCGTAGGTGCCTACGATCCCTTCACCGGTCGCCTGCTGCCACCAGCTCTCGGTTTGCCGGTCGTACATGACGAGATCGGAATGACGCAGCATGCCGGTCGTGCCGAAGTCGAGTACCTGGCCATCGAATCGTCTGTCAAAGGTGAGGGCGGTGTTGCACAGCGGGCAGAAAGTGACGCTGACCGGGGTGCCTCCCACTTCATCGTTGACGATCTCATGCCACATCAGAATCTGTATGGGGTAGGCTTTTGTCTGGCCTCCGATGGACAGGGTGACCACCGGCTCCCGATCCTTCAACCAGCGATCGGCCTCCGTCACCGACACGAATCTGGGATGATCTATCGGGGGTATGCCATCCTTGGGAGGGCCGCCGGAGGTTATCTCCTCGAGTGGGACCGTGTGGCGGTCGAAATCGGTCTGCCACTGTCCCTCGACGACCGGGATTTGCACCAAGGCCCAAGCCACGGTCGTCCCGATAGCGGCAAGTGAATTGATTCGGATCATGGTATTCCTTTGGGAGAGCGGGCACGTCCTCTCTGCGGGAACAGTTGATGTCGCTGGCGAGTTCCCCACGCGGTTGACACCTTGGTGGGGTAGTGTGCGATCTTTCCGGGCGAGCGAATCGGCCACCATGGGTATTGGGCTGTCGGGCCGTACAACGGACGGACTGCGTTTCCTGATACGAGGCACCAGACGGGCCGCCCCCGCGGCCAGGTGAAGGCATGGAATCGATCAACGAATGGCTACGCATCCACTTCGGCCTGACGCCGGGAACCCAACAGCGGTTGCTGTCGTCCCTGATCTGGATCCTGCTGATATGGGCCGCCCGCCGAATGATTCTCTTGGCGGTCTCCAAGACCATCAAGGATTCCGGGGTGCGGTACCGCTGGCGGTCGGTCACCCAGTACGTCGCCGTGGCCGCCGGGCTCGTGGGCATCGCCAGCATCTGGTCCTCGGTCATACGCGGGGTGGCGACGTTCCTCGGCCTGGTCTCTGCCGGTCTGGCCATCGCCCTCAGGGATGTCCTCGCCAACATGGCCGGCTGGGGCTTCATCGTCTGGCGGAAACCGTTCGAATTGGGAGACCGCATCGAAATTGGAACCGATGCCGGAGATGTCGTCGATATCAGGCTGTTCCAGTTCACCCTGCTCGAAGTCGGCAATTGGGCCGACGCCGATCAGACGACCGGCCGCTTGATCCACATTCCCAACCAACGGGTCCTGGTGTTGGGGGTGGCCAACTATACCCACGGCTTTCAATACCTGTGGGATGAGCTGGCTGTCCTGGTCACCTTCGAGAGTGACTGGCGTGCCGCCAAAGTGCTGCTGAGCGCTATCGCTTCGGAGCGGGCTGCGTCGGTCAGTGATGTGGCTCGCGCACAGATTGCACGGGCCAGGGAGAAGTTCTACATCACCGGCCTATCGTACGACCCGATCGTCTACACCAGTGTTCAGGACAGCGGTGTACTGTTGACCCTGCGGTATGTAACCCACGCGCGCCGCCGCCGGGCTACGGCGGAAGAGATCTGGGAAGATATCTTGACTGAGTTCGCCAAGCGCGAGGATATCGACTTCGCATATCCCACGACCCGCTTCTACCACAACGCGGCAGAAGGCAAACCACAGGCCAGAGCCAACCCCCAGTAGGCGAACACCATGAGACGCCCTCACGCAATCGGCTGCCGACTATCGATTGTCAGCGAACCATTTCCATCCCAGGGCTGTTTGCCGATTTCAGTTTTCTGATTACCAGCTGCCCGTCACCCAGCCAACCGCCATCACCAACACGGTTATCAGGACGACCATTGCTAGGTTGAGCGCGAGCCCCGCGCGTAGCATCCCCGTGATGGGGATCCGATTGCTGGCATACACGATGGCATTGGGCGGCGTGGCCACGGGCAACATGAACGCGCAACTCGCCGCCAGAGCAGTTGGGAGGGCCAGCGCCATCGGGTCCAGGCCGATGCCCAGCGCCAGGGATGCCACGATGGGAAGGAAGGTGGCGGCCGTGGCAGTGTTGCTGTTGATCTCGGTGAGGAAGATGATGACGAGGGTCACCGTGGCCACCACCCCGACCAGCGGCCACGTGCCTACGGCCGCCATGCTTGCACCGATCCAATCAGCCAGGCCCGACCGATGGATGGCAGCCGCCAGGGTCAAACCGCCGCCGAAGAGTATCAAGATGCCCCATGGCAACCCCTCTACATCCCGCCATGTCGCCGCGAATTCTAGGCGGCGCCAATTGACGGGGACCAGAAACAGGAGCAGGGCTCCGGCGATGGCGATCCCCGCGTCGGATAGCCCAGGGATGAACTGGTCCAACAATGGTCGCGTGATCCAAGCTACAGCAGTCGCGCCAAGAACCACCCCAACCGTGGTTTCCCGTCGGGACGGGGGACCCAGTTTCTGCCACTCGGCTGCCAACAGTCTCCCGCTCCCGCCGATACTTGCTGAGTGAACGGTGAACAGTCGGCAGAGCCAGAACCAACACAACGGTAGGCTCACCAGAACCAGCGGCACGCCCAGGAGCATCCACTCACCGAAGCCCAATGCGACACCATACGTCTCTTCCAGGAAGCCTGCCAGCAGTGCATTGGGGGGCGTTCCGATGAGCGTCCCGACACCACCGATGTTGGCCGCGTAGGCGATCCCCAATAGCAGGGCGATGGCGAAGTTGGCATCGTGGTGGGAACGTGAATCCGCATCGGACAGCGCGAGGATGGACAGGGCGATGGGCAGCATCATCATGGTGGTTGCGGTGTTGCTGACCCACATACTCAAGAATGCTGTGGCGATCATGAAGCCCGCTACCAGTCGGGGCGGGCTCGTCCCCGCCACCCGCACGATCGCCAGGGCGAACCGGCGGTGGAGTCCACTGCGCTCCAGGGCCGCCGCCAGTACGAAGCCGCCGAGGAACAGGAAGATTATGGGGTTGGCGTACGGGGCTGCCACCTCCCGCACAGTCCCGATCCCCAGCAGGGGGAGCACCACCAAAGGGACCAGCGCTGTTACCGGGATCGGAATCGCTTCGGTGATCCACCAGATGGCCATGAGCAGGGCGACCGCGGCGGTTCGCCATCCTTCCTGCGAGAGCCCAGCGGGCTCGGGAAGGATCAGGACGGCAGCGAACACCACCGGCCCGGCGATGAGCCCGACGCGTTTGCGCGCGTCACCGGTTCGGTTGGGCGAGGGAGGCGTGGTCATGCAGTGGTGGCTGCACTGGG
>JAZFYL010000332.1:0-5748 GCA_036443495.1 Gemmatimonadales bacterium | reverse complement strand
TGGTACCAAGAAATCCGCGGTTTCGCAGGGAAACGCTATGCGTATTTCTGTTCAAAGTGCCACAAAGTGATCGGCATCTCTCACCGCAAAGGGTTCTTCATGGGGTGAGCGCCGATGAGCCGTCCAGCAAGCTCCCCCTTGAACGCCAACGACCAGAGCGATAGAACGGCCGGCCCGGGCCAGGTTCCAGCCGACGCAACGCGGTGTTGATCGGTTGACAAGCCCAGGCCCCTGGGCTACGTCACCTCATGTGGCTTCCCTGCGTCCTCGACAGCGAGGACGCCCCCAGTAGCTAGACAGCTGGGTCGTTACTGCACCCCCGCGGGACCCGAGGAGGCACGATGAGCGACCTGACGCTGCTCGTGATGCGGGTACTGCATATACTACTCGGCGTTTTCTGGGCTGGTACGCTCATCTTCAACGCCATCTACCTGCAGCCGTCCCTGCGCGATGCCGGCCCCGACGCCGCCAAGGTGGCCGCCGGGCTCATGCGCCGCCGCTTTCTGGATGTGATGCCGCTCGCCGCCGCCGTGACCATCCTCTCCGGACTCTGGCTGTACTGGCTCGTCTCGGGCGGGTTCCAAGTCGCCTACATGCGCAGCGCCACAGGCATGACCATCGGACTCGGTGCCGTGGCGGCGATCGTGGCCTTCACGATCGGGGTCGCCATCATGCGCCCCGCGATGCTGCGGGCCGCCGCCTTGTCACAGGCAGCCGCGCAGGCCGCTGCCCCCGAACGTGACGCCCAACTCACCGAGGCGCAGGCCTTGCGCGCCCGCGCCGGCGTAGCGGGCAAGTACGTCGCCGCGCTCCTCGTGGTTGCGGTTGTGGCCATGGCGATCGCCCGATACGTCTAACACCAAGTGGACACGAGGAGGAAGCCTCAGGTGTACTCCTGTGCTGGTCTCGGTTCTCATTATTTCGGAAGGGGGCGGTTATGAATACCCGGAGTCGTTCGGTGAGCATCGCTGCACTCGTATCGTTTGCGGTGGCCTGTCAGGCACCACCACCGCCGCCGCCGGCCGACCTGACCGACCAGGACCACGCGACCATTCGCGGGATGTTCGACGCAACTCCCGGTTACGTTCTAGCCGGCGATTGGGCGGCCTGGGCCGGGCAATATTCGGTAGACGCAGTGCTGCAGCCTCCCAACGCCCCGCCGGTAACCGGCCGTGAGGCCATTCAGGCGTGGGGCGAGGCATTCCCCAGCGTTGAGGAGATTTCATTCTCGAGCGTTCAGGTGATGGGCCAAGCAGATCTGGCATATGGGACGAGCGCTTATACTATGACGCTCGAGGGTGCCCCGGCCGACACCGGCAAGCAATTGGCGGTCTTTCGCCGCACCCCGACTGGTGGCTGGGAGGTGGTGGCGCTGAGCTTCAACTCGGACCTAAGGATTCCGGAACGGTAGGCGATGCGGACAGACCGGCGGCTCGTTCGAGGGACGCGTAGCAGACCATCGTCACTGGCAGCGTTGGCATACTATCTGGTAGCAGGTCGCCCAGATACCAGACTACTACCCGATCCCTAGAGCTCAATGAGCGATATCATCGCAACATTCGTCTTCTTCTTTGCCGTGATCGACCCCATCGGAACGGTGCCGGTATTCATCGCCGTCACCAGCCGATATGATCAGCAGCTCAAGAGAAAAATCGCAGTCAAAGCGACCCTGGTATCGGCGGTTATCCTGGTTTTCTTCGTTGTCGCGGGGGAAGTCATCCTTACTGCCATGAACATTCCACTCGCAGCGTTTCAGATCGCGGGGGGAATCGTCCTCTTCCTGTTCGCGCTTTCCATGATCTTCGGCGAGAGCAAACCCGATGAGGAGGTCAAGTTGGCAACGAGTGGCGGCGAGACGGCGATCTTCCCGCTCGCCGTTCCATCCATTGCTGGTCCCGGCGCCATGCTTGCGGCCGTGTTGCTTACCGAGAACAGTCGGTACAACCTGTGGGAGCAGACACAGACCACCGTGATCATGCTCTCGGTGCTGTCGATCGTTCTAGCTCTCATGCTGGCGGCGAGCTGGGTTCATCGCATGATCGGGAACAGTGGGGCGAGCATCGTCAGCAGAATAATGGGCTTGATCCTCGCCTCCGTGGCTGTCGCGAGTGTCCTGGCCGGCATCAAGGAATACTTTGCGCTGTGACCACGCCCGTCTAATGAGGGTCATTCTCTTCGGCGCCACAGGCATGATCGGATCGGGCGTGTTGATAGAGTGCCTGGAGGATCCGCGGGTTACGTCCGTGCTCGTAGTAGGGCGGTCGCCCTGTTCCGTAACCCACCCCAAGCTGCGCGAGATCCTGCACGACGATTTCACCGACTACACCGCAATCATCGACCAGCTGGCCGGCCATGATGCCTGTTTCTTCTGCCTCGGTGTTTCTTCAGCCGGCATGAGTGAGGAGAAGTACCACTATCTCACCTACGAACTCACCCTGTCGGCGGTCGAGGTGCTGGCCGGCCTCAATTCAGGTATGACGCTTTGCTACGTATCGGCGGCCGGCGCCGACAGCACGGAACAAGGCCGCATCATGTGGGCCCGGGTGAGAGGCAAGATCGAGAATCGCCTGCTCGTGCTGTTCAAGGCTGCCTACATGTTTCGTCCGGCGTACATCCAGCCGCTCAAAGGGGTGCGATCGAAGACCTTCCTCTATCGGGCCGCCTACGCCATCGCCGGGCCGCTCTATCCGATCCTTCGGCGGGTGGCTCCCGGTCAGGTGACGACGACCGAAAACGTCGGCCGGGCCATGATTCAGGTGGCGGCGACCGGATACCGCAAACAGATCATCGACAGTCGCGCGATCAACGAGTTGGCACGGATCGCAGGCAATCCCATCGAGGTACCGGCATCGTGAGCCTCCCATTGCGGTAGGCATTTTATCTCACAGGACCAGCTGGGCGAGTAGAGGGCCGTAGCCTTTCATCAACATCACACCTTGGGATGCTAGATTGCGGGCCAGGATCAGCACTTCCCGGGTGGGAGCAAGCGATGGACATCTCCGTACGGCGGTTGGGCGAAGGCGACGAAGCGGTCGCGTGCGACGTGGCGCGGTCCTTCAAGAATGCCGTCATCGGGACCGAGCTCGCCCCATCGATTCTGGCCAATCCGGCCAACTACCTCGTAGTCGCCGAAGCCGACCGGGAGATCGCCGGCTTTCTGCTGGCCTATCGCCTGGATCGCATCGACCGCCCCACCGGACAACTCTTCATCTACGACGTCGCCGTGGACCCCGGCCACCAACGCCGGGGCGTCGGGAAGGCCCTGATGGGGTTCGCCACCGCAGTGGTCGAGAGTGAAGGGCTGATGGAAGCGTTCGTGTTCACCAACCGGGACAACGCAGCAGCCGTTGCCCTGTACCAACGAACCGGAGCCCATGCGGAGGACGGAGACGGTATGGTCTTCGTCTATCAGGGGAATGCGGCTCCCCCGGTGCCGGCAGCTAGAGCATCTCTCCAATGACGATCGAGTCTCACCACGACCTAGCGGAACTCCGGGCACTCGGCCTGGTCGCCGCCGGCATCCGGGACCGCGTCGCCGCGGCTGCCGTGGGCGGTGTCACGACCCGGAATCTCGACGAGTTGGCGAGGAAGTTGGCCGGACGGGCCGGCGCCCGATCGGCGCCACAGGACGAATACGACTTCCCGGGGTTCATATGTTTGAGCGTGAACGACGCCGTCGTTCATGGCATTCCGGACGCCCACGTGCTCCAAACGGGCGATCTCCTCACGGTAGACGTCACCATCACACGGGGCGGGTACGTGGTGGACACCGCTACGACGGTGGAGGTCGGGGCCAGGAGCAATCGCCTGGCGGCGTGCGCCGCCTCGGCGCTTGACTGCGGCCTCGGTGCCCTGGCCCAGTCCCGCGGATTGCCGGCCACCGGCATGGCCATCGAGACGGAGGTGCAGGGGTGGGGCTACCACGTCCTGCGGCAACTCTGCGGTCACGGCGTGGGCCGCCGGATCCACGAATGGCCTGCGGTGCCCAACTTCGGCGATCCCGCCACAGCCTTCCCGCTGTGGGACGGACTGGTACTGGCGGTGGAGCCGATCATCGCTGAGCGCCGGGCCGACGTCGTGGAAGACGACGATGGTTGGACGCTCAGGACCAGTAACGGCTGCCGCGCAGCCCACTGCGAGCACACGGTGGTGATCACTCCAAACGGGGTGACGATCCTCACCGGACCAGAGATCGAGTCGGGTAGATGACTAGCCTCCACTCCACGCGCGGCATGACCCTCGAGACGGAACGCCTCCGTTTGCGCCCCACGACACTGAAAGACTTGGCAGTTGCCCACCAGTGGTACGGCGACCCCGCAACGATGCAGTACATCACGGGTCATCCGTGTACGATGGAGGAGACGGAACAGCGGCTGCTGAAAACGATCGCCGACCACACGGAGCACGGCATCGGATTGTGCATGACGGAATTGAAGGAAACGGGCGATCCAATCGGACATTGCGGCCTCAAACCCTTCCTGGTCGACGGTATCGTACATGGTGAACTGGCGTGGCTGTTCGCGCCATCATTCTGGCGGCAGGGGTTCGGAACCGAGATCGCGACCGGCCTCATCGAATACGCGCGCCGTCCGCTCTCCCTCCCTCGCGTCATCGCTATCGCCCATCCCCACAACGCTCCCTCCCTCACCATCATGGAACGGCTGGGCATGACCCGGATGAGTGCCACCGACACCCAGGTGACCTACGAACTCACATTATGACCACGAGACCGGCCGGCGTCATCATCCTCATCGGCGCGGCTAGTGCCGCCGTGACAGGGACCGTGGCGGGCCAGTCCGAGTGCGGTGGGACGGCCTCGGAAAGAACCGCCACCGTGTCGTATCTCATGGCGACGGTGACCGACTCGACTCACGGACCGGTTGCAGAAGTCAAGTACGCTGATTTCATCAACTACGGTCCCGGTCTGCTGATTGCCGTAACCGATTCGGCTCTCACCGTGGCCGATTCCGTGTCGCAGGAGGCCGCCGGCCGCCCCGTCGCCGAATACGCGTTGGGCCACATGGTCCAGCCGCAGGCCTGCAGCATCATCATCGTGGGATGGCGCCGGCAGGTGACCCGGAACTCGCACTTCACCTTTCACGTACCGTTCCCCGTTGCGGAGCTACTGCCGTAACCGCGCCGATATGCGCCACGAGCGCAGCTAACGAGGCAATGACCTGATGATCATTCGCGCCGCGACACCGGCAGACGAACAACAGTGGAGTACACTGCGGGCGGCAATGTGGCCCGAGGATAGCGCAGACTCTCACGCAGAGGAAATACGACGGTTCTTCCGGGAGGAGTGGCACCTGCCGTCGGCAGCGTTCCTCGCGGAACAAGACGGAACGGCCATCGGCTTCGTGGAGGTGTCCATCCGTCCGTACGCGGAAGAGTGCTATTCAGGAAACGTGGGATATGTGGAGGGATGGTTTGTGATCCCCGAGGAGCGGCGCCGGGGCGTTGGCGCCGCCCTTGTGGCGGTGGCGGAGAACTGGGCCAGAGATCAAGGGTGCATGGAGATGGCCTCCGATGCCGCGCTCGACAACCGCATCAGCGCACAGGCACATGCCGCGCTCGGCTATGCCCAGGTGGCTGAGGTTCGCTGTTTCCCCAAGGACCTGTGACAGCCGCGCCGCTCGCGCTTCCGAGCGGCACGCCCCATATTAGCGGAAAGTCAGCGTTTCCAGGGGGGTCCAATGGATGAACGCATTGTCGTCGCCCTCATAGCCGCCGGCGTCTCGCTGGTGG
>JAZFYL010000331.1:0-5833 GCA_036443495.1 Gemmatimonadales bacterium | reverse complement strand
GTCAGGTAAGTCTATCACCAACGGGGCGACGAATACAGCGGGGGGCAGCGGAGGGCAGCGGAGGGCAGCGGAGGGCAGCGGAGGGCAGCGGAGGGCAGCCCGCAGCATTTGACGATCAGAGTTTTCTTGCAAGTCCCAAAAGCACCGGCCCTACTCACGGCGCACCCCTCCTACTCACCACGCACTACACACTACGCACTTGTCACTAATTACCGGCTCCCGCTCCCGCCTCCAGCTGAGAAAGGCCCCACTCCCAACCGGAAGCGGGGCCCGTCCCTCTCTTTGGCCGCAGCCTATTGGGCCAGCAGCTTGCGCCGCAGAATGGTGGCCCGCCGACGGATCGACCCGTCGAAGACGCGGTCGCCCACGCGCACCATCGTTCCGCCCAGGATGGCCGGTTCGGTGTGGTACCGGGTGATGACTTCCTTGCCGAGCATCTTCTCGAGCGCCGCCTGGATCGAGCGCCGCAGATCGTCGTTGGGCGCGCGCGCCATCGTGACGTCGGCGCGGACCCGGTTGAACTTGACGTCGACCAACCCCAGGAAGGCGTCGGCGATCTCCCGCAACAACCCCTGCCGGCCGCGCTTCACCACCGCTTGAAGGAACAGCACCAGGTGGCGCGGGGCAGCCGCCAGCGCCCCGGACAGAATACCGGCCTTTTGGGCCTTGGTCACCCGGGGTGACATCATCACCGCCTGCACGCCGGGCGCCTGTTCCACCGCCGATGCCAGGGAGTCCATGAGGTCGGCGTACAACTGGTGCTCACCGGCCTTGTCAGCCAACGCGAAAAGCGCCTCGGCGTAGTTCAGGGCAACCGTTTCCTTTCTCAACGGCTTGCCTCCAGCGAGGCCAGGTAGCCCTCGACCAGCCGGCGATCGTCCTCGCTGTCGAGCCGCTGCTCCACCAACTTGGAGGCTGCCGCCAACGAAAGGTCGACGGCCTCAGCCCGCAACTCGCGCCACGCCTTCTCGCGCTCGGCCACGATGTCCCGCTTGGCCCGATCGCGCATCGCGCTCTGCTCCTGCTTGGTCTTCTCGACCGCCGCGGCGCGTTCCCGGTCGGCTACGCGCTTGGCCTCGGACACCAGCTCCTGGGCCTGGCTCCGTGCCTCCCCCAGGCGTTTCTGCTGTTCGGCAACGTTCGCCTTGGCCTCGGAGTTGAGTGTCTCGGCCTCCCGGAGCTGGTGCTCGATGGCCCGCTCGCGCGCCTCCGTAGCCTTCACGATCGCGGGCCAGGCGTACTTCTTGAGCAGCAGGAAGAGGGCGATGAAGATCAACCACGTCCAGAAGAACAGGCCGAAATTGACTTCGAACGGCGATTCCGGCGCGATCGACATCATGGGTACCGGTACGGGCATGGTCGGCCCCGGACTAGAGGAACTTGAACAGCAGGGCGAACACCAAAGCGATGATCGTGGCGCCTTCGAGCAGTACCGCGATCAGCAGCGCCGCGCCACGGATCTCATTGGCGGCTTCTGGCTGACGGGCGATCGCTTCGGCGGCGGACCCGCCGATCCGGCCCAGGCCGATGCCGGCGCCGATGATTGCCAGGCCGATGCCCAGGCCGGCGCCCAAGAGGCTGTTGATGTTCTTGGCGACGATCGGATCGGTGATCGCGTCTTGCACTACCAGCAACATGTCTACCATTTTCGTCATCCTTAGCGTTCGTGGAAGATCATCGTGTGCCGCACCCCCGTAATCCGGTGCCCGTCTCCCGCGGCGCCTCGGATACGGCCTCCGCCAACGGCCCTCAGGCCAGCGGAATTCCCCGGCCACCCGGCCGGGTACGCGATGGACGGCATCTAGGGTGCTTCAGCCGTCCTGATCGTGCGGTGTGCGGAGTGCGGTGTGCGGTGTGCGGTGCAATCGACCCGACAAGGTCGCCTGTTTTTCCATCGCTTACCGAACCCCCTCACCCTTCCGCTCTCTCCTCACACCTCACTTCACACTTCAGACATCACACTTCAACCTTCAAACTTCTAGTGCTCGTGTTGCATCAACCCGATGAACACGGCGGTCAACAACGCAAACACGTAGGCCTGCAGAAAGGCCACGAACAACTCCAGCATCATGATGGCCGTGACCAGCGCCGCCGTGATAATCCCGATGCCCCAGTTGGCGCCATAGGGCAGCGCGCCGAACAGGAAAATGATGCCGAGCAGAGACAGAATCACGAAATGCCCGGCCGTCATGTTGCCGAACAACCGGACCGCCAGCGCGAACGGCTTCACCAGCTTGCCAATGACTTCGATCGGCGCCATGGCCAGCGACATGACCAAAGCCCCGGCGCCGGACATGCCGGGGATGCTGGGGAAAATGGTGCGCAGGTAGCCCTTGGGTCCCAGCTTGACCACCCCCGAGATCTCCACGATGAAGAACACCATGATGGCCAGGGCGGCGGTGACGGCGAGGTTGCCGGACGGCGTTACGTTGAACGGAGGCGGCATCAGCCCCATCACGTTGCTGAACAGAATGAAGAAGAACAGCGTCATGATGACCGGTGCGAACTTGGCGCCGCCGTGTCCGATGTTGGCGATGGCGATGTCGTTACGCACCCAGAGGACGAAAGCCTCCATGGCGGCGGCGAACCCGTGCGGCGCCTGCTCGCCTGCCCGCTGGCGTTTCAGCATCCAGCCGGTCAGCCACATGACGAAGAACACCAGGGCGGCCACCAGCAGCATGAAGAACACATGCTTGGTGGGCGACAGGTTGAAGGTCAATCCGAACAGGTGGACGTCGGCGAAGCGCGGCAGGTGGATGGTGTGCAGCGGCAGCGCATCGAACGGGTGCAGCTCGATGGTCCAGGCGTCGGCAGTGTGGTGGAGAATTATTTCACCAAGATCGAAGCCGTGTGCGGCTGTGTCAGCCGCGGCTCCGTGAGCCGCATCACCTACCGCCTGTTGCACGGCGTGGGTGGTGTCTTGACCGACTGTGCCCTGGTCCTGAATCATCGAAATAGCCGAACCTCTGTAAGCAGCAGTGGGATGACAACGCCCAGGTAGCCGAAGGCCGTCGGGAGCGGGGGAAACAGGTCCCGCCGGAGCCCGATCGCCACGAAAACCAGCACCACACCGATGAGCCGGAGGGTAACGCCCAGCAGGTAGCGTGACGCAAACTTGCTGGAGGGCGAGTCCTCGAGGGGCACCAACGCTCTGAGCGCCGCCACTTGGATTGCGGTGGCCAGGAGGCCGAAGGACGCGCCCGGGATCAACGCTTCACCGCCCCAGGCCAGGACCATGAGACCCGTGACCAAAACGGTCAAGAGCAGTCCGAGGCCCAGTTCCCTCACGGGGCTTCTTTCCCGCCGTCTCGTCCCTTCAGCCGTTCGGCCTCGAGCCGGCGGTATACCGACAGGAAACTCAGCACGCTCCCCAGCAGCGTCCCGACGATGGTGAACAGCGGTACGACGTTGAGGCGCCGATCCACCCAGAGCCCCAGCAGCATGAACACGATGACCCCGCCGGCGAAGGTGAGGCCATAGGACACGTACTTATACCCCTCTCCATACTGCTTTCCGGGGCCTGGTTTGGGCTCCATACAGGGCGAAAATCTACCGGCTTGTGAAAAAAAGCGCAAGCGGAAAGCGAGCCGGCGGCCGGTGGATTGCCCGCCATTCTGCCCATTCCGCCCAGTCCTCCAAGCCCCTACTTTCCGGGTCGGAAACCAACGCTCCCCGCCGGCCGTCGTATGACGGAGGCCGGCGGGGACGCCGGCCTTCTTAATAGGAATAGGCACGCACCACAACCGGGACACTCATGACCGCTACGCCTGCCGCATCGACCGACGACGTCCAACAACTCGAGCAGCTGGCCCAGGCAATCGACCGGCTGAGACGCCAGGTGGCCCAGCGCATCGTGGGTCAGGATGAGCCGATCGAGGGAATCCTGACCGCCATCCTGGCGGGCGGGCACGCCCTGCTGGTCGGCGTGCCGGGCCTGGCCAAAACCCTCATGGTGTCCACCGTGGCCGAGGCGCTGGCCCTGACCTTCCATCGGATCCAGTTCACCCCGGACCTCATGCCGAGCGACATCACCGGCACGGAGATCATCGAGGAAGACCACGCCACGGGCAAGCGGGCCTTCCGCTTCGTGCACGGGCCGATATTCGCCAACGTGGTCCTGGCCGACGAGATCAACCGCACCCCGCCCAAGACCCAGGCGGCGCTGCTCCAGGCGATGCAGGAGCACGAGGTGACCGCCGCCGGGGAGACCTATCGTCTGGAAGAGCCGTTCTTCGTGTTGGCCACCCAGAACCCCATCGAGCAGGAAGGCACCTACCCCCTGCCCGAGGCCCAGCTGGACCGCTTCATGTTCGAGTTGCGGGTGGACTATCCCACGCAGAAAGAGGAAGAGACGATCGTCGAGCAGACCACCGGCGCCGCCGAGATCACCATGGAGCCGGTGCTCGACGCACCGACCTTGGTCAACCTCCAGTCACTGGTCCGCCGCATCCCCGTCTCGCAGGGGCTCATTCGCTCGGCGGTAACCCTGGCCCGGATGACTCGCCCCACCGATGCCGACGCGCCGGCGCTGGTCAAGGAATACGTCGACTGGGGCGCGGGGCCGCGGGCCTCGCAGTACCTGGTGCTCGGGGCCAAGGCTCTGGCCGCCATCGACGGCCGGCCGATGGCCGACCTGGAAGACGTGAAGAAGGTGGCGCCGTCGGTGCTCCGGCATCGGGTGGTGACCAACTTCGCGGCGGAAGCCGCGGACCGCACCAGTGAGGACATCCTCACGGAGCTGATAGGGAAGGCCGACTGGGTGGACTAGCGCAGAGGCCAGACGCCAGAAGCCGGAAGCCAGAAACGGACAAGCAGCCATCAGGGAGATGAGCCGCTTTCTGGTACCTGGTTCCTGGCTTCTGGTTCCTGGCCCGTTGGCCTCCGGCTACTCCGCCCCGAACACCTCCTCCACAAGAGCCTCGAACCGCGGATTCCCTCGCAGCGGTTCGAACGAGGGAGACACCTTGAGCATCACCGACGCCTCGCGCCTGGCGGCAACCTCTTCTTCCAGAGCGTCGATGGCCGCGTCGGTCTCCCCCAACGCTACCAACCAGCCGACGCGGTGATAGCGGTGCTCTGCGGAGCGCCATGTGGCGGGCTGCAACATGACGCGATGCATCGCCTCCGCGCCGCCGGTGCGGAAGGCCTCCTCGATCGACCCGGGGCGGTAGGCCGGCACTTCAAGCAAAGCGTTCCACCGCTCCAGCCGCTCCGCCTCCATGTCATGGCGTCCCATCAGGCGATACATCTCGGCACTGCCGAGGTAGGCCTTGGGGAACCGGGGGTCGAGTTCGATGGTCTTGTCGAACTCCGCCTCCGCCTTTTCCCATCGGCCGGCGATGAAAGCGAACCAGGCAAGTTCGTCGTGAATGATGAGCGACAGGGGTTCCAGCTCGGCGGCGCGCTCGAGTTCCGCGATGCCCTCATCCAACCTGCCGAGGGCTGCCAGGGAGATCCCCAACCAGTGATGGGCTTTGGCGTATCCGGGGTTGGCCTCGACGGCGCGGCGGAGTTCCACGATTCCTCCATCGAAGTCCCAGGCCACCCAGCCCAGCGCCATCCCCCGGGCCGCGTACGCTCCGGCGAGGTCGGGATCCAAGCCCAGTGCGCGGTCCGCCGCCTGCATCGCCTGCCGGAAGGACTCGTCCGAGGTCGCCCCGGTGTATACCGACATCAATATCCAGGTCTCAGCGAGCCCGGCGTAGGCCTCGGCAAAGGTAGAATCCCGTGCTATGGCCTGCTCGAAGAAACCGACCGATCGCGTGACCCCCTCGTAGGTGCGCTGGCTGCGTGAGAATCGCCCTCTGAGGTATAGCTGATAGGCCTCCAGGTC
>JAZFYL010000330.1:0-2250 GCA_036443495.1 Gemmatimonadales bacterium | reverse complement strand
GGAATCTCCGGTGGGAGGATGCAGCAATATCACACAAGAGGGACACCGGGCCAAGTCGCGTCAGCGGCGCCAGGTCCACTCGCTGCTACGAAAACGGCCGCTGTGTCCCGCCACCATCTCGGCGCGTTCGTCCCTGCGGTCGTCCTGAAGCCACTCGCCAGTCCAGTGGCGGGCTGCCGCCGCGACGACGTCGGCCAGGTCGCCGACGGCGACCGGGGTGCCAAGGAGTCGGTTGAGTGGAGCTTCCGTTCCCTCCGGCGGGTCGCCGCGCGTCAGGCGGGCAACCATGTGTTGATCGTCGTCGAGCAGGATGGAGCCGTGTTGCAGAAACACGTTGCCCTGACGCATCTGCGCGCTGCCCACCACCTTGCGTCCGCCGACCAAGATTTCCCCGCCCACCGGCTGGCTGAAACAGGCGCCGGCGTCGAGTCCGCGCTGCCGGTCTGGGGGCGTGGCGAGCGTGGCGTCGGCGCCGAGATCGGCTAGGGCGTGGCGCAGCGTCTGGTGGATGGTGCGGTAGGCGGCTTGCAAGGGGCCGAATGCCGCGGTGGGGGCGGTGACCGAATAGGTCAGCTCGCGGCCGTGCCACACGGCCCGGCCACCGGTCGGCCGGCGGACCACGTCTAGGCCCAGGGCCTCGATCGCGTCGCGCTGGTAGCGTTGACGAGCCGGCTCGTGGCGGCCAAAGGAGAGGCAGTGCGGCGCCCACTGGTACAGCCGAAGGAATCCCTCGCCATGCCGGGCGCTCAGTTCGAGCAAGGCCATGTCGACGGCCATGTTGTACCAGCCGGGACGGGCCTCCTCCTCCTGCACCAGGGTCCAGCGCACGTGTCGCTCGCTCCGCCTAGACCTCGGCGTAGGACTCCATCGGCTGGCACACGCAAACCAGGTTGCGATCGCCGTAGGCGCCGTCCACCCGACCGACCGCGGGCCACAGTTTGGCAATGCGGGTTTCAGGAATGGGAAAGCCGGCGCGCTCGCGTGAGTACGGATGGGTCCACTCGTCGGCCGCCACGGTGTCCAGGGTGTGGGGCGCGTTCTTGAGGAGGTTGTCCTCGCGGTCGGCGGTGCCGTTTTCGATTTCGCGGATTTCCTCGCGGATGGCGATCAAGGCATCGCAGAATCGGTCGAGTTCTTCTTTCGATTCGCTCTCGGTGGGTTCGACCATCATGGTGCCGGGCACCGGGAACGAGATAGTAGGCGGGTGGAAGCTGTAGTCGATGATTCGTTTGGCGACGTCTTCCACCTCGATGCCGGCGGTGCTCTTGAACGGCCGCACGTCGAGGATGCATTCGTGAGCCACCAGACCGTGGGCCCCGGCATACAGCAACGGGAAGTGATCCTTCAACCGGTGGGCGATGTAGTTGGCATTGAGGATGGCAATGCGGGTCGCCTCGGTTAGGCCGTCCGGGCCCATCAGCTCCAGGTAGGTCTGTGAGATCGGCAGAATGGCCGAGCTTCCCCAAGGCGCCGCTGATACGGTACCACACGGTTGGCGTCCGCCAACTCCCCCGTCGATGACCGGGTGGTTGGGGAGGTAAGGAGCCAGGTGTGCCTTCACGCCGATCGGTCCCATGCCCGGACCGCCGCCGCCGTGCGGAATGCAGAACGTTTTGTGCAGGTTCAGGTGGCACACGTCGGCTCCCATGTCGCCGGGGCGGCACAGGCCGACCTGGGCGTTCATGTTGGCGCCGTCCATGTACACCTGCCCACCGAACTGGTGGACGATATCGCAGATGTCCTTAATGCTCGCCTCGAAGACACCGTGGGTGGACGGGTAGGTCACCATCAGGGCGCCAAGGGTGTCACTGTTGGCCCCGGCCTTGGCGCGGAGATCGTCGACGTCGATGTTGCCGAGTTGATCGGTCTTGACCGGGACGACCTTCATGCCGGCCATGACAGCACTGGCGGGGTTGGTGCCGTGCGCCGACATGGGGATGAGGCAGGCGGTCCGCTGTGATTCATCCCGGTGCTCGTGGTACGCCCGAATGGTGAGGAGTCCGGCGAATTCCCCCTGAGACCCCGCGTTGGGTTGCAGGGACACGGCGTCGAATCCGGTGATCTCCGCCAACTGTGACTCGAGCCGCTCGAACAACTCGGTATAGCCCTGCATCTGGTCCCGTGGGGCGAACGGATGCGGTTCGGCGAACTCGGGCCAGGTAACGGGAATCATCTCGGTGGTGGCGTTGAGTTTCATGGTACATGATCCCAGCGGGATCATTGCCGCGGTGAGCGACAGGTCTTTGTTCT
>JAZFYL010000329.1:0-14233 GCA_036443495.1 Gemmatimonadales bacterium | reverse complement strand
GGCCAGCCCCGGGCTGGGTTTCCGCCTGTACCAACGGCGGGGCCCCCCGGGGGCGCGGGCTGGGGGGCGGGGGGTGGGGGGAGCTAGTTGGGGGAGGTTCCGGATGACCCGGGTGCCCAGTCCTCGACAGGGGAGGTCCGGCGGAGCGCCTCCGGGTGCCTGCGGAACCAGCTCATGAGCAGCATGATCTCGTCAACCGAGTCCCGTGGCAGGGTCATGTTCGGCGGCGGCTCGCTGGCGATTTCATCCTTCACCACGGCCCGGAACGCCTCCTGCTCGATGGGTGTGGTGGGGAATGGGAAGGTGGCCTTCACCACCCCGCGCCGGATCAAGTACGCCCGGTCGTCGCCGAAGACCCCGGGATCGCGGTACACGAAGCTCAACAGGTCCAGGGCGGAGCGCGCCCTGGCCATCGCGGCGAGCAACCACTCGAGGTGCTCGAACTTTTCCCGCCAGCGCGTCGCTTGCTCGAACGTCTGTGCTTCGGCGGCCGCCTCCATGGCTTCGATCACGCGATCCATCGGCTGGATGGTTTGTCCCTCGAGGAACGCCCGGGCGGTGTCGATCCGGTGCCGGTAGTCGGCCTGGCTCACGAAGCCGGCGCATGGGCCGGTACAGAAACCGAGTTCGTGGCGCATGCACGCGGCCTGACGCGTGGGCGCAAAGAGATCGCCCTGCTCCGCGAACACAATTGGCATGGCCGCCGCACAATCACGCAGACCGAGCAGGTCGTTCAGCGTCTTCAGCGCTTGGGACACGCGGTTGGGGCTGTCGAAGGGGCCGTAGCCGACGGCGTCTTTCGCGCTGATGGCGGTACCGTGGTAGACCTTGGGCGCCGGCCCATCCAGCACCTTGATGAACGTCGCACGCCGCACCCGATTGAGTCGAACGTTGAAGAGCGGGCGGTAGCGTTGGATGTGACGCAATTCGGTCAGGAACGCGGCAAATTCACTGTGGACGTACTTCCATTCGATGTCCTTGACGGCGTACAGGATGCGGGCCGCCTTGTCCTCCGGATAGGTCGCCCGAAAGTACGTCTGGAGTCGGGTGCGGAGCTGCTTGGCCTTGCCGACATAGATGACCCGGCCGGTCGCGTCGAGCATGTGGTAAACCGCGGGCCGATTCTCCGCCAGTTTCGTGACGCGCTGTTTGAGGGCGTCGAGATCTCCCGCGGGCAGTGCCAGGGCCATGGCCTGGGCCATGTCAGACCTCCATCAACGCTGGCATCGTCGGCAGTACACCGTGCTGCGGGCATCGATGGCGTGCGTTCCGGTGAGTTCGGTACCGCAAACCCTGCACGGCTCGCCCGCCCGGCCATACACCTTGAGTTGCAGCTGGAAATTGCCCGGCCGGCCCCTCACGGTGCGGTAGTCTCTGAACGTGGTTCCCTCCGAGTCGATCGCGAGTTGCAGGATGCGCCGGATCTCGTCCACCAGTCGTTCGTGGTCCCTCCGGCGGAGGCGGTTGGCGGGCTTGGAGGGCCTGATGCCCGCAGCAAACAGCACCTCATTGGCGTAGATGTTCCCTACGCCGGCCAGGCGACGTTGGTCCATGATGACCTTCTTGATCGCCTGACGGCTGCGCCTGAGGGTGGCCCCGAACGCTTCGGCGGTCAGGTCCGGGCTCAGCGGCTCTGGCCCGATCCGAGCGGAAAAACGCTCCCACTCCTCCGGTCCGAAGAGATAGACACGTCCCAGCCGGC
Source organism: Gemmatimonadales bacterium (assembly GCA_036443495.1). Classification (GTDB taxonomy): domain Bacteria; phylum Gemmatimonadota; class Gemmatimonadetes; order Gemmatimonadales; family GWC2-71-9; genus N074bin45. Next base: position 12,531 of record JAZFYL010000329.1, on the reverse strand, counting down.
GGACGTCACGATACACCAGTCGACGGTGATCATCGAGCGTAATGCTCAGCACCACGTAGTCCAGGTCGGTGTCGGCAGCGCTGGTGGTGTGGAACGAGCCCGTCATGCCGGGTTGGATGACCAGGCGATGACTCCCCAGATCGAACACGGCATTCTTGGCGCGTCGCGACACTCCCCGAATGCGCTGCCGGCGCAGGTCCCGCAAGAAGCGATAGCGGCTCCGGTTCTTGAGAACGTCTTCGTGGACCAGCCGGGTGCGTGTGATCGTCCGGCCTCGCACTTCGGGGTCCAGTGCGGACACCATCGTTTCGACTTCAGGAAGTTCGGGCACGGTCGAGTGCGCAGTGTGGAGTACGGAGCGCGAAAGGGGCCGACCAAGACAGGGCCAGTGTCATGACCGCCCGGCCGGCTGACCGGCTGACCGTCTGGCCGCCTCTCTCCAACCGATATCCCGGCGGAAGACCTTCCCCTCGAAGGTGATCTTGTCCGCCGCCTCCCGACTCAGCCGTTGGGCCTCGGCAAAGGACCCAGCCACTGCCGTCACGTTGAGTACCCGCCCACCGTTCACCACTAGGCCACCGTCCACTCGGCGGGTGCCGGCATGGAAGACGGTCACCCCGGCGGGAAGATCTGAGGGGATGTCGATGGCGGCGCCTTTTTCGGGTCGGGCCGGGTACCCGCGTGCCGCGAGCACCGTGGTGACCGAGGCCCCGGACTCGAACCGCAACGGGGTGGGAGGTCCACCGCGGGCGACGCTCGCGAGGCAGTCCGTCAAACCACTTGCGACCAGGGGGAAGACGACCTGTGCCTCCGGATCGCCGAAGCGGCAATTGAATTCGACCACCAACGGGGCTCCGGAATCGTCGATCATGAGTCCGGCGTACAGCACTCCCGTGTAAGGTGTGCCGTCACCGGCGAGCGTCTCGAGGGTGGGCCGCAGGACTTCCCGTTCGACCCGCTCCAGCAACTCGTCCGTCACGAGCGAGACCGGGCTGTACGCTCCCATCCCTCCCGTGTTCGGTCCGGTGTCTCCTTCACCGAGCCGTTTGTGATCTTGGGACACGGGCAGGAGCTCCACCCGGGTCCCGTCGGTGATGGCCAGCACCGAGCATTCCTCTCCCTCGAGGAAGTCCTCGATGACGACGACTCGCCCAGCCTCGCCGAAGCGACCGTCCACCATCATCTGATTGACCGTGTCGCGGGCTTCATCCCGCGTCAGGCAGACGACGGCCCCCTTGCCGGCCGCCAGGCCTGAGGCCTTCACGACCAACGGCTCGGCATGGGCCTCTACGTAGGCCAAGGCCGCGGCCGCATCTGTGAAGGTGCTCGAAGCCGCGGTTGGCACGCCGGCGCGCGCCATGACTTCCTTGGAGAACGCCTTCGATGCCTCGATCCTGGCCGCGGCGGCCCCCGGCCCGAAGACGTCGCGGCCGGCCGCGCGCAACCGATCGGCCAGTCCGGCTGCCAGAGGAGCTTCCGGTCCGACGACGGTCAGGTCGATGTCCCGCTGCTCGACGGCCTCGACGATCGCGTCGAGGTCCGTGGGGGAGAGGGCCAGGTTGACGGCGAGTGGCTCGGTGCCCGGATTGCCCGGGGCGCAATAGATGTCGGCCGATGGGTTCTCGCGGCGGACCGCCCAGGTCAAGGCGTGTTCCCGTCCGCCGCCACCTACGACCAGCAGCTTCACGGCCGCTGGGCCTTCCGGAAGGCTTCGGATACCTTGTCGGCAGCCTTCTTGGCGGCATCGACGACCTGGGCCACGGTCTCCTTGGCTTCCTGGGCGTAGTAGCTGCCGGCTGCCGCAACATCACCCGTCAAGGGTCGTTCCTTTGCTTCCGTACCGCGGCGGACGTACTCCCCACGCAGGATCCGTTCGTAGTCTCCGGATGCGATCCACTGTTGCAGCTCGGCCGCGCGCACCGTGTGCATCGGGTGGGTCAGGCCAAGGGTGTTCACGATCTTGTAGATGAAGTCCAGGCCTTCGTTGGTATTGAGGTACTCGTTGGCCTGGGTCATGAAATCGTTGAGATCGAGTTCGTGCGCCAAAGGACCTTCGCGCATGCCGCCGGCCATCTTCATGAGCAGTGACATCGAGTGGGGGGTATCCTGGCTGCCAAGCAGGCCGGCCCGGTCGGCCGACAGTTCGGCTTTGCGAGACCACTCCAGAATGGCGAGACGAATCGGCAGCAACGCGATACCGGCCAGAATCGGCAGGGCGGCGAAACTGATCGAAAGCAGGATGGCGGCGATGGTGCGGTAGAATGCGTGGCCGCTCACCACGTGTCCCATTTCGTGGGCCAGCAGCACCCGAAGTTCGTCCTCGTTCAACAATTCGAGCGCGGCAGTATGCACCACGACGAACGGATCGTCGACGCCGTAGGCGCCGGCGTTGAACATCGGCGTTTGGGAAACGTACAACTCTGGTACGGTCGGCCAGTCGAAAGTCGAGACCACCTCGACATGAAGCGCGTGCAGGGTCTGAAATTGCGTGGGACCCGTCTTGATGGAGTTGCCTTGGAACAGCAAGCGAATACCGCGTTCGCCGCCCAGCATGGCGACCAGCTTGCGAACCACCTGATCGAAACCCGGGATGGCGCGGAGCGCCTGCAAGGCGGCTCGGTCCGCTGGATGTTCCCAGGATACGGCGTCGATTTCCGGAAAACGGACGCGCTCGCGCGGAGCGGGGGGGCTGCTAGTCATGACCAACTCGCGGAAAGAGGATGCAGGCCCGTACGGTCCGGGCTCGCGGCAGTTTCATTATGAGACCTCAACGGTTCGCTAAGCTCATGGCCTGGTCGAGGTCGGCCAGAAGGTCCTCCACGGCCTCGATACCGCAGCTCAATCGCACCAGGCTGTCGGTCAGGCCCATCTCCTTCCGCATGTCGAGCGGAACGGAGGCATGAGTCATGGAGGCCGGGTGGCTTACCAGGCTTTCTACGCCGCCGAGGGACTCCGCCAGGCTGAAGATACGGGTGCCTTCCAGGAATCGACGAGCCCGGTCGGGATCTTCCAGATCGAAGGAGATCATTCCGCCGAAGCCGGACATCTGTCGACAGGCGAGTTCATACTGTGGATGGGACGGCAGACCCGGGTAGTAGACCTTCTCGATGTCCGACCGGTCGTTCAGCCACTCGGCGATGACCCGGCCGTTGCGGTCGTGTTGCTGCATCCGCAGCGGCAGCGTTTTCGCTCCCCGAAGGGCCAGCCAGGCGTCCATCGGCCCCGGGATCGCCCCCGCAGCCATCTGGATGAACGCCAGTTTCTCCGCCAAGTCGTCCCGGTCGCACACCAGTATGCCGCCAACCATGTCGCTGTGGCCGTTCAGGTATTTGGTCGTGCTGTGGAGGACGATATCCGCCCCCATGGCCAACGGCTGTTGGAAGATCGGCGTGGCGAAGGTGTTGTCGACTACGAGGATCAGCCCATGAGCCTGGGTGAAATCCCCCAGTGCATGGAGATCGGTGAGCCGCATCATCGGATTGGTGGGCGTCTCCGAGAATACCAGTTTCGTCTCGGGTCGCCGGGCACGCTCGATCTCGGCGATGTCGCGTGAATCGACGAACGTGAACTCCAGGCCCAGCGGAACGTAGAACTCCCGCATCATTCGCCCACTGCCGCCGTACAGGTCTGCCTCCGAGATGACGTGATCGCCGGCCTTCAGGAGCTTGAGCACTGCATCCAGCGCCGCCAGCCCCGAGCTGTAGCCGAACCCGTGGGTTCCCCGCTCCAGGCTCGCGACGTTGCGCTCGTAGGCTTCCCGGGTGGGGTTGGCCGTTCTGGCGTAGTCGTAGCCCTTGTGGCGGCCCAGACCCTCCATCACGTAGGTGGAGGTCTGATAGATCGGCGGCATCACGGCGCCGGCCTTGGGGTCCGGTTCCTGGCCGGCGTGGACCGCCCGGGTCGCCAAGGCGTGGAGGTGGTCGTCAGGGAGGATGCGGGTCATGTGCACTTCCGATGGGTTCGAGGGAAGCTAATGAATCGCAAGAGGTTGCGGCAAGCCACCGGTTGATGTGGACGGCCGGTTCCGGTACGTTTGGCAGATGTCCCTGATCACCCGGAGAACCCGATGAGAACCGCATCGGTTCGCTGCCTCATCGTCGACGACGACCAGTCGGTTCGCCGGTCGCTCCGGCGCCTCATGGAATTGGATGGTCTGACCACCGTGGAGGCCGGGTCGGGCGAGGAGGGCCTCGAGATTCTCAAGGAGAACCCCGATATCCCGCTGGTCATCACCGACATTTACATGCCGGAGATGGGCGGAATGGCGTTTCTCCAGGAGATCCGGGTACGCCACCCCGACACGTCGGTCATCATGCTCACTGGCATGGCCGCGGTCACCACGGCGGTCTCGTGTCTGCAACTTGGCGCGATGGACTATATCTCCAAACCCCTCATGGCCGACGAATTGCGGGTCCGGGTAGCCCGGGCGTTGGAGAAGCGCGACCTCATTCTCCAGAACCGCGACTACCAGCGCAATCTCGAGTCGAGAGTCCGGGGGCTGGCGCACCGTACGAAGGAAATGTTCGTGGAGCAGATCCAGTTGGCGGTGCGGATGCTGGAGGCGAAGGACCGCTACACTCTCGGCCACTCTCAACGGGTGCGCGAGTATGCCGTCCAGACAGCGGTGATGATGGGATATGCCGATTCAGACGTGGAAGATTTCAAAGTCGGCGGGGAGTTGCACGACATCGGAAAGATCGGCACCAGCGACACCATTCTCAACAAGCCCGGTCCGCTCACAGCCGAAGAGTTCGTCAAGATCAAACGGCACACTACCGACGGTGAGGAAATTCTCCGTCCAATCTTCCGCGATCGCCCGGCTGTTCTCAACATCGTGCGGTCCCATCATGAACGGCTCGACGGATCGGGATTCCCCGACGGACTCGCGGGCGACGAAATTCCGATGGAGGCCCGCATCGTCGCCGTAGTAGATGCCTATGATGCCATGACGACTACCAGGGCCTACCGGCCGTCGCGGGCCGCTTCGGAAGCAGTCGAAGAACTGCGGCGCTGTTCCGGCAGCCAATTCGAACATGACGCGGTCGAGGCTTTCCTGACAGCGTTCCCGGATCTTTCCGCCAAGAAGAGGGCGGCCTCCTAGCCCGCCGAGGAACCATGTCCCACGGCCTCATCGTCAGTGTGTCAGGTATGCGAGGTATCGTCGGCGCGGACCTCACCCCCGAGCTGGTCGTGCGTCACGCCGCTGCGTTGGGGGCGTGGGCCTCGGCAAATGGCAACGTCAAGGTGGTATTGGGTCGCGACGCGAGGACGAGCGGCCCGATGTTCGCCCGCGCCGCCGAGGCCGGCCTCATGTCGGTGGGTTCGACGATCATCGACTTGGGCGTCGTGCCGACCCCGACCGTTCAGCTGGCGGTGGAGCATCACCGCGCCGGTGCCGGACTGATCCTCACCGCCAGCCACAACCCCATTGAGTGGAACGCGCTCAAGCTCGTCGGTCCCGACGGTGTCTTCCTGGACGCCGAATCAGGCGCCGCGGTGCGCAGCTTGGCGGAGCAAGGTCCACCCAGGGCCGATTGGTCCGGACTGGGACGGGTCACCACGGATCCCATCGCGATTGACCGGCACCTCGACCAGGTGCTTTCGCTTCCCATTATCGATGTCGAGGCCATCCGGGCCCGCTCGTTCCACGTGGCGCTGGATTGTGTCCGCGGCGCCGGTGGAACCATCATCCCGGCTCTCCTGGAACGGCTGGGGTGTGAGGTTTCCGCGATCAATCTGGAGACGGACGGCCAGTTCCCCAGGGCCCCCGAACCGGTCCCCGAGAACTTGACGGACCTCGGGGCTCTGGTGCGCGAGAGTGGCGCCGACATCGGCTTGGCGGTCGACCCGGATGTCGACCGGCTCGCGCTGGTGGACGAGACCGGAACGCCTATCGGGGAGGATTACACCCTGGCATTCGCCGTTCAGTCGGTGCTGAGCGGCAACGGCCGGCCCCGCGGGGCCCCCGTCGTCGTGGCCAACCTGTCCACCAGCCTGGTGGTCGAGGATGCCGCCCTATCGGGCGGGGCGGTGTTCGAGCGTGCCCCGGTGGGCGAGGCCAATGTCGCGCAGGCCATCCGCCAATTGGGTGCCGTCGTCGGGGGTGAGGGGAACGGTGGGGTGATGCTGCCGGCCCTCCATATCGGGCGCGATGCCCCGGTAGGAGTGGCCTTGATCTTGCATCTTCTTGCCAATACCGGACTTACGGTTTCGGGTTTGGTGGATGCGGCCCCGCGCTATCACATTGTGAAGGCGAAGGTTCCACGCGGGGCGGAGTTGGCTCCGGCATACCGGCGGCTGGAGGGCCGTTTCCCGGATGCCACAGTTGATACACGTGATGGATTGCGACTATCCTGGCCGGGTCGATGGGTCCATTTGCGGCCTTCGGGGACGGAGCCGGTGGTGAGGATCATCGCCGAGGCCCCGACCGCGGGAGACGCCAACGGGTTGATCGACGCGTGTCGGACGATCATGGACGATCAAAAAGACGGGTGAAACGATGTGCGGTATTGTTGGTTACGTGGGCCCCCGGCCCGCGGCTGAACTGATTCTTCGAGGACTGCGCCGGCTGGAGTACCGTGGCTACGATTCTGCCGGACTGGCGGTCATCAACGGTAACGGCTTGGCCATCACCAAGGCGGCTGGCAAGCTGTCCAGTCTGGAAAAGGCGCTGGGCAACGGGCTGCCGGCTGGCACGGTGGGGCTGGGCCACACGCGCTGGGCCACCCACGGGGCCCCCACGACACCCAACGCCCATCCCCACACCGACCAGACGGGCCGCATCGCGGTCATCCATAACGGCATCATCGAGAACGCTCTGGCAATCCGTACCGCCCTGGAACAGCGGGGACACTCCTTCACTTCCGAGACCGACACCGAGGTTTTGGCCCACCTGATCGGCGAGTTGTACGAGGGCGATCTGGAACTGGCGGTAGCCGCGGCCTTGCGCGAGGTGGATGGCGCGTACGGCATCGCCGTGCTGTCGGCCGACGAGCCTGATTGTCTGGTTGCTGCCCGCAAGGGATCGCCGCTGATCGTCGGAGTGGGCGAGGGAGAGTGGTTTGTGGCGTCTGACGCGTCGGCTCTCCTGGAGCACACCCGGTCGGTAGTCTATCTGGACGACGGCGAGATGGTGGTCATCACTCGCGACGGTTATCGGGTGCGCGATCTCGACGCTGTCGAGATTCCCAAGGAAGTGAATCTGATCGAATGGGATCTGGCGACTATCGAGCGTGGCGGATTCGAGCACTTCATGCTGAAGGAAATCTTCGAGCAACCGCAGAGTCTGCGGAATACGCTCAGCGGCCACTTGCTGGAAGACGAAGGCACCTCCCGGCTCGAAGGTCTGAACCTCACCAACGATGAGCTGAAACAGATCGACCAGATCATCATCACCGCGTGCGGCACCTCGTGGCATGCCGGGCTCATCGGTGAATACATGATCGAGGAATTGGCCCGGGTACCGGTCGAAGTCGAGTACGCGTCGGAATTTCGTTATCGCAATCCGGTGGTGGACGAGCACACGCTCGTCATCGGCATCTCCCAATCAGGGGAGACCGCCGACACCTTGGCGGCCCTGAAGGAGGCCAAGAACCGCGGGGCCCGGACCATCGGGCTGGTCAATGTGGTGGGATCGACCATAGCGCGTGAGGTGGATGGCGGCACCTACCTGCACGCCGGCCCTGAGGTGGGCGTGGCCAGCACGAAGGCGTTCACCAGCCAGGTGGGAGCCTTGGCGCTGTTCACGCTGCGGTTGGCCCGTCTCAAGAACCTGAGCATTCTGCAGGGCCGACAGTTCATCGAGGCCCTCGACGCCCTGCCCGGCCAGATCGAGCAGATCCTGGAGCGGGCGGACGAGATCAAGGACTTGGCGAACCAATTCCTCACCACGAGCAACGCACTCTACCTCGGCCGGGGGGTGAATTTTCCGGTCGCGCTCGAGGGTGCCCTCAAGCTCAAGGAAATCTCCTACATTCACGCCGAGGGCTACCCCGCCGCCGAGATGAAGCACGGACCGATCGCCCTGATCGACGAAAACATGCCGGTCGTGTTCATCGCCCCGCGGGACGCGGTTCACGCGAAGATCGTGTCCAACATCGAAGAGGTGAAGGCCCGTGGGGGGAGGGTCCTCGCCCTCATCAACGAAGGTGATGAGGAAATCGAGCGCCTGGCCGATGCCACCTTCACCATCCCGGAGACGTTGGACTTGCTTACGCCGGTGCTCACGACGGTGCCCCTGCAACTCCTTTCCTACTACGTGGCCATTCGGCGCGGGTGTAACGTCGATCAGCCGCGGAACCTGGCCAAGTCCGTCACCGTCGAGTAAGCTCCCCTTCGGCTCCGGCTGCCCACGCCCTTCCGTTCGCTGGGAGGGCGTTTTCATTAGGACGGTGGACGGTGGACGGTGGACGGTGGACGGTGGATGGTGGACAGCGGACCGCCGGCAGGCGATGACGGAGAGCGCATGCGCGTAGTGCTGCAACGCGTGACCGAGGCCTTGGTCTCGATCGACGGACACGAAGTCGGCCGGGTCGGGACCGGCTACTGCCTGCTGGTCGGATTCACCAATGGCGACTCGAGTGATGACGTCGCCTGGATGGCCGCCAAGGTCGCCGGGCTCAGATTGTTCGCCGACGAGGATGGCAAGATGAATCTGGCGTTGGCTGACGTCGGCGGCGCCGTCCTGGTCGTGTCGCAGTTCACCCTCTACGGCGATGTCCGGAAGGGCCGGCGACCTTCCTTCATCTCGGCGGCCCGGCCCGAGACCGCCATGCCGCTATACCAGCAATTCCTCGACGCCCTCCGCGGCCTTGGGCTCACGGTCGCCAGCGGCGAGTTCGGTGCCATGATGCAGGTCGACATCCACAACGACGGCCCGGTCACCCTGTTGTTGGAGCGTGAACATGGCGCGTGAACTGGTCCTGGCGTCGCGGTCGCCCCGCCGCCGCGAACTCCTCGAAATGCTCGGCTTGCCGGTTCGGGTCCAGCCTGCCGACATCCCCGAGGCCATCGAACCGGGGGAGAGTCCAAAGGCATATGTCGAGCGGCTGGCCGTCGCCAAGGCCCAGGCGGTGCCCGGCGAGTTCGTGCTCGGGGCGGACACTATCGTCGTTCTCGATGATACCGTCCTTGAGAAGCCTCGCGACGAGGACGAGGCGTTGTCGATGCTACAGAGCCTCCAGGGGCGTACCCACCAGGTGGTTACCGCCTGCGCCCTATCCTCCCCGGCGGGGACGACTTCCGCCACAGACATGACCCTGGTGACTTTCCGGCCGTTGACAGAGGCGTTTCTGCGTGACTATGTGGCCACCGGCGAGCCGCTGGACAAGGCCGGCGCGTACGGCATACAGGGGTACGGGGCCGCGCTGGTCGAACGGGTGGAAGGGGACTTCTTCAGCGTCATGGGGTTGCCGCTCCGATTGGTGCTGGACCTACTGGAGCGCGGTGGCTGGCCTTACACCTTCACGCGGTAAACCGCGACCGGGTTGGCCTTTCCCTTGAGAGCGATGGCGTCGATTTTCTCGACGTCGGGCCGGGTGTCGAGCAACCTGTAAAAGGGTTCGCTAATGAGAATCTCTCCGGCGCCTGCTTTCGACGAGAGTCGCGACGCCACGTTGACGGCGTCGCCGATGACGGTGTACTCGAGCCGCCGCTGGCTGCCGATGTTCCCGACGAACACATCTCCATGGTTGATACCGATGCCGACCCCGATTTCGGGCCGTGCCTCGTCCCGCCATTTGGCGTTCAGTTCCGCCACCCCACGCTGCATGGCGATGGCGGCCTCCAGGGCGCGCTCCCGATCGCCGGACTGCGACAGGGGGGCTCCCCACAACGCCATGATGGCGTCGCCGATGAACTTGTCGAGCGTCCCGCCAAACTCGAAGATGATGTCCACCATCTCGGTGAAATATTCGGTCAGCAGGTTGGCAATGGCCCCCGGGGCCAACTCTTCGGAAAGAGACGTGAACCCGCGGATGTCGCTGAACAGGATCGTCACCGGGCGTTTCTCGCCGCCTAGTTCGACGTCTTGTTGCTGCTCGGCGATCGCGGCTGCGACGTTGGGCGCGAAGTAGCGCTCGAAATTCGAGCGCACCAGCGCCTGCCGCTGCATCTGATCGGCGTATCGTGCCTTGTTGATGGCGGCTGCCGCGATACCCGCGAAGGCGATGAGGAATTGAAGGTCGTCGTCGTTGAACGCCTCGGTGGCGGAAACGCTATCGACGTACAACACGCCGAGTACACTGTCCGCCTGTGCCATGAGAGGCGTACACATCGCACTCCGCACGCTTTGCATGACCACGGACTTACCCTTGAAGCGGGCGTCCATCGCGGCGTTGTCGGTCATGATCGCTATACGCTCTTCGACCGCCTTGCGAGCGATGGATTTGGGGACCTGTTGGAAGGTGCCGTCCTCCTCCATGCGGCTGCGGGAAACCCGCGGGACCAGGTCTCCCGTGGCCTCATCGGACAGCAGGATCGCGACACGGTCGACGCTCATCACCTGAAACGTCTTGTCGACCACCCGGGCCAGCAGGTTGGCTGGATCGAACTCATCCGCCAGGGTTTGCGAAACGTCGAGCAGGAGGGCGAGCCGCCGCCCTTGCAGTTCTTCCTGAGACACTTGAGATGAGGGAAGCTGTCCCGCTGCTGACACCGCGACCTGACGCACGATGGTGCCCCCGGCGATCTGGCTCGGAGCCACGAAGGGCTCGGCGGCCGGGCGCGGGTCGGTGGTCAGCACGTGACAAACCACCTTCCCGAAAGTGACCGAATCACCCGGAGTCAACAAGCCTGATTCGATTTTGGTTCCGTTGATGAAGGTGCCGTTGGAGCTGCCGAGGTCCTGAACCCGGATGCCCTCCGCCGTCGGCGTCAGCTCGGCGTGGCGCCGCGAGATGGTGGGGTCGTACAGTGAGATGTCGCTCGTGACGGCGCGCCCCACGACGGAACTGCGACCGGCGGGGAGCTTGTATCTGGCGTTGTCTTCGAGGGTGACCAATACGAAGGCTGTCATGGGCGCTTCAATCTACCGGGCTGCCGGGGCCGGGCCAACACCGCGGCGTTAACGGAAAGCCGCGACAACGTACGTCCCGCCAGCAGGGACGATGGCCTGCAGGTTGTCCGAGGCGGGACGAGTCGATTGCAATACTGCGACCATGCCGTTTTCCTGAAGGCGGCCGATGAACAGCGCCTCTTCCAGCTCCACATCGGTTTGGTATCGCTCCGCCCCGGCGGGGCGGGAGAAATGATAAGCATACTTGAAGACCAGCACTGCGCCCGACTTGATCGGCGCATCGGACGTGATATCCACGCCATATATACCCGGGCGTGGTCGGAGGCTCACGCGGACCGAGTCCGCCACCCCCGCGGGGGAATCGAAGGCGTTAGCCGGGAGCGACAACTCGGCAAACACGGTGTTGTCCGGGGGCCCGTGCCGGAGAATGATCACCCGTGGCTGATCGGTGGCCACCATGAGCGTGGTGTCGTCGGCTGCAGCGCCCCAGGCCTCCAGCACAACAACGCTGTCCCGCTCGACGAGGCGCCGAACCGTGGCCACGGGTGTCGTCGCGGAAGGTGCGGGCGTCCCGCCGCAGCCCACCAGGGCCACTCCGATCGCGGCCCAGGTTGCCCGGAGCCACCGGCCCCCGGATATTCCGACTTCATGCCGATCGTCTTGCTGGTTGTGGCGGCGGCCGTGGCCGCCCCGCTCGATGCACAGCAATGGAGTTCCCCTGAGGCTCAGGTAGTGGTCGCACAGGCGGTTCGCCGCCGAGTAGACGCCCGGGGCGGTGATGCGCTGCGATCCTACCGCGCGCACGCCCACGGCTTCGTCTTTTTCTCGACCCAGGTGGGTGAGGCGCTCAACGAGCCGCCCAGGTTGATCAAGGCCGACGAGTTGGACGTCGAAGTGTATTGGCAGACCCCTGGGGTGAGCAAGCAAGTGATCACCGCCTGGCGGGATCGGCGGTTTCTCCCCACCGACATCAGCTATCACAGCGACCATCTCCGGGTCGTGCTCGACAACCTGCCCAACCGTATCTCGCTGGGCGATGGCGATGAGGTGCGCGGGGTACTCCACCCCTTCGCGCCCGACGGCCCCGACCAGTATGAGTACGCGATCACCGATTCCGTCTCACTCGAATCGGCCCAACGGACTCTGCGGCTGGTGGGAGTCGATTTCCGCCCGATGTCCCCCCCCCCCGGCGCCGGACTGGCCGTCGGGCGGGCGTACATCGACCGAGCCACCGGCGATATCGTGCGGCTGCGTCTCGGTTTCACGGCCGCAGCCTATCGCGACGAGGCGGTCGAGGACATCACGCTGCTCTTGGAAAACTCTCTTACCGACGGGCAGTTCTGGCTCCCGGTGCGCCAGGAAATCGAGATTCGACGACGCGTCGCCTGGTTCGATTTTCCGGCCCGGACCCTGATCCGGGTTCGGTGGGCCATCACCGGCATAGAACCCAACGCCGTCATCGATCCCGCGGTGTTTGGTGGAGGAGTGCGGGGGATGACGGCGCCCGCCGACTCCTC
>JAZFYL010000328.1:0-2058 GCA_036443495.1 Gemmatimonadales bacterium | reverse complement strand
ACCTCCGATGACTGCGGCCACGAGAGTGCCCTGGCTGCGATGAGCAAGGAGCTTGCCGACACCTACGAGCAGATCAACCTTTTGTACAAGCTCGGCCGGTCAATGAACTGGCTCACCAAGCCCCGCGACTTCGTGAACATGGCCTGCCGGCTCCTCTTGGACACGCTTCAGCTCACCTGGCTTGCGGTCAAGTCCAGCCGCCCCGACGCACCCGGAGTTGAGATGGCGTTCGACCTGGCCGTGGCCGGGCAGCTGCCATGTCCGCGGGAGGAATTCGACGCACTGGCGGCAAAGATACTCGAGGAGATCCGTGGCGATCAGGGAACGATGCTCCTCGATCCCGCTGAACATGACCTGGCCGCGCGCGTCGACTCCCAGGTGATCGCCGAGCCTGTCATGTCCGCTGGTCGCGTCGCCGCACTGATTCTGGCCGGCGGCAAGACGGGACCGGACCCGGAGGCGACCAGCTACGACGTACAGCTGCTTGACGCCACCGCCGACTACCTCGGCGCTTTCCTCCACAACGTCACGTTGTACACCCAGCAACGGGAGATGTTTCTAGGCACGATCCGGGCCCTGACGGCTGCGATCGACGCCAAGGATCGATACACCCGGGGTCATTCGGAACGAGTGGCACTGACAGCATCGGCACTGGCCCGTGCCTGCGGATTCGAAGACGAGAAGGTCGAAACAGTTCGAATCGCGGGCCTCGTGCACGATGTCGGCAAGATCGGCGTGCCCGGGGCGGTGTTGCGAAAACCGGGACGGCTCAGCGATTCGGAGCTGGAACAGATCAAGAGCCACCCGCGTATCGGCCACAACATTCTCAAGGACATTGCCGCTCTGAAAGAGGTGCTGCCGGGGGTCCTCTACCACCACGAGTGGTGGGACGGCAAAGGCTATCCCGAGGGTCTCAGCGGCATGAAGATTCCTCAAATCGCAAGAATACTGGCACTGGCCGATGCCTTCGACGCAATGAGCTCGGCCCGATCCTACCGGGCGGCACTGTCGCGGGCACAGGTGATCGGTGAGATCACCAAATTCGACGGCATACAGTTCGATCCCGAGCTGGCCAAAATTTTCGTCACACTCGACTTTTCCGAGTACGACGCCCTGGTCGACCGCCACCTGGTCCGGGAATCGAAGGCGGCCTGACCTCCGCGGTGAATCTTCGCCTTCCTCCGTGTGGCTGTGACGAAGTCCCGATCGCATCGGGACGACGCCACGGTTGGTCCGCCACCAAGAAGACCGGGGCTTCGCTTCGCTCCACCCAGAAATTGCCGACAGCCACCAGCCCGCTTCCTCAATCCTGCTATTTTCTCCGTGGCCCTCCGTGGCCCTCCGTGGCCCTCCGTGTTGAATCTTCGCTTTCTAGAAACGAAACACCTACTGCGCGGTTGCTGCGCCGCTGTCGGCGTCGAGCACGATCGTTTTCGAGACCGCGCCACCGGCAATGACGATCGTACCTCCGCTGTCGGGAGTGCCGAAGCCGTCGAAGATGACCGCATTGTCACCACCCAAGACGGCTGAGACCAGCCGGGCGCGGTAGGGCGGGTCGGAAAGGTTCAGTTCGGCGACCGACTGGGGATCATTGAGGGACGCGACACCTGAGAGCTGGTATTGGTTCGCCGCGACGTCAAAGGTCACGGTGACGCTGGCACTCTTGGATCTGGCGGTCGCCCGGGCGAGGGCGAGATCCTCCACGATCCGTCGGGCGGCGGCCTCGATGCGGTACCGGGCCACGGCGCCGCCGTAGCGCGGGACCGCGATCGCCGCGACCGTCGCGATGATGGCGATGACAAGCACCAGCTCCAGAAGGCTGAATCCGCCCCCGCCGGCGCCTCCCGAGACACCTCGGTCACGCATGGCAGCGGTATCGAGCGGGGATCGAAGGACCATCAATAGGTGTTGTACGGCTTGCCGGAGTCGTCGACCTCTCCCGCCGCGGTGTTCGGGAACACCAACCCCGAGGTGTAGACCCAACCGAATCCGCCCGTTCCGTCGGCGGGAGCAGCCTTGATGCGGGTGTTACCCTTTTGGCCGCCCACCGGAAGGGGT
>JAZFYL010000327.1:0-8755 GCA_036443495.1 Gemmatimonadales bacterium | reverse complement strand
GTCGATTTTCTTGTGCGTGCCGGCCAGCTACACGCCCTCCTCGGGGAGAACGGAGCCGGGAAGACGACCCTCATGCGCATCGCCTACGGTCTCACTACTCCGGACGCAGGAGCCATCGAGTTCGACGGCCACCCGACGCCGATCAGGTCGCCACGTGATGCAGGTGCCCGTGGGATCGGTATGGTACACCAGCACTTCACATCTGTCCCTCAGTTGACCGTCGGTGAGAATATCGCGCTTACCGCCGACTGGCCCGTCCGGCCCAAGAGCCTCCGTCATCGAGTCCGACAACTTTGCGAGCGCCTGGGTCTGTCGCTGGACCCCGACGCGATCGTCGGCACGCTGCCGGTAGCACTCAGATCATCACCGGAGCCGCAATAACCCTTGGCATGGTTGGTCTCACCGGAACGGTGTATCGCCAGTACTTCGGTCCCCAGGGAGCGGGACTGTCCCTGGAGACACTGGAGTCGGTCAGGGTGCCGGGACTGGCCCGCATCCCGCTCGTGGGGCAGGCGCTCTTCAATCAACCGGTACTCACCTACCTCGCTTTCCTGGCCATTCCGCTCGTTTGGTGGCTGTTGTTTCGTACCCGGTGGGGCCTGAAACTCAGGGCCGTGGGCGAGTCACGTGAGGCGGCCGAGGTAGCAGGTGATCGTACCAAAGTAGTACGGTTTACTGCTACTACGATTGGTGGCGCATTTTCTGGACTTGCCGGCGCCAGTCTGGTTCTCGCCCAGGTCGGCACTTTCACCGAGCAAATGACGGCTGGCAGGGGGTTTGTGGCCATCGCCATAGTGGTCCTGGGCCGCTGGAACCCGCTGGGCGTGGCTGTGGCCGCGTTGCTGTTTGGAACTGTGAATGCCTCACAGTTCCTTTTTCAGGCGATGGACCTCGACATTCCCTACCAGTTCTTCTTGATGTTGCCCTATCTCCTGACGATCCTGGCCCTGGCGGGTGTGGTGGGCCGGGTCACAGCGCCCCGGGAGCTGGGGCGGTAGATTGGCTGGTGGCTGGTGGCTGGTGGCTGGTGGCTGGACGGTGGACGGGAAGGTGGGATTATTACATGAACTGCAAGCCACAAGCCACAAGCTACTCACTGTGGTAGCGTCGAGTCCGTACACTCTCCATATTCCGGTGCTATGGCGTATATCGAATGTCCCCAATGTGGTCAGAAGGCCTTGGCTGTGGCCACCAGGTGTCCCCGGTGCAGTTACGGGTTTATCCAGCACCGGCTGATACGCGGGGAGAGACACAGAGAGCACAAGCACCGGTTACCCGTCTGGCTCGGCGGCGGCGCGGTCGTGTTGGCCATCGTGTTCCTGGCCGTTCGTGGGAACGAAGGCAGCGGGCGAATTACTGTCCCGCCAGTGTCGAGCGGATTAGAACAAGGGCCAGCAGATCTCGCGGTGGTACCCGACTCCACTTCGCCATCGTTGGCCAGCGAGGCCGATACCGCTGCCGTTTCGACAGTCGTGGAGATCGACTCCAGCAATCCAGCTGTCTTGGATACGGCGCCCTTGGTGGTAGCTGCGCTCCCCCCCTCCTCAGCCCCAGCCGCTGACCCCTCCACCGCTTTTTCGTGGGAATTCAAGTATGCCCAGACTTGGGTAAACGTTCGGGCACGGCGCAGCGGGACTGCGGATGCTGTGCGCATCCTCGATCCTGGCGAGCGGGTGGGTGTCGATTCGCTCAGGCTGGGCTGGTATAGGATTTCGATCGACGGCAGGCCCTTGGGATATGTCGATCGTTCCTTGCTGGGGCCGGCGCCGCCCCAGCCGAGTGTGGGCGGTAGCGAAGGACGGTAATCAGGGAAAGATCGGCGACTGTCGGCTCGTGGCTTCGGAAAACCGGTTCAAAGGCCGAACTGCCGCAGATGATGATCGATGTGCCGATACATCAGGACGCCCCATGCGCGGGGCGTGAGATCGCCGAACACTGGATGCGGCGCGAAGGACCCTCGAGGCCCCCTGGCGGTGACTAGGTCGAAAGTCTGTTTGAAGTCGCGTCTGGCTTCGTCCCACCCCGTTGCGGAAAATGCCAGTAGCTCCCGCACCGTGGGAGCGCCCTTGGGCCACGGAAGCCAGTAGATCAAGAGCGGTCGCATCGGCCAGCGGGACAACCAACTCGAGCGAGGGTGGGTTTCGATATCCCCCAATGCCAGCTTCAGCTGAGCGGTCACGTGTTCTACCATCTGCTCAGCGTTCATCGTCCCCCACAGCGGAGCTCGCGGCGGGGTGACATGACGCATGCGTTGGAGCAGATTTTGTCGGTCGTCTTCGTTCCATACCGAATGCATGGGAACATATTTGGACAATGGTCCGGATTCGTCAACTGCTGGTGAAGGGAGTAGGGAGTGGGGAATAGGGAGTAGGAAGGGGAACTCGAAGGTTGACCCATCCCCCCGGTGTCCTTATTTGTCGAAGCGACCAACCGCCCACTCCCTACTCCCCACTCCCTACTCCCTTTCCAGAAGGGTCGGCCTGCTCCCCCATGCTAGCTGCCATCTACGAAACCTTCGGCGATCCGATCGAGGTGCGCCGTGTGCCTGACCCCTCGCTGGAACCGGATGCCGTCATTCTCACGGTCGAGGCGACCGGTGTTTGCCGCAGCGACTACCACGGGTGGCAGGGACAGGATCCCGACATTACTCTGCCCCATGTCCCGGGCCACGAGTTGGCAGGGACCATTGAAGAGATCGGCAGCGCCGTAGCGGGTTGGAGGGTGGGCCAACGTGTCACGGTTCCATTCATTACGGGCTGTGGCAGTTGTCCCCAATGCCTGTCGGGCAACCAGCAGGTCTGCGACCGGCAGCAACAACCCGGTTTCACCCACTGGGGATCGTTCGCCGAGCGCGTGATGATTCGCTACGCGGCCAGCAACCTGGTGCCGTTGCCCGATGACGTGGATGCAGTCTCGGCTGCGAGCCTTGGCTGTCGCTTCACCACGGCTTGGCGCGCCGTGGTGGCTCAAGGTCGAACCGCGCCCGGTGAGTGGGTGGCGATCCATGGCTGTGGCGGTGTCGGTCTGTCGGCGGTGATGATTGCCGGCGCGGTGGGCGCCCGGGTGATCGGGATCGACATTCAGGAGGACGCGCTCGAGCTGGCGCGCGGGCTGGGTGCTGAAGTCGTACTCAACCCGCGGGAAACGGCGGGCATCAACGAGGCGATCCTCGACTCAACCGGTGGTGGCGCGGACGTGTCAATCGACGCACTCGGAAGCGCCGTTACCTGCGCCAGTTCGATCCGCTGTCTCCGCAAACGGGGCCGGCACATTCAGGTCGGCTTGATGGTCGGCCCGGATCGCGAGCATCCCGTGCCCATGGATCGTGTGATCGCCCACGAACTGGAGATCAGGGGCAGCCATGGGATGCAGGCCCACGCTTTCCCACCGCTGCTGGCAATGATCACCGAAGGGGCGATCGACCCAGGCATCCTGGTGCGTCGTCGAGTCAACCTTAAGCAAGGAGCCGCCGCGCTCATGCAAATGGCGGATCACGATCAACCGGGAATGACGGTGATAGATCGAATGAGCTGATCCGGGGCTTCCTACTCCCCATTCCCTATTCCCTATTCCCCCACACCCGCCGGTGTTCCGGCACCCAACTCCATCAATATCCTCTCACTCCGGTACACGTGCTCCAACGCCGCGCGTATCGCCCGCACATCCACCATCACGTTGCGCCCCTGTTCGGGCAGATAGATGAAGTCGCGGGAGAGCCCGTTGATGTTGCGATCGAAGTTGAGCCCTACCAGCTCGAGATCCGGAGTGACGGCGGGCGACCCGGAATTGCCGCCGTAGGTGTCGGCCGTCGACACGAAGTTGAGCGGGGTTGCCAGGTCCAGCCCGGCAGGCGGCTCTTGCCAACGGTCGGGGAGCGCCCAGTCTACCGATCCCCGGTGGGCGTTGTAACGATCGTACAGGCCGTAGAAGGTGGTGTACGGTGGCGCCAAGGTGCCGTTGTACTCGTATCCCTTGACCATGCCGTCGGCAATTCGTGGGGAACGTGACCCATCGGGCGGAATGCTGCCGCCGTAGACCTCGAAGCGTGCCCGGCCCAGGTCGCCGGCCAGCGACCTCTCCTCCGCGGCGAGAGGTTGCCATAGCGATTGGAACTCACGGTAGAGCGGCAGTATCTGCGCTACCAGCAGCATGGCCGGGTCGTCGCCCGACAGAGTCTCACTCGCGACTGCCGCGGCGACCGCCACCGAGTCGGGCATCATGCTGCTTGCCATCAACGCTGCGGCGGAGGCGCTGGGCGTCCCGTCGGGAAGCGCCGCCCTGGCGATCGGGTGATCCGGACCATAGGCCCTGGCGATGTCCGCCAGCCTGGCGGCCAGGTAGCGGCGTTCCAGTCCGGCCGGGAGATCGCCCAGCCGGAGCAACTGCTGTCGGAACCGCGCGATGCTATCCCCGGGGGCCCCACGGCTCAGCGCATCCAGGTAGGCCTTTGCGGCCATGGCCCGCCCGAGCGTTGCGGAGCCGTAGCGCCGGTTGCCGATAGCAAGAAACGCGGCGTAGGGATCGGCCAGTTCGGCTTTCTGCTCCTGAATGGCAGCGATGCGGTCGATTACATCGCCGTACCGGTCTCGCAAGTCGTCGCGCGCCGCGATCGAGTCCTGTAACCCGGCCTCGGCGTCCGCACGCTTGGCGATGATGACCGGGTTGTCCAACGCCTCGAGCCTGCCGGTGGTTGCCTTCAGGGAATTGGACAGGCCGAACGCCCAATTGCGCAGGTCCATCGCTTCACCGGTCTCCGGATCCTCGGCGTAGAAGTCACGGATTGCCAGGAGCCGGCTGGAATACCAGGCGTGTGTGGCGGGCAAGGTGATGCCCTGCTGCAGTCCCAACTGTGCCATGGTGTTGAGGCGGTTGGTCTGACCGGGGTTACCGATGATGAAGACGATGTCACCTTCTTCGACCCCGTCCATGCTCCAGGTAAAGTGGTGATCCGTGTGGTAGGGCTGGCCATCCTGGTACACTCTAAGGAAGGCAAAATCGAGCGCGTACCGCGGATAGGTGAAGTTGTCGGGGTCACCGCCGAAGAACCCCAACTGCAGTTCCGCCGCGATGACCATGCGCACATCGGTGAAGCGTCGGAACACATACATGGAATAGCGGCCGCCATTGTAGAGCGGAACCACTTGCACGTGGAGCGAGTCTCCTCCCGCATCGGCGTATCGTTCGCGGGCTCGTGCCTGGATGTCGGCGATGGCCTGTTGGATGGCCTGGGTACGTTCCTGCCCTGCAGTGGCCTGGTCGATTCCGGCGAAGACCTGTTGCGACACATCTTCGGCGGCGATCAACTGATCGGCGTAGTAGTTCGGAATAGGGCGTTCGTCGTCGAGCGTCTGCGCTACAAACCCATCGTCCAGGAGGTTCTCACCGTCGCGCGCGATGCTGGCGAGCCGACCGCGAATGCAATGATGGTTGGTGGCAAGAAGGCCGTCGGGAGACACGAATGAGGCGGAACATCCCGGGACGCGCAAGGCAGACAAACGGGCACGTTCGAACCACGCATCGTTGGCGTCGAAGCCATACGTCTCGGAAAAATATTCTGCCGGGGCGTACTCGAAAGTCCACATCTTGCCGGCGTCGAATCGGCCGGCACGCACCGTATCCAGATCGACCGGCCCCTGGGCCCAGGCTGCCTGAATGGAGATGATGGTTGCCAGCACCACAAGGCGCCACGTTTTCTCTACACCAACTGTACGTCCCTGGAACATCACGAAACTCCCTCGTGCTTGTTGTTGTTCATGAGTGTTTTTCGGCCAAATGACTTCCTCTTAGCGAGCCGACGACCAATGAATGGCTTCGATGAGCCATCCGGTCTCGTGTTGGAGCAACACCATGAGCTCTACGCCGTCGCTCTCGATTTTCTTGCCGTAATATTCGCCGGCCATATGGCTGGTCGTGCTTACCCATGCGAGACCGCCCTCGATCCGGACCCGACGTTCGGAGATCTGGCGCTTCATGCCTGACATGAACGCCATGTCGGCGCTCAGATGACCCCCGGCATACTCCGACCGGGTCTCGCGGTAACCGCCTTCCAACACTACGGCGTCCGGCGCTAGTAGTGCCATTGCTGCGGTACTGTCACCTCCAGCCAGGGCCGCGTGGAACTGCTCGATGACCGCCACGACGCTAGCGGAATCCGCCTGGGCGGTGGCGGCGGCCGGTGCCAGGCAGAGGAGGATGATGGGTGCGAGTGCGAGACGGTTCATTTTATGACTCTGTGATAGGAGGTCGGTGAACGGTGGACGGTAGTCAGGGGCCAGGGGCCAGATACCAGAAAACAGAAAACAGCGATCAGCTACCAGAAGCCGGATGCCAGAGGTGAAGGGCACCCGGCCTCTGGTACCTGGCTTCTGGCGTCTGCCCGCCGCTCACCTACCCGGGCCAGAAACCCGCGAAGGCGCCCGCCGTGAGCAAGGCGTAGAGGAACGCGTCGGCCAGATGCTTCCACACCGTCTTCCAGGGACGGCCGAACCAGATGGCATCCGGGATGATCGCAAAACCATATGCTGCCCAGGCCACGGTACCGGTGAAGCGGAATACGGTAAGGTACTCGGCTCCCGCCGGAATCGAGCGGGTGGCGAGATAGGCCACCGTTCCAGCGACGAACAGATAGAACACCAGCGAGCGGAGGACCTTATTCCCCATGTTCGGAAGGCCCCGCGGAACGACGGTCAGGAACCCCACTGGCCCCTCGGCGAATTTCTTCGCTCCCTCGGGATCCTTTGCGGGATCCCATTCCGTGAGATGGGGGATCATGTACTGTCCGGGAGCCAGGTCCGGGGTCAGGGCGGCCCGCGCCCCGTCCTCATCGGGCAGGCGCCGGTAATCCGACTTGTGATGGGGCAGCACCATCCAGACTAGCGCGCTCGCGATCCAGACCAGGACGGTAGCGAGGAGCAAGGACAGCCACAACGACGCGATGGTAACCATGTCAGCCTCGGGGAACGGGTGGGTGCCGACTTGATACCCAGGGTACCGCGGTCCAAAAGCTGTGGTCCCTACGCGGATGGGGCAAGGGGCGGGCGGTCGGGCGGTCAGGCGGTCACGGGGTCGGGGCGGTCGGGGGGAAAGGGGCTGGCCTGAGGCTTGTGACCGGTTGCGCTACTTCGCCTGGACGAACCGCAGGGAGTTGCCGTCCGGATCGTTGACATGCAGTTCACGCGTGCCCCATGACTGGTCAGTCGGCTGGAGGGCTACGGGCGCCCCCCGCTCGACCAGATCCCGGTACAACGCGTCGACGTCGGCCACCGCCAGCACGACCGCCGCCTTCCCCTGTCCATCACCGCCGAAAGAAGATAGATGAATGAACGCCTCGTCCCATTGGAGCCCCATGTAGGCCGGGTCGGATTGATCCTCGTGCGGATGATAGGTCCACTCGTGGGTGAACCCGAGCCGGTTACAATAGAACTCCTGGGCCCGGGCGGAGTCGGTCACGGGGATTACGGGAACGGCGCCGAGGATCATGTTCGGCATGAGATCTCCTGGCTGTGGTCGATTTTGCGCCTACTCCTGTTTGAACGACTCCAGTCGCTCGATATACCAGTCGGGGAATCCGTATCCCCTCGCTGGCGTCGCGATCCGATCCACATAGGACGGGTCAGCCGGGCGCGGCTTCATGTCGTGGCAGATGTAGCACAGGGCCGGACGAAACACACCGTTCGTGGTTTCTACCAGCACGGCCTCCGGGAGGTAGACTTCGCCCAGGACCTCGCGGGCGTGGGCATAGAGCCGCTCCAACTCGGCGTGCGTGGCACTGGCCACGATGCCGTATACGACACTGCCATTGGCCCGGACAAGGTTGGCGCGTGGCTCTATCTGGATGTCGAAGCCGCTCAGCCGGCCGGTCTCCCACTCTCCCGGAACCAGGTCGACTTCCTCGAGAACGTTGAGATTCAAGTAGGATCCGTAGAAGAAGGTCCAGACCTTCCGGTCGTCACCCCCCACCGCGGACCAGCGCCTCCAGGCTGTAGCGGGGGCATACGGCGTCCTTGATGTAGTGCTCCAGCGAAGTCGCTACGGCGCGAATCTGCTTCTCGACATCGGGGTCGGTGCAGTGCCCTTCCTCGTCGAAGACGCCCTGGACGCCGGCGATGGAGACCGGCCCCGGTAGCACGATGGCCCCGACGTGGGAACAGACGCCGCGCAGCTGCTCCAACGACTTGATGGCGCCGATTCGGCCGGCCGCCACGCCGAGGAGCGCGGTCGGCTTACCTGCGAGCGCCGAGGGGAACCCCAGGTTCTCGATCATCAACTTCATCGTGGCGCTGAACGTACCGTGGTACTCCGGCGTGGCCATCACCATTCCGGTAGCGTCTTTCACCTTCTCTACCATCCGTGCGACGCTGTCGTTGGAGGATTGGCCGGGGAAGACCAGGTCGACCTCGGTCGGGTCGATGACGGTCACCTTGACGTCGGGGTTCTTGCCCAACTCGTCGACAACGATGTTCAGGGCCATGCGGGTATAGTTGCCGGGTCGGGTCGTGCCCTGGAGGCAGACGATCTTGATGCCTGGCTTTGTTGACATAGCGAACCTCAGAAATCAGGAAACGGCAAACGGCAAACAGCAATCAACTCCGAGAAAGTCATAGACTGATGGTCAGGTGGCCGGGGAAGCGTCGCAGGCCTTACCCTGCAGCTGCACTACCGTTTTCCGCTTGCTGTTTTCCGGCCCCACGCAAGTCCCAGTGATCCCGCGAACACGACCGCCGTCAGTCCTGTGGAAATAAGGAATACGCTCGCG
>JAZFYL010000326.1:0-2763 GCA_036443495.1 Gemmatimonadales bacterium | reverse complement strand
GCCGCAAGGCGGTCAGAGACGGTAGCAGGCGGTAGCTGGCAGCAGGGAATCCGCCGCCACTACCGTCCCTGGCCGATTTCGCCATTATGTCCGGGTCGGGATCTCCGGCACGGGCTTCATTTCGTGGTCGTGAGGTGCTTGCTCCCGCCAGCGAGCCGCCTTCCTGCTGATCAGCCGAGCGGCGGGTGCCGCCGTCACCCCGTGCGCGATCAGGCTGAGGAGCACGGTCGCTACCACGACTTGGCGCGTCTCCTGGGGCACGCCCATGGCATAAGCCTCGAGTACCAGGAGGATGTACAGTATCGAGGCAAGGCCTCGGGGGCCAAACCACCCCAGGAACAGCACGCTCGGCCGTCGCAGGCCCGCGCCGACAAGGGATATCGCGATCGCAGCCATCCGGATCACCGTGAGGCTGAGGATGGCGTAGAGCCACACCTTCGGATCGCTTATCTCCCCCAGCACCGGCAGCATCATCGCGCCAAAGAGCACGAACGTTGCCAACACCAGCAGCTGGCCCTCGTTTTCGACGAACTTGACGACGGGATGGCACCGCTGCTGAACCGCATGACGGAACGCCATGCCGGAAACGAAGCAGGCGAGAAACCCGTTGCCGCCGACCCGCTCGGCCACCAAGTACGCCAGGACCGGCAAAGCAAGGAGGACGATGCCGTCATAGCTCTCGTCGCACCACCCCGCCCGGATGGCGCGGTCGATCAACCACCCCCCAACCTGCCCCACGGCGATCCCGACCAGTGGACCGAGGGTAAGCTGCAGCAGCCCGAAGCGGATCCACTCCGCCGATCCAGTGGCCTGCTCGCTGGCGAGGGCAGCGGCCAAGAGCACGAACGGCAGCGCCAGGCCATCGTTGAGGCCACTCTCGATGTTGAGCGTCTGTCGCAAGCGCACCGGAACGGTTTTCATGGTCACCACGGCCTGACCCACGGCGGCATCGGTCGGCACCAGAATGGCGGCCACCACGGCAGCCTGCCAGACGGAGATTGGGGGCCATAGCAGGACCGCAACCACCGTCCCGAAAACGATGCCGAGCGGCAATCCAATGGCGAGCATCCGGACCGGAAGGTTGTGGTCGCGACGGAGCCTCCTGAGATCGATCCGGACCGCATCGGCAAACAGCACCACGATGAGGGTCGCCTCCGCCAAAAGGTGTACACCCTCGTCTACCCCCTCGATCTCGAGGAGTCCCGCCCGATACAGGAGAAAGCCCACGCCGGTGAACACCATCGGCGCCGTCAGCATGCTGTGGGACAGCTTCCGCGAGGCGAGACCGTAGGCAAGCGCCACGACGGCAACGACGATGAGAGCCAGGGAGGTCATGGTACACTCAACGATCGCGCCGGTAGATGACGGCTGCGTGGTGATGAATTGGTTGAACTTCGCTCACAGTGTAGATTGTGCCCTCCAGGCAGGCAGCATCGGCCACCCCAGCCATACCGTCCGACATGAACGCCCCCCCGGTCCGAGCAACGGACACAGCAATGAGGCTCCCCACAGTGGTTTCATGGTCCATCCTTGACGATCGGATTCGTCCGGAACATCAATTTGGAATCAGGATGCTGAAGATGGCCCGGGCGGCCACCGCCGCAAGTGGGAAGAGAACCGGTTTGGTTCTTCTGATACCCGCGGCCCTGTTGATGTCCCTCGAAACGCCGCTCCGAGCACAGGATCTCGAACCGCGGGCTTTCTCCGCGGCTCCGGTCGGGGTGAACTTCGCGATGCTGGGTTACGGCTACTCCACCGGCGACCTGTTGTTCGATCAGGCGCTGAACATCGACGACGCCCGGGCGCAGATAAACAACCTGACGGGGTTGTACGTCCGCACGATCGACTTCTTCGGGGCCTCGAGCAAGTTGGCGATTCTGGCGCCGTTCGTCTGGGGAACATGGGAAGGGAGCCTGGCGGGACAGGATACCAGTACCACGCGGAGGGGTTTCGCGGACCCCCGAATCCAATTGGCGGTCAGTTTTCTCGGCGCGCCGGCACAAACCCCGCGGGAGTTCTCGGGCTTTCGCGAGAAGACCGTCGCCGGGGCCAGCCTCATGGTCATCGTACCGCTGGGGCGGTACGACTCGTCAAAGCTCATCAACCTGGGCACCAATCGGTGGGCCTTTCGGCCCCGCCTAGGGGTTTCGCAGGCGAGCGGCAAGTGGATCTTCGAGTTGTTCGGCGACGTCTGGTTGTTCACCCGGAACCCCGACCTGCGAGGCGCCGTCATCGAGCAGGACCCAATCTGGGCTATCCAGGGCGACGTCATCTACACCTTTCGGCCCGGATTGTGGCTGGGGTTCAACGCCGGGTACGGCAAGGGCGGCCAGTCGATCGTGAACGGCGTCGGGAAGAACAACCCGCAAGAGAGTACTCGGTTGGCGGGGACCCTTTCGGTACCGGTGGCGCGGCGGCACTCGTTCAAGTTCGTCTATTCGACCGGCGTGTCGGCGCGGTTCGGGGCCGATCTCGACACATTCCAGGTGTTCTACCAGTATCGGTGGGGAGGCGGGCTGTAGGCGGCGGGCAGCGATGACAGCGGGAGGCGGCGGCGGGCAGCGGGAGGCTGCGGCGGGCAGAACACTCGACCGTCCGACCGCCAGACCGCCTTACCGCCCTCGACGACTAGTAGGGAGTGATTCGCTGCCTGACGCGAACATCACGGATCTCGAAGTGGGCGCAGTGCACGTACTTCCTGACCCCATACCCAATCAGCCAACAGCGACCTTCGTGATCGAATCTGCCTGGCCGGATGTGGTA
>JAZFYL010000325.1:0-5742 GCA_036443495.1 Gemmatimonadales bacterium | reverse complement strand
CCCAAGGAGGTCAACTGGCTGGAGGTGGAAGCCGAATTGAACTCGGAGGGCCTGGACGTCGATCTGGCGGCCTGCCAACTGTCGATCGACGACATCGAGGACTTTGACGAGCATTCCTCCTTCATCTGCCATCTCGAGCCGCCCAGGGGGTATGTGGAGTTCGGCGAGATCCGGTTCCGCTCCGGTGGACCGGAGGTACCCCTGTTCGTGCCACGTTCCATGGCAGCGGAATTCCGACATGCGGACGAGAGTCGGATCAAGCGGGAGCATGCCCGCATGTATCGGGAGCAGATCCTGGTGGCTGAAGAGCAGGCGCGCCTGGCCGTGGAGCTCAGCGCCGAAGTGACGGCTCAGGTGACTGAGGCCATAGCCGAGGCATTTGGCGATTCCGTGGCCGCAGCGGTTCAGGCGCAGTTGGTGGAAGCCCAGGCCAATGCCGAGGCCTCGGAGGATATCATAATCGAGATTCGCACGGCCGATTCGGCCGTGACCCAGGTCGAGGTTCGCCAGCACTAGCGGTTTTCCCCGGGGGCTGACCCGCCCCCGGGCCCCTTCAGATCATCACATCTAAGCCGTTACAAGGCAATTCGATAGCCGTCCCGACTCGGTGGGGCGGGCGAATGGCACGAGTTTTGACACGCGGCGCCCAATCCTATTAGCATTAACGATGCGTGTCCTCGGTGTCATCCCGGCCCGACTCGGGTCCACCAGACTGCCCAACAAACCGCTACGCCTCCTGGCCGGCGAGCCTTTGGTGACCCGGGTCATCGAGCGGGTCCGGTCCCACGGCCTCGTCGACGAGCTCGTGGTCGCCACGGATTCGCCGATGGTTGCCCAGGTAGTTGAGCGCGCCGGCATTGCGGCCGTTCTTACCTCCGAGGACCATCCCTCCGGGACCGACAGGGTGGCTGAGGTGGCAGACCAGCCGGCCTTCAAGGACTTCGATGTGGTGCTCAACATCCAGGGTGACGAGCCCTTCATCAGTGAAGCAGCGATCAGGGGCTCGTTGGAACGGGTCCGGGGTGGAGACGACGTAGGAACCGCGGCGAGCCCGCTGACGGCGGAAGAGGCCGCCAACCCGGCCCAGGCCAAGGTCGTGACCGATGTGACCGGCCGGGCCCTCTATTTTTCGCGAGCCATGATCCCCCATCGCCGGGACGCCGACGTCTCCGCCGATGGGCTGTACTGGGGCCATCTGGGCATCTACGCCTACACCCGGGAGGCGTTGGCGCGCTGGGTTGCCTGTCCGGTGACCCGGGTAGAGGACGCCGAAAAGCTCGAGATGTTGCGGGCGCTGCAACATGGCCTGACCATCGGCGTCGCGTCGATAGACGAGGAGCCGCATCCGGGTGTCGATACCATCGAGGATCTCAATCGAGCGGAGGCTCTGTGGCTAGCAACGGAGAGGTAACCCCATGACGACGACCCCCACCGCCGCCAAGTACATCTTCGTGACGGGAGGAGTAGTTTCCTCCCTGGGCAAAGGCATTGCCGCGGCGTCCCTCGGCCGTCTCCTGGTCGAGCGCGGCCTGTCGGTCACTATCCAGAAGTTCGATCCCTACATCAATGTCGATCCCGGCACGATGTCGCCGTTCCAGCACGGGGAGGTGTTCGTCACCGACGACGGGGCCGAGACCGACCTCGACCTGGGCCACTACGAGCGGTTCATCGACCTATCGCTGTCCCAGCAGAACAACGTCACTACCGGCCGCATCTATCAGACGGTGATTACCAAGGAGCGTCGGGGTGAGTATCTCGGATCGACGGTACAGGTGATTCCCCACATCACGGACGAGATCAAGAATGCGGTGAGGCGGAGCGCCCCGGGTCATGATGTGGTCATCACCGAGATCGGCGGCACCGTCGGCGACATCGAATCGCTGCCGTTCCTGGAAGCCATCCGCCAGTTCCGCCAGGAAGTCGGCAGGGAGAACGTGCTGTTCATCCACCTCACGCTGGTGCCCTATCTCGCGGCGGCCGGCGAGGTGAAGACCAAGCCTACGCAACACTCGGTCCGCGAGCTGATGCAGATCGGTATTCAGCCGGACATCCTGATCTGCAGGACCGAACAGCCGCTCGCGGCTGACATCAAGCGCAAGATCGCCTTGTTCTGCAACGTCGATTTCGGGTGTGTCATCGAAAGCCCGGACGTTCAGTCGATCTACCAGGTGCCGCTCCTGTTCCACGAACAGGGTCTCGATCGAGAGGCCTGCCAACGTCTACGGCTGGACACAAAGGATCCGGACTTGCGCAGCTGGTCTGCCATGACGGATCGGATCCTCCAGCCGACCCGCGTCGTGCGGATCGCTGTGGTCGGCAAGTACACCGACCTCCGCGATTCCTACAAGTCGGTCGAAGAGGCGCTCATCCACGGGGGCATTCCCAACGACGCCAAGGTGGAAATCGAGTGGATCTCCAGTGACAAATTTGCCGACGAGCGGTCGGCGCAGGAACTGCTCGGTGGGGTCGACGGGCTCCTGATTCCGGGCGGCTTCGGGGAGCGGGGCATCGACGGGATGGTGGACGCCGTGCGTTGGGCTCGCGAGAAGGAGCTGCCGTTCTTCGGTATCTGCCTGGGCATGCAGGTCGCCATCATAGAATTCGCCCGCAACGTCTGCGAGCTTCCCGATAGCAACAGCACCGAATTCGAACCGGACTGCGAAACACCCGTCATCGCCTTGATGTCCTCGCAGCACGAAGTGGAAAACATGGGCGGCACCATGCGGCTCGGCGCATATACCGCCCGGCTCCGGCCCGGCTCCGCCGTGGCGCAAATGTATGGATCGACGGAGATCAGCGAACGGCACCGGCACCGCTGGGAGGTGAGCAACGCCTACCGGGATGTGTTGGCGGAATTCGGCCTGCGCCTCTCAGGCCAATCGCCGGACGGAGGGTTAGTGGAGATCATCGAACTGCCCATCCATCCCTGGTTCGTGGGGTGCCAGTTCCATCCGGAGCTGAAATCCCGGCCCACGCGACCGCATCCCCTGTTCATCGGCTTCGTCAAGGCGGCCCTGGTGCGACGGGCGCAGCGGGACGCCAGCCAATCGGCCAGCGGCTCCCTCGCCAAGGCGCAGGCCTGACGGCGCGATGACTGAACCGGAGACCGTCCCCCGCGCACACCCTGCTCGCGCCGCCCGGCGCGTTCCGCTGGTGGCGACGGCCGGCCGCGTGATGGGGCTCGGGCTCTTGGGCGTGCTGATATCGGCTGCTGCCGCCTGCCAGGACGACGGTATTCGCCCGGTCGCAACCATTCAGGCGGGCGACACGGCCGACCAGATACTCTATGGGGTGACGACCATGCTGGCGCCAGACGGCATCCGGCGGAACCGGTTGCAGGCGGACACGGCCTTCATTTATGAGGCTGCCGGGCTGTACGACCTCAGGGGGATCGAGCTGCTGTTCTACGACGAAAACGGCGTTCACACCTCGACTCTGACCGCCGACTCGGGACTGTATCGCTACCACACCGGGGCGATGGAGGCGCACGGTAACGTCGTGGTGCGGTCTACCGAGGATGAGGTACTCAAAACGAGCGTGCTGCGTTACGACCAGCAGGCCAACGAGCTCTCGACCGATCAGCCGTTCACCTACCAGTCCCCCGACGGGTCCTATGAGGGCAATGGGTTCCGGTCCGACCCGGGCTTCCACAACATCGTTACCGACCAGCCCCGTGGCGGCCAAATTGGTGACGAACCAGGATCGATGCCGCTTCCCGGACAACAACGATGAAACGGCTCCGTCTGGTCATGCTGCTGTCGTTGACACTCTCGGTAACCAGTACCGCGGCGGCGCAAGACGATGACTGCATCTTCCGAATCGAGCACATAGGGGGGCAGGGTACCACCCAGGAAACACCGAGTGGGACCAACTACTTTGCCGGCGGTGGGGTACGGTTGTTCTGCGAAGGCACCCAGATCCGGATGGAAAGCGACAGCCTGGCAGCGTACAACGGCGGTGAGATCACCTATTTCATCGGGAACGTGCACTACCGGGACTCGACCATGGCGCTCGATGCCGATCGGGGCACCTACTTCCAGGACCGCTCGCTGTGGGAGGCCCGGGGCAACGTCTACACGCGAAACCTTGAAACTGGTTCCACGCTGCGGGGCCCGAGCCTGGACTACTTCCGGGCGACGCCCGGCGTGCGTTCCGAGCCCGAGATGTACGCCATCGGCCGGCCCCAGATCGACTACGCCATGACCGACTCCACCGGTCAGGCGGGTGACCCGTACGTGATCGTGGCGGACCGGGTTCGCCTGATTGGTGATGATCGCATCTGGGCGGGGGGGGCGGTTACCATCGACCGCAGTGACTTCGCCGGACGCGGCGACTCGCTGTGGCTCGATGCGGGCTTGCAACGGCGGGGAGCGTTGATCGGCGGCCGACCCGAGATCGCGGGTACCGGAGACAACCCCTACCGGCTAACCGGCGAACGCATCGACTTGGAGTTGGACCAGCAGGAACTTCGCCGCGTCGTATCGGTGGACAGCGCGCACGCGGTGAATGAAGAGTGGGACCTGCTGGCTGATACGATCGGTGTCCATCTCGCGAACAATACCATCGAACGGATCGAGGCGTGGGGCAGCCGCCTTCGTCCCCTGGCACAATCCGAGGCCCGGACCGTCAGCGGCGATTCGGTCGTCCTGCAGCTGCCGGGAGGACAGCTTCGGGAGTTGTGGTCCTTCGGTGATGCCCGCTTGGAGACGGCGCCCGATTCGCTCACCGGAGAATCCGACTGGCTCGCCGGCGACACCGTGACGGCCCTCTTCACGGTGGCCGATAGTGTCACCGGCGAAGGCTCGGCACTCGACCGACTCATCGCCCGATCCGATGCCCGATCGTTCCGGCAGGTGCGGTCCGATGACGCTCCTTTCGGCCGACCCTCGCTCAACTACGTCCGTGGCTCGGTCATCGTCATCACCATGAAGGAACCACCGGGTGAAGGGGTCGCGCGGGTAGACGTGAGAGGGCAGGTCGAGGGGGTGCAATTGGAGCCTGTCGAGGGCGCCCCAGCGCCGGATTCGTTGCCTGAGGATGCCTCACCGGGGGAGCGGAGGGGATCGTGACGCCCCCATGGATCCTGAGGCTGGCGCAGAAGGACCCGTCGTTCTCCCTGGCGTTGGCCGTACTGGTCCGCCACGCGGACGAATCCGGAGCGATGGATTTCAACAGCTTCGTCCCCGAGTTCCGGCACACCTTCCTGACCTCCGATCGCACCATTGGTGAAGGCCTGGTCCCGGAGCTGCCCGCGGAGGATGTGCGCGAGAGCTTGGCGGGCTCGGTCCTCCCCCGATTGGCCACGGATGGTTGGATAGCCGATACCGGGGACGATGATTGGCGGGATGTGCGGGTGGCGGGGGATTGGTGGGCCGATGCGGTGATTGATAGGGACGGGGTCTATCAGCGCATGCTGGAGGTCGCCCAGGAGGCGTGGCATCGGCGGGACAGCCTGCTTCGCTCCGGCACGTCCATCCACGGCAGCATTCTCGTGGGGGAGGGGTTGTGCAAGTCCTTCCGCCGCCGCAAAGTCGTCGACGAGGTTTCCGTGCGCGTCACCCAAGGGGAGATCGTGGGCCTGTTGGGTCCAAACGGTGCAGGGAAGACGACGACCTTCTATTTATTGACAGGGCTCATCCGGGCTGATCGGGGCCGGGTCCTCATCGACGATCAGGATATCACCAATGCCCCCATGTATCAACGAGCCCGCTCGGGGATTGGCTACTTGCCCCAGGAGCCATC
>JAZFYL010000324.1:0-5459 GCA_036443495.1 Gemmatimonadales bacterium | reverse complement strand
GACGCTCCTGGCCATATTCGGCCCCTTGGTGCTCCCCGACCCCGCCGCTCAACCGGACATTCTGGCGGGTGCCCAGCCCCCAACCTGGCAGCACCTGTTCGGCACCGATTCGCTGAACCGCGACGTGCTGAGCCGGGTGGTGTACGGCGCCCGCATTTCCCTGAGCGTCGCTGGCCTGGCCATGACGCTGTCGCTGGTGTTGGGCTCCACCGTCGGCCTCGTGGCCGGGTATGTGGGCGGCTGGGTGGACATCGTCCTCATGCGCCTGGTCGACGGCGCTCTCGCCATCCCGCGACTGTTCCTTCTGCTGTTGCTGATCGCTGCGTGGGAGAATCTTTCGCTTGTCCCGTTTATCGTGGCCATCGGGGTGACCGGGTGGTTCGGCACCAGCCGGCTCGTCAGAGCCGAAGTCCTGCACCTGAGACACGAAAGCTTCATCCAGGCGGCGGTGGCCCTCGGGGCTCGACGGCGACGGATCATATGGGGCCATCTCTTGCCGAACGCGGCCGGGCCGCTGTTGGTTGCGGCAACCCTCGGGGTTGGGAACGTCATTCTCCTGGAGGCGGGGCTATCGTTCCTCGGTGTAGGCGGTGTCAGACCCCCGACCCCATCGTGGGGACGCATGATCCTGGATGGGCGATCGCTCCTCACCACGGCACCATGGACCAGCATCTTTCCCGGCATCGCCATCATCGTGACCGTCCTGGCCGTCAACCTGGTCGGCGAGGCCCTCCGGGACACCCTGGACCCGAAGAACGCATGACCCACTTGCTCGAGGTGCAACAACTGACGGTCGCCTTCCCAGGCCTCACCGCGGACGTGGTTCCGGTAGACGGAGTTGGGTTCCACCTCGACGCGGGCGAGATGCTCGCCTTGGTAGGGGAATCGGGATGTGGCAAGAGCCTCACGGCGCTGGCCCTTCTGCAGTTGTTGCCCAAAGCGGCGCGGGTGGACCCAGGAGGAATCGCCGAGTTCGAAGGCCGGAACCTGTTGGCCCTGGGCGAGACGGAGCTGCGCTCGATTCGCGGCGCCCGGATCTCCATGGTGTTCCAGGATCCCACATCGAGTCTGAACCCGGTTTATACGGCGGGCAGCCAGATCACCGAGGCGATTCGCGCGCACGAGACGGTAACGGCCGTCGAAGCGCGGGATCGCGCGTTGGAGCTGCTGGAGGAGGTGAGCATCCCGGACCCCCGGGCCCGCTTCGACCAGTACCCGCACGAATTGAGCGGAGGTATGCAGCAACGGGTCATGATCGCCATCGCCCTGGCTTGCGAACCGAGCATCCTGATTGCCGACGAGCCGACGACCGCCCTCGACGTAACCGTGCAGGCCCAAATCCTGGAGATCATCGACCGGCTGCGCGAGACCCACCGCATGGCCGTCCTGTTGATCACGCACGATCTCGGAATCGTGGCCGGGCGCGCCGATCGCGTGGCGGTGATGTACGCCGGCCGGATCGTGGAAACGGCAACGACCGATGCACTATTCGAGCACCCTTCGCACCCGTACACCCAGGCACTGTTGGCCTCGGTTCCCCGGCTGACCGGCCCCATTCAGCGGCTCAGCCCCATCCGGGGGAGCGTACCCTCTCCGGATGCCTGGCCGACTGGATGCCGCTTCCACCCTCGCTGCCCCTACGCGTTCGACCGATGTGCGGTGGAAACTCCCGCGGAGCGAGCGGTCGCTCCCGGTCACGCGGTCGCGTGCTGGTTGGAGGACACACCGTGAGCGCTTCGACGGTACTCCGGGTGCGCGACTTGGTAAAGCACTACGAACGGCGGAAGCTCTTCGGCGGTCCGACGGAAATCATTCGGGCGGTCGACGGGATATCCTTCGACATCCAAGCGGGCGAGACCCTCGGGCTGGTGGGAGAATCGGGCTGCGGCAAGAGCACCACGGGGCGGACGATCGTCCGGTTGGAGCAGCCGACCTCCGGACAGGCCATGTTCGACGGCACGGATCTGTTTGCCCTGAAGGGGGATCGCCTGCGGTCGTTCCGCAGCCAGATGCAGATCATCTTCCAGGATCCTTACGGATCACTCAACCCGCGGATGCGCGTCGGCCGCGCCATCGCCGAGGGTTTGGAAATCCATCAGGTCGTCCCCAAGCGGGAGATCCCGGAGCGGGTCGGCGCCTTGCTGACCGAAGTCGGCCTCGAACCCGCAGTGGCCGGGCGCTACCCCCACGAGTTCTCGGGCGGCCAGCGCCAGCGCATCGGGATCGCCCGGGCCCTGGCCGTCGAGCCATCGTTCCTGGTGTGCGACGAGCCCGTGTCCGCGCTGGACGTTTCCGTACAGGCGCAGGTCATCAATCTCCTGGTCGACCTGCAGCAGCGGCGTGGGCTGGCCTATCTGTTCATCGCGCACGACCTGGCGGTGGTGCGCTTGGTTGCCCGTCGCACCGCCGTCATGTACCTGGGCCGACTGGTCGAGACCGGGCCGACGGCCGATGTGCTGACGGCGCCGCATCACCCCTACACCCAGGCACTCTTGTCAGCGGTACCGGAGCCGGATCCACACTCGCAGCGCCGTCGCATCGTGCTGAGTGGAGAGGTTCCCAGCCCGGTCGCTCCTCCCTCCGGCTGTGCCTTTCATACCCGGTGCTTTCATCCCGCGAAGGATGACCGCTGCCGTCAGGAACGACCGGAACTCCGGCCCGTGGGGAATACCATGACCGCCTGCCACCACGCAAAGGCGTAGGGCACAGAAGGGTTACGCCGGTTCCTCGACCAGAATTTCGGAAAGTGATGGGGTCTTTCTCGAGTGGCGACATGAGCGCCGGAAACCTCCCGGCTGGAGTTGGCGCGAGACCCGGTTATCATTCTACCGACTCTAGCCTACAGCGTACCATGTCCGCCTCAGACAACGTCAGCATCCATCAAGTCGACGCCTTCACGGATACACCCTTCAGCGGCAACCCCGCGGCGGTCTGTCTCCTCCCCGAGGCCCGGCACTCGACGTGGATGCAACAGGTTGCACGGGAAATGAACTTGTCGGAAACCGCGTTCTTGGTGCCGGCTGAGGATGGCTTTGACCTCCGCTGGTTCACCCCGGAGGTCGAGGTCGACTTGTGCGGCCACGCCACCCTCGCGGCCGCCCACGTGTTGTGGGATACCGGGGCCATCGAACCGGACGAACCCGTCGTGTTCCACACGTTGAGCGGAACGCTGACGGCCCATCGTCAGGGAGAGTGGATCGAACTCGACTTCCCCGCTCTCCCGGATCAGGCGGTCGCCCCGCCACCGGCCCTCGCGGAAGCACTTGGCGTTTCCCTCACATACGTCGGGAAGAATCGCCTCGACCTGCTGGTGGAAGTCGAGTCGGAGGAGGTGCTCCGAGAACTGAACCCGGACATAAACCTGCTCCGCACCATCCCTGCCCGCGGGATCATCGTCACCTGCCGGGCCGATACCGACAACTACGACTTCGTGTCCCGCTTTTTCGGCCCCGCCGTCGGGGTCACCGAAGATCCGGTCACCGGTTCGGCCCACTGCTGCCTGGGACCGTACTGGTCCAAACGGCTCGGCAAGACCGAGTTTCTGGCCCTCCAGGCCTCGGCACGGGGCGGCGTCGTTCGGGTACGGACCAACGGGGATCGAGTGGCGATCGCCGGGCGCGCCGTAACCGTTATGCGGGGTGAACTCGTCGCCGACCAGGCCACCGTCGAAGCGTGACCGGGACGGTGGCCTCGGGCTGTGCCTACAGAACGACGCGGAGCGGCCTAAAGGTGGGTTTGGTCTGGCCTGGCACGCCAAGCTGACCGAGGAAATTCTGTCCCCAGCAGTAGACCTCGTTGGACGTCGTCAGCCCGCAGCTGTGGTTGCTGCCTGCCCCGACGTCCACGAAGGTGTGGCCTCCGCTGACCAGAATCGGCTCGTAGCCCGCGGGACCGATATCATCACCCAATTTCCCGTAGGTGTTGAGCCCCCAGCAGTACATCGCGCGGTCGATGGTCACACCGCAAGTGTGTTGAGCACCGACCTCCAATGATTCGTACTTCAGGCCCGTCGCGACGAGAGCCGGATTGGGAACGACCCCGTTCAGGTTTTCTCCGGTCCCGAGGCGGCCGAACGATCCGGAGCCCCAGCAGTAGCCGTCGCGCGCCTGGGTTACTCCACACACGACGAAGGCCCCCACCGATACCGAGCGGAAACGGACTGTACCGCTGACCGGTGTCGGGTCGGCGGAGAAGCTACCGACC
Source organism: Gemmatimonadales bacterium (assembly GCA_036443495.1). Lineage (GTDB taxonomy): Bacteria > Gemmatimonadota > Gemmatimonadetes > Gemmatimonadales > GWC2-71-9 > N074bin45. Next base: position 1,256 of record JAZFYL010000324.1, on the reverse strand, counting down.
GTTCCGTTGCCGAGCTGACCCCAGAAATTGTCGCCCCAACAATAGATCTGCCCGTCGTTAGCGACGCCGCACGTAGAATTGAAGCCGGCACTGATGTCGGTGAAGCGGACCGTACTCGAAACCGCCACGGGCGTCGATTTATCGGCGGTCCCGCCGTTGCCCAACTGCCCCGCAACCCCCAGGCCCCAGCAGTACACCTCGCCGGCCTCAGTGAGGGCACAGGTATGACCGTCACCAACATTCAACTCCTTGAACCGGAGCCCGCCCGAAACAGCGACCGGCTCGGTTTGGAATCCCAGACTTTCGCCGTTGCCTAACTCCCCGTAGACCTTCGCCCCCCAACAATAGGCATCGCCATCGACGCTCAGAGCGCACGTGTGGTTGGCGCCAGCGTCCACTTGAATCAAGGGAATGTCGCTCAGGACCGCTTGCGGGGAACGCCAGGTGGGGTCTCCGGTGTTGCTGTTGAGGATGGCGCCGTTGCCCAACTGACCCAAGCCGCCCCATCCCCAACAGCGCATTCGGCCCTCGACGTTGAGGAAGCAGGTGTGATTGAACCCCACCGCAACCTGTCCCCGAGACAAGATCGTCGTCCCGGGCCCGGTCTGATCGCTGCACGCGACCGCTCCTCCCCCAACGCCGAGCAGGAGTACCAAGAGGCGAACCGAGAGTCGGGGCATGGGACGATCCTGGCGATGATATGGAACGAGTACCAAGTCGAGTCCGGCCCGGTCAGAGACGAACCCTTTGGCAGCCATCGAAGTGGAGACGAAGGCCCCATCAACCCTAACACATTCGCTGACCGCAAGAGTCCAGCGAGGTCAGGAACGTTGCAAAGTGAACACCGGCAGCTCGGCAGGGCAGAACAGTCGCGTTAGAATGACACTCGTCCCGATGCCGCGAGAGACGTACAGTGGACCTGCCGCGTCAGGGTAGTACCCAGATATGAACCGCCCGCATCCTCTTGGCAACACCAGTGGGGGCAATCCCGGGATGCGAATCTGGCCGCCATGAGTATGGCCGGACAGGATCAGCGTGGGACGCTCCCAACCGCCTTTCCCGAGATCATCGGCGATCCCCGGGGAGTGAACGAGCCACACCGTGGGGGCACCAGGCAGGGCGCTGGAAACCGCCTCTTCGGGATCGGGTCGGCCGGCGCTGGGATCGTCCAGACCAACGATGTTGAGCGGAGCCCCGCCCACCAGCACCGTCCGGCAGGCGTTGACCAGTAGTTCGATTCCGGATTCGGCGTAGGC
>JAZFYL010000323.1:0-4396 GCA_036443495.1 Gemmatimonadales bacterium | reverse complement strand
CCGCCCGGGACGCGTTGGCGGTCGCGCAGGCGTTCCGCTCGCCACAGCGAGTCGCCGAATGAGCCGCTGTGTAATCGGAATGACGGGTGACCGTCTCCCGGCATGAAACCAGAATCATCACATCAGGGTATTCAGGGGTATATGGAAAACGATCACTGGAAGCCGCCCTATTGGGGCGCATTGGCGGTGTCCCTTGTGGTTCTCGTCGGTTACGTCCTGACGTTGGCGCCGACGGTAACGTTCTGGGATGCCGGCGAGCTGATCGCCTCGGTGCACATTCTCGGCATACCCCACCCGCCAGGCACACCACTGTTCGTACTGCTGGGGCACGTTTGGTCCAAGATGCTCCCCTTCGGGGAAGTGGCCTGGCGCCTTAATCTGATGAGCGCCACTTTCAGCGCCCTGGGCGCTGGTGCCTTCTTCCTCGTGGTGCACTACTCACTGCAGAAGATGATGGCGGGACTCGAGGAAGCTCAACAGCGCTTTCTGGCCGTCGGGGGAGCGGCCGCAGCCGCGATCATCGGAGCTTTCACTTTCACCAACTGGTCCAACTCCAACGAAACGGAAGCCTATAGCGTCGCCACCTTCACCATTGCCGTAGTGTGTTGGGCCTGCTACCTGTGGCGCCACGAGCGCGGGCAGGGTCGCGAAACACGCTGGCTCATGCTGATGGTTTACATGGCCGGCCTGTCAATGGGAAACCACCTTCTGGCGCTCCTGGTCGGTCCGGCGATCGTGGCCTTCCTGGCTGTCACCCTGTTGACGGTACCCGCCGAGGATCCCGAGACCCGGCGTCATGAATGGGCGCATGTCGCCGTGGTGGCGGGCGTGTGGGCCCTCCTGATTGGCGTCGGACTTGGCAATACCATGCTGACGATGGGGGGGGCGCTGTGTTTCTTGGCCGCGGCAGGGTTTGCCGTGTACGCACGGGCGCTGCCCTTCGCCCTGGTCACGCTGGTCGTCGCGTCGGTCGGTATCACCACCTACCTGTTCCTGTTCATTCGGGCCGGCCAGAGTCCAATGATCAACGAGGCCGATCCCTCTACCTTCAACGCGCTGCTAGACGTCATTCGCCGAGCCCAATACCCTCCGCGCAAGCCGTGGGACGACCCGACCGTCATGAGCGGCCTTGGGAATCCCGGGCGGAGCCTGACGATCATCTGGCTCCAGATCGTGAACTACGTGCAGTACTTCAGTTGGCAGTTCGGCCGGGCGATCAACGGCGAGCTGTTTGGCGTCCCGCTCCGCGTGATTCCCATGCTCCTGTTCTTCACCCTTGGCACCAAAGGGCTGGTCGGACAGTGGCGGGCCGATCGCCCGTCGTTCTGGCTGTTCATGGTCCTGTGGCTGGCCACGGGCATCGGGCTCATGGCATACATGAACTTCCGGCCGGGGCACTCAATCGGCTTCGACCAGTATCCCTTGGGAAGCGACCATGAGGTGCGCGAGCGCGATTACTTCTTCGTCGTCAGCTTCGTCGTGTGGGGGCTGTGGGCGGGGATGGGGCTGGCGAGTTATGCGAAGGACGCCCTGGTTCGGCTGAACCGTGTCAACGCCCGGCTCATCGTGGCGGCCCTGGCCCTCCTGGCTGTGCTGCCGGTCGTGGGCAACGCCGCCGCCGCCTCCAGGCGGCATGGCCCCGAGGCCCGTCTGGCGGCTGATAGCGCGTACAATCTGCTCAATTCGGTGCCGCCCTACGGGATCCTGTTCACCTACGGAGACAACGACACTTTCCCGTTGTGGTGGGCGCAGGAGGTTGAAGGCATCCGCCAGGACGTGACTGTCGTATGCATCGCGCTGGCGCAGACCCCCTGGTTCGTGCGCCAGTTGCGCGACAACCCGATTCGCCCGTTCGACGAAGCGTCGGCCCCGCCGATCTGGCAGGGACTGGACCCGGTGATGCCCACGTGGCCGACCCACAGCATGACCGACGAAGACATCCAAAACGCGTCGATCCCGCGGATGTTGGATGAACCCATCGGGATCAGAATGGGACCGCTTCTCCACACCCTTCCGGCTCGAACCGCGCTGTTCCTGGCGGACATCGCCTTGCTTCGGATTCTGCAACAGAACCTGGGACGCCGGCCCCTGGCGTGGTCGGTGACGGCTGGGTCCCAGTTTTACGGTCTCGACTCCTACCTGTTGCAACAGGGTTTGGCCCGGTCCGTCCAGACCTCGATTCCCGACACGACGCTTCCCGGGATTACCCCGGCGAGCCTCACCGGGTTCACCTTCGACATGATCACCACGGAACGACTGGCGTGGGACACCTACCGCTATGCTGGTTTGCTGGACGCCAAAACGCAGGCGCTGGACGATACCAACCTGAGCTTCAGTTCCAGCTTGAGCCTGCCCTTCTCGCAGCTGGCCTATGCCTACGAGGGGGAGGGGGACTTCGAGCGGACCGTGGCCAATTTGGAACGGGCCGCCATGTTGTCGCCCAATCCTGCAATCGAAGCCGCCCTGAACCAGTACATCCTCCAGTACCGCCCTGAAGGGAATAGCCCGGCGCCGACGCTGCCCTAGTCGGTGCTTCTGTTGGCCCTACGGCCCGTATAGTTTGCGTGGCTATGGGCTTCCCTGATTTGGCCGGGCGCCTGGCCCGCGTCCGTGAGACGATCGCGGAGCAGCAGGCCCGGGCCGGGTGGTCGCATCCGGTTACCATCGTCGCGGTGACGAAGACATGGGGCCCCGAGGCGGTCAGGGCTGTTAGCGGGGCCGGATTGACCGATGTCGGGGAGAACAGGGTGCAGGAGGCCCTGGCGAAGCAAGAGCAACTGCCGGATTGTCCGGTGGCCTGGCATCTGATCGGTAAGGTGCAGCGCAAGAAGGCGCGCCAGATCGTGGGGCGGTTCGCCCTGATCCATTCGGTCGACCGGATCGACTTGGCGGAGGAGTTGCAGCGCCGGATGGTGCCCGACACGAGCCAGGCGGTGTTGCTGCAGGTGAATTGCTCGGATGAGCCGCAGAAGGGTGGCGTGGAACCGGAGGGCTTGCTCCCCTTGCTGGAGCAGATGGTGGAGCTCGACCGACTCGACGTTCGAGGGCTCATGACGATGGCCGAGCTGACTACGGACGAAGGAAAGCAGCACCGGACGTTCGCTCGCCTCCGGGAATTGCGGGACGCGGCCGGTCGGGCGGGTTTCGACCTCCCGGAGCTGTCGATGGGGATGTCGGGTGATTACTCCGTTGCGGTCCAAGAAGGGGCGACCATGGTTCGCCTCGGGACGGTACTTCTGGGAGAACGGGACGTATGACTGAAGACGCTTTTCATCTCACACCGCACGACGTGCGCGGCCAGGAGTTCCAACGGGCCGTTCGCGGGTATGACCGAGCGCAGGTCGAGGACTTCAAGGAACGGATCGCTGACGAGATCGAACGGTTGATGCGTGAACGAGCGCAACTCGATGAGCGGATGAGCAATTTCCAAGAACAACTCCGCGCCTTCCGCGACCGCGAGCGGGCCATGAACGAGGCGCTCCTCGCTGCCCAGCAGTTGCGGGTCGACGCGGAAGAGCAGGCGGGCCGGGAAGCCGAGGGCATAGTGCGCGAAGCGAAGTCCGAGGCCGTCCGGGTGGTGGAGGAGGCCAGGCGGATGGAACAGTTGGTCCGGGAACGGACCGTGGAGGCTCAACGGCAATTTGCCCGCTATGTCACCAACTTCAGGGCCATGCTGGAGCGGCAGATGGGCGAAGTCGAAGGCCTGGAAAGCCATCTTTCCGCCACCACGACGCCGCAGACGGAAATGCCGCTCAAGCGGCAGGCATGACCACCAGCGAACTCGCCACCGCCATCGACCAGGCGGTCGAGGCCATCCGTACGCGCTCGACAGTGGTGCCGGAAGTTGCTCTCATCCTGGGGACCGGTCTCGGCGGCCTCACGCACTTCATCGAACTGGATCAGGCAATCCCCTACGAGGACATCCCGGGGTTCCCGCTCTCGACCGTAGAATCCCATACCGGTCGATTGTTGCTGGGGCGGCTCGGCGGGAAAGCGGTGGTTGCCATGGAGGGTCGATTCCACCGCTACGAGGGCTATTCTCCGCAATCGGTAACCTTTCCCGTCCGGGTCATGCGGGGACTGGGGGCGACGACACTAATAGTCTCGAACGCGTGCGGTGGCATGAACCCTCTCTGGGAACCGGGGGAACTCATGCTGCTCGCCGACCACATCAACCTCACGGGCGACAGCCCGCTGGTCGGTCCCAACGACGACTCGCTGGGTCCCCGGTTCCCCGACATGTCCGAGCCCTACGATGGTGAGTTGCGGGCCCTCGCCCGGCAGGCGGCCCTGGACCTGCAGATGACGCTGCGCGAGGGCGTATACGTCGCAGTCCCCGGGCCCAACCTGGAAACCCGAGCCGAGTATCGCATGCTGCGTACCCTGGGTTGCGACG
>JAZFYL010000322.1:0-3720 GCA_036443495.1 Gemmatimonadales bacterium | reverse complement strand
TCGTTGGCCACATTGGAGGTCAGGTCTGCGTTGATGGCGAAGGCGTTGGCGCCGGCGTACACCACCGGCGGCTGGTCGGCTGCCAGGTTGGTACCCGCGGTTCGGATCTCCTGGTCGAGCAGGTCGGCCGCAAACCGCATGTTCTGGAGCATAGACATATCGTCGGAACCGCGGTCGAAGCCGCGCGACTGGGACCTCAGCGCGCCCAGGGCGCCCGCGAGGATGATGGTAAAGATGATCAGGGCAACCAGCATCTCCACCAGCGTCATTCCGCGACGATTCTGCATGCGGATATTCATTAGCGCTCCGCGGCGACCGTGATCGTCCGCTCGACGGCACTGTCGAGGGAAGGGGCGGTCACGGCGACCGTGATGCGGGTGAAGTCGTTGGGCAGCGACGGGCCACCGATGCGGGTTACCGTCGTCTGACGACTCCACCCGGTGAAGGGGAAGTTTCCGACCGTGCCGGAGAACTCCGCCGACAGGCTGTCGTACGTCGGCCACAGGCGGACACGGGCGATATGGGCGTCGGCGACGGCGTTGGCTTGGGTTCGCACCCGGTCCACGGTGACCGTATGGATGAACCGAGCCGTCGTGGTGGCCAGCACGAGGAGCACACCGCCCAGGATGGCCAGAGCGATGGCTACTTCCAGGAGCGTGAAGCCGGCCTGCTTGCGGCCGTGGGTGCGGAGGCGTCTCGTGCGCCGAGGCAAAGCCATGTTCAGAATCCCCGGGTCCAATTGGTTCCGTCGTAGCGATACCACTCCGGGCGCCCGGTGGCGCGGAACAATTCCAGGGCCCGGGTATCGCGTTGGTGCTCGAGCACGCCGGCATTCGCGCGCACCGAGGTGAGATAGAGCCCGCCCGATTGGCTGGCGCTGCCGTTCCGATGGAAAATCACTGCCGGCAATCCCCCTCCACCGCCGATGGTGCGGGTGAACGTGATAGGACCGCCACCCAACTGCGGGAGCGGCGTCGCGTTGGCCCGCCCGATAAGGACATGGCTGTCGAGCGACAGGACCCGTAGTCGCTCGTTGACGTCGATCGTGTTGTCGTTGTCGAGATCGTACAGGATACGCAGCGTGGAGTTGGACTGGTTGAACATCACGGCCACATTGTGCTGTTTGGCGACCGCTTCCCGCTGGGCCGCCATCAGGGCCGTGGAGACCGCCTGCATGCCCCCGTCCACTTGGTAGTGCTCGAAATCAATCCGAGGGGCGACGAAGGCGACGATCAACCCGATCATGACCACGACGATCATCAGCTCGGTGAGGGTGAAACCGGCTCGATTCGAACCTGGCGGCCTTCCAAAGGACTTCATAATCTCTCGTTGAGTGATCCACGCAGAATAGTTTAATGCATCGGAGAGGTTCAAGGGCTATGCCATATCCACAATTGGCGTCGCTTGCTGCCGTGCCACGGCGTAAATGCGTTTGTTGTTTACAGTTACGTGGCTCGGTCGGCTTCGAGGTCTGATGGCCGCCGTCAGCTGATGCTCACTCGTGCGTGCAAGTGGTTGCACCGTTCGCGGACGTTCGTTGCACCGGCCCCGCTTGAAGGCCGGCGGGGATGTGCCCCCGGAGCCGCCGCCGGCGGGCCCGGGCGCCCGAAATTAGTTTCGGTTCCGTTCGTACATCAGGTTCCGGGGCGTGAAGCGCCAGTTGTAGTCGCGGGTGAAGAGGTTCCCGCCGTTGACGGTCCGGTTGGTGCGGTCCGCAGCCAGGCGTGCCTGGATTCTGACCGACAGGATGTCGTCGAAGTCGTTGGTTGCGTCTCCGTCACCGGCATTGGCCAGGTTGAGTTCGTCGCCGTCGGTGAATATCAGCGTGGCATCCCAACTCTGCACACCCTCGGCCATCAGGTCGCCGTTGAGCGTGCCATCGAGATTGAAACGCTCGGCCCGCATCAGGCTGTCGCCCTCCACCCAGTAGACGACCGGGGCCAGCTCCTGGACGAACGCCCCGTTGGCCGGGATCTGTAGTCCGGTCAGGAGGCCCTGGAAGCGCACCAGGCTGTCCACGTTGGCGAACTGGACCTGGACGGTATCCGTCGGCCCGCCGGGATCGTTGACGCTGGTGATGAGAATGAGACGCCGCTCGTCCTGGATCTGCAACCGGGCGAGATCGCCCACCTCGAGATCGAAGGCCCCGGCGGCCTTCGCCAGGTCGAGGCACCGGCCACCGCAGGTGCCCTGGCCCACCGCGGGCAGGGCAGCGGTGTCCGGCACGATGTCGTAGGGCGGTGCCAGGGTCGGGGTGTACGGGATTCTCAGGATGACGGTGGTATCGCCCCACACCGACAGCGCGCCGAACCCGACCGTGCTGGCAATGCCGACGCCGGTGGAGAGGAAATCCCGTTCCAGCGACATGGCCACGAAGCGGGCGTTACGGCTGACACCATCGCGGAGCTTGCCACCCCGAACGGTCTGCATGGTGGAAACCGCGAAGGACATCGCCGAGGAAACCACGACGAGCCCGATGACGAGGGCGATGAGCAGTTCGACGAGGGTAAAGCCCTTCCGGGCCTGCAGGGTAGTCACGATGGCGGTCCTCAAAAAGAGCCGACGAAGGCCTGGGTGATGAGCTCCACGGGTACGGACGACCCCGGCATGGTGACCACCACTTGGACGCTCTTCAGGTTAGAGGCCAGATCGGTCACGATCACCTGGCGGGTATAGGGTCCGGCCGGGTCTGGCTGGCCCTCGCGATCGCAGTACACGAGAGCCTCGGAGACCATATTGACGGGTTGCCGGCTGCGGATTTCCTCCATGTAGGACCGGGCCACCGCAACCGCCTCGGTGCGCGTGGCCGCCCGGGCACTGGCCCGCACGACGGTGGCCGAGGTCTTGGCCAGGGCCAGGATGCCGATGGTCAGGATGACCACGGCGACCATCACGGATATGAGGGTGAAGCCCTGTTCGTTGGTACGCATTATTGCCAACCTCCCCCCGGCATATAGTTCCAGGTGCGGAACGAGCCGGACCCGGTCACGGAGACGGCGCTTGCTATGGTGTTGTCGTCGGGGTGGGTGAAGTAGACGGTACCCCGCACGCCGAAGGGCTGCGGCAGACCGCGATTGCTGAAGAGGATCTGGTCGCTGGCGAACGTGACAGGCCCGCTCAGCGTATCCCCGGGCAGCCGGGGCACCGATCCCAATCCGAATACGACCCCGTTAGCCAGGCTGCGCTGACCAAAGCCTCTCATGGCTTGGGCCTCGGCTGTGGTCGCGCTGATCACACCGTCCTGATTGTCGTCCAGGTATCCGACGTACGACGCGCCGCCGGTGTTGCAGTCGAGGCGCACCATCGATTTGGTCGACAGGGCCCGGGTTCGGATCAGTTCCAGATCGTTGACCAACTGCTCAGCCGCGTGGCGGACGTGGCTCCGGGGGCTGACCTTGAGCCGCGGCACGATGATCAGCACCGCCATGCCGATGATCACCACGGTGGTCATCAACTCGACCAGGGTGAACCCGTGGGTTCGAAGTGCTGCCTGCATGACTCGTTCCCCGACACGGGGATGAAGTTGAGTTCGCATGATCAGTACACCGGCCTGAAGGCGGTATGGATCACGTTACCCACCACGGGGGTGCCCGGCGGCAGGTCGCTGGGACTCTCGAACCGCATGTCGAAGTGCCAGTCACGCGCCGGCGCCCGGTAGTAGATACCGTAGGACCACGGTGCGGTGGCGTAGATGCTCTCGGAAAGCGACACCAGCGATCC
>JAZFYL010000321.1:0-14006 GCA_036443495.1 Gemmatimonadales bacterium | reverse complement strand
CGCCGGCGCAATATCGTCGTCAGCCGCCGGGTCATCCTCGAGCACGAACGCGCGCACAAGCGCGAACACCTCATGAAGGAACTCGAGAACGGTCAGACACGAACGGGCGTGGTGAAGAACATCACCGACTTCGGCGCCTTCATCGACTTGGGCGGCGTGGACGGCCTGCTGCACATCACCGACATGTCGTATGGCCGGGTATCGCATCCCAGCGAGATGGTCCAGATCGGACAGGATCTCGAGGTCAAGGTCCTGGACATCGATTGGCAGCGTGAGCGCATCAGTCTGGGGCTCAAGCAGTTGCTCGAATATCCCTGGAAGGGCGTGGCCGAGAAGTACCCGGTCGGAAGCAGAGTCCAGGGCAAGGTGGTGTCGATTACCAACTACGGTGCGTTCGTCGAGTTACAGCCCGGCATTGAAGGGTTGGTGCACATATCGGAGATGAGCTGGACCCGTAACGTGCGGCACCCGTCCAAGGTGGTCAGCATCGGCGAAACCATCGAGGCCGTGGTGCTCAAGGTGGACGAGGGCGAAGAGAAGATCTCCCTGGGTATGAAGCAGACCGAACAGGATCCCTGGATGGTGCTGCCGCTGAAGTACCCGATCGGCACACGGATTTCCGGAAAGGTGCGGAACCTCACGAGCTTCGGTGCCTTCGTCGAGATCGAACCCGGGATCGACGGGCTGATCCACATCTCCGACATGTCATGGACCCGGCGGATCCAACATCCGTCCGAGATCATCTCGAAGGGAGATGATGTCGAGGTGGTGATCCTCAACATCGACGGAGACAACAAACGGATTTCGCTCGGGCTCAAGCAGGCCGAGGATGATCCGTGGCTCAAGATCGGCGAAACGCTGCCCATCGGGACGGAGTTGCGCGGCAAGGCCGTGCGCCTGATGGACAAGGGCGTGGTCGTGGACCTGGGGAATGACCTGGAAGGGTTCAGCCCGATGTCCCAGCTGGGTGTCGCGGACATCCAGGAGCCCGCCGAAGCGATCAGGGAAAGTCAGCCGCTCGACGTGAAGGTGCTCGAAGTGGATCCCATCCACCACCGGATCGTGGTGGCCGTGGTGGGGTATCCCGAGTTCGACCCGGCGCAACTGGATGCGGAAGCTGCGGCGCGCTCGGCCGCCCGCGCGGCATCCGAGGCTGACGACGACATCGAGAAGGAAGGCGCTCCGGAGGCGACCCAGCCGGAAGCGGCCGCCACCGAGCCCGCGGTCGAGGAGTCTGCACCGGCTGAGGCGGCCGGCGATCCTGCCGCTGAGAGTGCTGCGGACGCTCCAACCGAGGACGTGCCGGTCGAGGAGGAAACCCCGGCTGAGGTGGCCAAGGCGGAAGCCCCGGTGGAGGCTGAGGCGGAAGCCCCCGTGGAGGCCAAGGAGGAAGCCGAGGCGGAGACCCCGGTGGAGGTCAAGGAGGAAGCCCCGGCAGAGGCCGAGCCGGCATCACCACAGGACGAAACGAAGACCGAGGGGTAGCCGGCGGTTCTGAACCCGTCGTTACGAGTCGAAGGGCCCTGGCGACGGGGCCCTTTCGCTGTCCCTCCGCGCTGAGGACCAGCCATGCCCGATCCCCGGAAGCTCCTGGAGCATCTCCATCACCAGCAGGCCCTTGCTGAACAGGGCGGTGGTGCCAAACGCGTCAGCGTACAGCACGAAAAGGGCAAGCTGAGTGCCCGCGAGCGGCTCGATCTGCTGCTCGACGACGGCACCTTCGTGGAGTCGGACCGGTTCGTGACCCACCGGTCGACCAGCTTCGGAATGGGCGAGCAGCGGGTGTTGGGCGACGGTGTGGTCACCGGCTACGGCCGTATCGACGGCCGGCTGGTCTACGTTTTCTCACAGGACTTCACAGTTTTCGGAGGATCCCTCGCCGAGGCACACGCGGGGAAGATCTGCAAGATCATGGATCTGGCTGTCCGGAACGGCGCGCCCGTCATCGGGCTCAACGATTCTGGTGGGGCTCGCATCCAAGAGGGGGTAGTGTCCCTGGGCGCGTATGCCGACCTTTTTCTGCGGAACACCCTCGCTTCCGGTGTGGTCCCGCAGCTCTCGGCGATCCTCGGTCCCTGCGCCGGGGGAGCGGTGTACAGTCCCGCCATCACGGACTTCATCTCCATGGTGCGGGGGGTGAGCTACATGTTCGTGACAGGGCCCAACGTGGTTAAGACGGTGACGCACGAGGACGTCAGTTTCGAAGATCTGGGTGGTGCTGACGTGCACGCCTCGATATCCGGGGTGGCCCACTTCGTCCACGATTCCGAGCCCGAGTGCATGGCGGGGCTCAGGGATCTCCTGAGCTATATCCCCAGCAACAATCTGGATGAAGCCCCGATCGTACCAACCGACGATCCCGAGGATCGCCGGGAGGAGTTGTTGCTCGACATCATCCCCGACACCGCCACCAAACCCTACGACATGCATGAGGTGATCCGCGCCGTGGCGGACGACGGGCGATTTCTGGAGGTTCAGGCCCAGTACGCCGGCAACATCATCGTCGGCTTCGGCCGGCTGGGCGGCCGGTCGGTCGGTGTGATCGCCAATCAGCCGATGGTGCTGGCGGGGGTGCTGGACATCAACGCGTCCCTCAAGGGCGCCCGGTTCATCCGGTTTTGTGATGCTTTCAACATCCCACTCGTCACCTTTGAGGACGTACCGGGTTTTCTGCCCGGGGTGGCGCAGGAGCATGGCGGCATCATCAAGCACGGGGCCAAGTTGCTCTACGCCTATTGCGAGGCGACCGTGCCGAAGTTGACCGTCATAACGCGGAAGGCCTACGGGGGTGCGTACGACGTTATGAGTTCCAAGCACATTCGGGGCGATGTGAACCTCGCTTGGCCGTCCGCCGAGATCGCGGTGATGGGGCCGAAAGGGGCGGTGGAAATCCTCTATCGCGAGCAGATTCGCGACGCGGACGACCCCGCCGCAGAGACCGCCCGCCTGAGCGAGGAGTACACCGAGGAGTTCGCCAACCCTTACCGAGCGGCCGCTCGGGGGTATGTCGACGATGTGATCGACCCCCGAGACACGAGGCCCCGGCTGATCGACGCCCTCCGGACGCTGGTCGCCAAGCGCGACCGGAATCCGGCGAAGAAGCACGGGAACATCCCGTTGTAAGGGGGCGTCGGGAGGACACGGGGGTCGGGCTATTCTGGACTTGGTCCGATTATGGATCAGGACTGGCCAGACGGTGCAATTTGATTCATTATTAGACGCTACTCTCCAAAGGGAAATCAGGCCTGTGGTACGACATCGTCGCAAACCTGTCCTGTTCGTGATCGCACTTCTCGGTGTGCTGGCCGCGGTGTTTGCCGTACCAGGGGTGATATCTGCTCAAGGAGCCGTCGACCCCAGCGTGGCGCCCCGCGCCGCATCCCTCGAACGCGATGGCGATTGGAGGGCCGCGACGGAAATGCTGGGCAGCTATTTGGCCACGGCGCCGAGCGACGGCCAGGCATGGTTCCAGTTTGGTCGGATGTATCTGATCGCGGCACAGGAGTGGCACCACACTGGGCATCAAGGTCAGCCCGACGGTTTATTGTATCTCGACCTTGCGGCGATCGCCTTCGATTATGCCATGGATCTGCAGGTCGACTCGGGGTTCGTCTACCGAGGGGCGGTAGAGATGGAGCGCGGCCTCGTCCTGATGGAGCAGGTTGGGTGGGCTGCGTTGCGGAGCAGTCGGGCAGCACCCGTCGCGCCAACCGCACCGGCGTTCGTGTTGGAATTGGGTGCCAACCTGCTCAGTTCGTGTCCGCAGGGTGGGGTGCTCGTGCCGGGCAGCGAACTGGAATCGCTGGCATCGTGGCTGGCTTCCGTGGCGTTGAACCGGCGCGGCGACATCTTCCCGGTGTTGCCCGAGCGCTTACACACCGATTCCCTCTACCTCCGTGAAGCGCTGTCCGCCCTCGGCGAGGACAGCTCGGTCTCGCCCGACGAGGCCCTGGCGCGTGCGGCGACCCACCGGACGCTGTGCCTGACCCCGTTCGCCGATTCGATGATCGTATCTGGCAGGCCCTGGGTGGTGACCCGCCTCGTCCGGGTCACCGGTCCCGACACGGCTGCCACAGCCGACCCGCTCAGCGTCACGGAGCTACTCCGAGTCGCCCGACTGCGATCGTCTCCCTGGACCCGCGAAGTCGAGATCGTCTATCTCGAGGCTGCTCGCCGCAATGTCCGCCTGTGCGGCGGACTGCTCGCCTATCTGGGCGATCCAGCGGCCTCTGCATGCGGCCCCTAGGCCGCGTCCTCGTCGCGAACCGCGGCGAAATTGCTCTCCGTATCATCCGCGCGTGCCATGAGGAAGGTCTCGAGGCCGTGGCCGTGTATTCCACCGCCGACCACCGTGCTGCCCACGTCCAGGCCGCCGACATCGCCGTTCCCATCGGCGGGCCTGCGCCCACCGAGAGCTACCTGGTCATCGATCGGCTGATCGAAGCCGCGTTGGAGCATGGCGCCGACAGCGTCCACCCCGGATACGGCTTCCTGGCCGAGCGGGCGGAGTTCGCCGACGCGGTGGAGGCCGCGGATCTGACGTTCATCGGCCCACCGGCCTCCGCGATACGCGCCATGGGGAACAAGACTGAAGCCCGGCGCCGAATGGCCGAAGCGGGTGTCCCGGTAGTGCCGGGAAGTTCCGGTCTGGTGTCCGACTCGGACGAGGCCCGAGCAGTGGCGGAGGACATAGGCTATCCAGTGATGGTCAAGGCGGCCTTGGGCGGTGGCGGCAGGGGCATGCGATTGGTCGAGCGGCCCGGGGATCTGACCGGTGCCCTGGAGACGGCGGCGTCCGAGGCACACAAGGCTTTCGGTGACGCCGGGGTCTACCTGGAGAAGTTCATCGAACGGCCCCGACACGTTGAGATCCAGATCCTCGCCGATGGCCGGCAGGCGGTTCATTTCGGCGAGCGGGAGTGCTCGATCCAGCGCCGCCATCAAAAACTGGTCGAGGAAGCGCCATCGGTGGCGGTGGACGACGATCTTCGGGCTCGCATGGGACAGGCCGCGGTGGCTGGGGCTCTGGCGGTTGGCTACCGGAGCGCCGGCACCTGTGAATTCCTGCTGGCGGCTGACGGGTCATTCTACTTCCTGGAGATGAACACCCGGATTCAGGTCGAGCATCCGGTCACGGAGTTGGTCTATGGCATCGATCTGGTCCGGGAACAACTTCGTGTGGCGCGTGGGGGGGAACTCGGGATCACCCAGGACCAACTGCGGCCAACCGGTTGGGCGATCGAATGCCGCATCACCAGCGAGGACCCTTCTAACGGGTTCCTGCCGTCGATCGGCCAGGTGGATTTTCTGCGGATTCCCGCGGGCCCGTGGGTGCGCTGGGACAGCGGTATCAGCGTGGGCGATGAAATCACCCTGTTCTACGACTCCCTCCTGGGCAAGCTGATCGTCTGGGGCGCCTCCCGTGATGACGCGCTCCAACGGATGCGTCGCGCTTTGGACGAACTCGCCATCGTCGGAGTGGGCACCAACCAGGGCTTTCATCGGCGCCTTCTAGGTGACGAGGCGTTTTGTGCCGGCGACTTCGACATTCAGTTTCTCGACCGACGGCCCGACCTGATGGAGGCTGCCCCCGATCAGTCGCTTCTGTCGGCCGTCGCGGTGGCCGCAGCCATGGCGGAGGACGAGGCCAGGGAGAGCCGGCGGCCGATCGTGGCCACCGACGGATGGCAAGCCCGGAGAGTCTGGTTGCAGACGGCCCGACTCGAAGGCCTTCGGTGAAGCAAATCCAGGAGTCGCCCGTCACCATCGAGCGCATCGCAGCCGGCGGAGACGGAGTTGGCCGTTGGACCGATGGGCGGGTCATCTTCATCCCCCGAACCGCCCCCGGCGACAGGCTCACCGCCCGACCCACCATCGAGAAAGCCCGTTACCTGAGGGGAGAGGTCACCACGCTGATCTCCCCGGGCCCCGATCGCGTCCGGCCCACGTGCTTGCACTACGAAGGGGATGATTGTGGCGGCTGTCAGCTGCAGCACCTGAGTGTTTCGGCGCAGGAATCGGCCAAGCGCACCGCCGTTGGCGACGCCCTGAGACGGATCGCCCGGGTGGATACCGAGGATCCGCCGCTCGTCGCCGCTGAGGCCCACTGGAACTACCGCACCAAGATCACGCTGACCCGTTCCGGCGAAGGGAGCTTCGGGTTTCATCGGCGGCAGGGATCGGCATCGGTCTTCGCGTTGGAGGAGTGTGCCGTGGCGACACTATCCCTCAACCGGCTTTGGAGGATTCTTGCCCGGCACCATGATCTCCTTCCCGAGCGCGCGAACCGGTTGACGCTGCGGCAGGATGGAAGTGACCGGCTTCACGTCCTCGCCTGGACGGACCACCACGGTGACTGGCCCAAGGCGCCCGAGTTGGCCGCCGAGCTCGAGGCGGCCGGCATGTCCGCGACTCTGTGGTGCCGTCAGGAGCGCGGGCCCGCCAAAGCGGTGGCCGGCGACACGAGTGACCCGGGCGGTCCCGCTTTCGAGCAGGTCAACCCGGCAATGGGTCGCCTTGCACGGCGGGACGCCATGGCGATGCTCGGCCCCGTATCCGAGCGGCACGTTTGGGACCTGTACGCCGGCATCGGGGACACCAGTGACCTGCTGCTCGAGGCGGGCGCCCGGGTGAGCAGCGTTGAAATCGACCCCAGTGCAGTTCGAGTGGCCCGGTATCGACACCCGGACGGCCCCGGTCTCTCTCGATTCCTTGGCCCTGTTGAACGGGTCATCGAAGATCTCGACCGACCGGACCTGGTGGTGGCCAATCCTCCGCGGACCGGTTTGGGCCCGGGAGTCAGCCGAGCGTTGCGGGATGCCGGACCGGAGCGCATCGTGTATCTCTCGTGCGACCCGGCCACACTGTCCCGGGACCTGCGACGTCTGGGTGAGGCCTACACTCTCGGGGCCATCAAGGCATTCGACCTGTTTCCACAGACCGCCCACGTGGAGACCGTAGTGCAGCTGGAGAGGCGATGAAGTATTTCGTGACCGTTGGCGGCCGGGAGCTCGAGATCGACGTGGATGGTCAGCGCGTGACGATCGACGGCACCGTCCTGGACGCGCATCTGGAGACGATTCCGGGAACGCCGTTGCGTCAATTGACCATCGACGGGCGGACCCACGTCTGGCCGGTGCATCGAGTGGCGTCCGGGCGGTGGCTTTTCGCTCCCCACGGTGAGGTGCTGGAGGTGGAGGTCCTGGACGAGCGCACCAGGCATTTCCGCCAGATCACCGGAGTGGGGCAGGGGAAGAGTGGCGCGTCGGTCGTCAAGGCGCCCATGCCGGGTCTGGTCGTCCGGGTCGAAGTCGAGCCGGGCCAGTCGGTCGATCCGGGGCAAGGGGTGGTCGTGCTGGAGGCGATGAAAATGGAAAATGAACTCCGGGCGACGGGTCGGGGGGTGGTTCGTGCGGTACTGGTCGTCCAGGGGGCGGCAGTCGAAAAAGGTGACGTCCTGGTGGAGTTCGAGGACGGCACCAGCGGTTGACGTAACGCCATACGACCGGCTATTTTAGGGGTCTGTTCAATTTTGGCACTCTTGCGGGTACACAGGCGCTATGAAGACGTATTCACAACGGCCTTCGGACATCCAGCACGACTGGCATCTGGTTGATGCCAGGAACGTGCCGCTGGGCCGGCTCGCCAGCACGGTGGCTCAGCTCATCCGCGGTAAGCACAAGCCGACATTCACGCCTCACATGGACGGTGGGGATTTCGTGGTGGTCGTCAACGCCGAGCAGGTCCGGTTGTCGGGACGGAAGATGGACCAGAAGACCTATTTTACGCATACCGGCTACATGGGGCACGAGAAGCACACGCCGGTTCGGAGGGTGCTGGCCACTCATCCGGAGCGCGTCATCGAGAAGGCGGTTTACGGAATGCTGCCCAAGACCTCTCTGGCCCGCCAGCACCTGCGGGGCAAACTCAAGGTCTACGCGGGTCCGGAACACCCCCACGAGGCGCAGCAACCCAAGTCATTCCCGATTCAGGCGAGTAAGGTTCACGTATGACGGAAACGCTCGAACTCAAGTGGAACGCGGTAGGGCGGCGGAAAACCAGTGTCGCACGGGTCTACCTCACCCCGGGGACCGGCAAGTGGAACATCAACGGCCGTACGCTGGGCGACTACTTCCCGCGTTCGTTCCTGGTGCAGCATATCCAGCAGTCGTTTACCGCCACGGATACGCTGGGGGCGTTTGACGTCAAGGCACGCATTTCGGGTGGCGGGCAGTCGGGTCAAGCGGGAGCACTGCGTTTGGCGATCGCCCGGGCGCTGATAAAGGCGGACGAGACCCACCGGACGAAACTCCGGGCCAACGGATTGCTGACCCGGGACGCCCGGGCGGTAGAGCGCAAGAAGCCCGGTCAGCCCAAGGCGCGCAAGCGGTTCCAGTTCTCCAAGCGGTAGGCTGGAACAGGTCGGCTCCGGCCGACTCAACGACACACATCGCGGGATTCCGGCCGGGGTGCCCTCTGGGGTTCGGTCGGGAGACGAACGCGGTGGCGGACTTAACCCTTTGTGTGACAGGATCAAAACCAGGATGTCGCAACCGGATCTGCAGGAGCTGTTGGAGGCCGGTGTCCACTTTGGACACCAGACCCGCCGTTGGAATCCCAAAATGCGTCGGTTTATCTTTGCCGAACGCTCCGGGATCTACATCATCGATCTTCAGAAGACCCTGCGACAGATCAAAGTGGCGCAGGATCTTCTTCGCGAACTGATGCTCAAGGGTGAGAGCGTCCTCTTCGTGTGCACCAAGCGGCAGCTGAAGGGTGTCGTTGAGGTGTATGCCCGCGAGGCCGGGGCCCATTGGGTGACGGAGCGCTGGCTGGGTGGGATGCTGACCAACTTCCAGACCATCAAGAAACAAGTCCGTCGTCTGCGGGAACTCGAGCAGGGCTCGACCGACGGAGACTTCGAGAACTACACCAAGAAAGAGAAGCTGCTCTTCGAACGCGAGCAAGTGAAGCTGAGTCGTAACCTCGAAGGCATCAAGATGATGGGCCGGTTGCCCGGAGCCCTGTTCGTGGTCGACTCCCGGAAGGAACGGATCGCGGTCGCCGAAGCGAACAAGTTGGGGCTTCCGGTGGTGGCTATCGTCGACACCAACGCGGACCCGGACCTGATCACGGTGCCGATCCCGGCCAACGATGACGCGATCCGATCGGTTTCCGTCATCACCGGAGCTATCGCGGATACGATCCGCGAAGCGCGGGCGCAAATGCCTGCCCGCGAAGAGAAGGCCGAGTTCGAGGGCGAGACGTACAGCACCGATGCCGAGGGCGACCTCGACGCCGAGCGTCGACGCCGCCGCCAGCGGCGCAAGCGGCGTCCCAAACCAGAAGCCATCGCGGCCCGGCTCAAGGTCGAGGGTGCCTCCGAAGGCTCGGCCGCGGACACCAAGGACGAGAGCGCCGAGGCGCCGCCAGAGGCTCCCACGCCAGCCCCCGCAGCGGCGAACGACGGGGACGCCTGATCCTCACAGTGGTCAGGTTGCATACTCCGCCGCCCCGGGGGCCCGTGTCGGGCTTGGGCGGCGGTTTTACTATCGAGAAGAAGGTGTTTAGGACATGACAGCAACGAAAGTATCTCCCCAGCAGGTCAGTGAGCTCCGCGGCCGGACGGGCGCCGGAATGATGGATTGCAAGCGCGCACTGGAAGAGGCCCAGGGCGATCTGGATCAGGCGGTCGAGATCCTCCGCAAGAAGGGCATCGCCAAGGCTGACAAGCGCAGTGGCCGGAACGCCTCACAGGGGTTGGTCGTCAGCTACATCCACCACAACAGCCAAGTCGGGGTATTGGTGGAACTCAACTGCGAGACTGATTTCGTCGCCCGGACCGATGACTTCCGTGGCTTGGCCCAGGACTTGGCCTTACACATCGCCTCGGCTGATCCGATGGTGATCAACCCCGAGGACATTCCGGAAGAGTTGATCGCCAGGGAGCGACGGGTCGCCGCGGAGCAGTCTGAAGCGGAGGGCAAGCCGGAGAACATCCGGGACAAGATCGTCGAGGGCAAGCTCAAGAAGTTCGTGGCCGAGCGTACCTTGCTGGAGCAGCCGTTCGTCAAGGATGACGGCAAGACGGTCGGGCAGCTGATCAAGGAAACGTCCGGCACGTTGGGTGAGGCGATTGCCGTGAAGCGCTTCGCCCGGTTCCGGATCGGGGAAGATTAATGGGGCAGGGCTACCGTCGGGCCCTGCTCAAGCTGTCGGGGGAAGCCCTCGCCGGCGAGTCTGGGGTCGGTCTCGACTATCAGGTGGTCGGGAAGCTGGCTCAACAGATCAAGGAAGTGCACGCCAAGGGCGTGCGACTGGGTCTCGTCATCGGCGGCGGCAACATCATTCGAGGCACCACGGCCAGTCAGGCGGGTCTCGATCGGGTGAACGCGGACTACATGGGCATGCTGGCTACGGTGATCAACGCCCTGGCCATGCAGGACGTGCTGGAACAGGCCGGCGTGAAGACGCGGGTCATGACGGCCATTCGCATGGAATCGCTGGCCGAGCCATACATCCGTCGACGGGCCGAGCGCCATCTCGAAAAGGGACGTTTGGTCATCTTCGCCGGCGGGACGGGCAACCCGTTCTTCTCGACCGATACCGCGGCCGTTCTGCGGGCCCTCGAGATGGAGGCCGAGGTCATCCTCAAGGCCACCAACGTCGACGGGGTGTACACCAAGGACCCGCGCGACGACAAGGAGGCCACCTTCCTGCCGGAATTGTCGTTCCAGGATGCGATCGTAAACGGGTACGCCGTCATGGACGCCAACGCCTTCGGGTTGTGCAAGGCGAACGGGCTCCCGATCGTAGTCTTCAACATCAACCAGCCCGATGCCATTATCAATGTGGTGAGCGGGGATAGGGTAGGGACGATCGTAAAATGAGTACCATTCCCGAAGTGTTGAAGCGCGCTCGTGAGCAGTTGGACAAGGCCGTCGAGAACACCAAGCGGGAACTGTCGACGGTTCGCAGCGGCAAGGCGACCACCTCGCTCCTCGACCTGGTCCGCGTTGACGCCTACGGCAGCCTCATGCCCCTCAACCAGCTGGGGCTGGTGGCCGTGCCGGAGCCGCGCATGCTCACGGTTCAGCCGTTCGACAAGTCGCAGGCCCCCGCCATCGAAAAGGCCATTCGTGAGGCGGACCTGGGGCTCAATCCCGCTACGCAGGGCGATCTCATTCGGGTGCCGCTGCCGGCTCTCACCGAGGAGCGTCGCAAGGACCTAGTCCGTTTGGTACACAAACTGTCCGAGGAAGGGAAGGTCGCCGTGCGGCATGGACGGGCCGATGCCCTCCATCGGATAAAGAAACTGGAACACGTCAGCAAGGACGATCAGGCTCGTGCGGAGAAAGACGTCCAAAAGCTGACCGACGACCATGTCAAGCTGCTCGACGACATGATCGTTGCCAAAGAAGCGGAGATCATGGAAGTCTGACGTCCATGGTAGAAGATCTGGTTCACCGTATTCAGATGCATGGCGCCGTGCCCGCCCATGTTGCCATCATCATGGACGGCAACGGGCGCTGGGCCAAGGAGCGCTCACTGCCGCGCCCCATAGGTCATCATGCGGGCATGAAGTCGGTGCGCGAAGTGGTGGAGGCCGCCCTCGAGATCGGCGTCGAGATCCTGACGCTGTTTGCGTTCAGCCAGGAAAACTGGCAACGCCCGCCGGAAGAAATCGACGCGCTGATGGCTCTGCTGGAAGAGTATATCGCCAACGAACTGGCGGAGCTGAAGGCCAATGGGGTGTCCGTATCGGTCCTGGGAGAACTGGACCGACTCTCCCCGTCCGCCCGCAAGGCCGTGGATCGTATCGTCACCGGAACCGTCGACGGCCAGAAGCTTGCGCTCAACCTGTGCATCTCCTATGGATCCCGGGCCGAACTGGCGCGCGCCGCACGCCTGCTGGCCGAAGACGTGGCCCAAGGGAAACTCGAGCCGTCGGCCATCGACGAATCGACCTTCGCCTCGAAGCTTCTGACCGCCGCCTGGCCCGATCCCGATCTGCTCGTCCGCACCTCCGGCGAGATGCGACTCTCGAATTTCCTGCTGTGGCAGCTGGCCTACGCCGAGTTGTACGTCTCCCCGGTCCTGTGGCCCGACTTCGAGCGCCAGCACTTCTTCGAAGCGATCCTGAGCTACCAGCAGCGTGACCGCCGGTTTGGGCGAGTGATCGCCTGATGGACGGCAACGTCGTCCGGCGGGTCGCCTTCGCCGTTGCGGCCATCCCCATCGCGCTGGGCATCGTCTATCTCGGCGGCCTCCCGTTGGTGGTCCTCGTGGCGGCGGCGGGCGCCCTCGCGGCGCGTGAGTTGTTCGACCTCGCCGCCCGGGTCGAGATCCAACCCCTACGGGCCCTGGGGGTGCTGTTGGCGCTGGCATTCGCTCCAGTCACCTATGCAGCCCTGGTGCGGCCCGACGTGGCCCACGCCCTCGACCGGTGGTGGCCGTTCGGCCTCGGCATCGGCGTCATCGTGGCCCTCATCCTGCTGCTGGCCGTCCGTTCACCGACACAGCGCCCGCTGGCCTCAGTGTCCGTGACGCTGTTCGGCGCCGTCTACACCGGCGCCCTCCCCGCCTTTCTTCTGGTCATCCGGCACGGTAACCATGAAGGCGGCGCCTGGGCCGGCACCGCGCTCGTGTTCTTTCCGCTGGTAGTGACCTGGGTGTGTGACACCGCCGCCATGTTCGGCGGCCGGGCGATGAAGGGGCCCAAGCTGGCACCTACGGTCAGTCCCGGGAAGACTTGGTCGGGCACCCTGGCGGGCGTGGCGGGCGCCCTGGTGGTGGTCCCTATCTGGCTACCCCTCATGTTCGACCCGGCCGGGGTCTCCATCACCTATGTCCAGGCGCTGATCATCGCTGCCGTACTCGGCACGGTCGGCCAACTGGGCGATCTGGTCGAATCGCTCTTCAAACGTGAGGCCGGGGTCAAGGATTCGAGCCACCTGATTCCAGGCCACGGGGGGGTCCTCGACCGATTGGACTCGCTGTACTTCGTCGTGCCCGTGGCCGCCCTGCTGTACCGCGTGTTCGGAGTTATCTGATGCGCGGAGTCGCTCTCCTGGGCTCGACGGGTTCCATCGGCCAGAGCACCCTCAAAGTGCTCCGACGCCACCCGGACGAGTTTCGCCTGGTGGCCCTTACCGCCGGCCGCAATGATGACCGGTTGGAAGCGCAACGGGCGGAATGGGCGCCGGTTTTCGCCGGCCTGGCCGTGGGAAGGAGTTCCAACGGGCTGCCTTGCGGGCCCGAGGTACTGGTGGAAGCCGCTACCCTCCCCGAGGTCGATATCGTCGTGAATGCGGTAGTCGGTGCTGCCGGCCTCGATGCCACCCTCGCGGCCCTCCGCGCCGGCAAGCGCGTGGCGCTGGCCAACAAGGAAACGCTGGTGATGGCCGGCGAGTTGGTCACCGAGGCCGCCCGGAATGGTGGTGGAGAATTGGTCCCGGTCGATTCCGAACACAGCGCCGTGCTGCAATGCATCACCGGCTCGGAGAAGCAGCTCTCCCGTCTGATCCTGACGGCCTCGGGCGGGCCGTTCCGTGAGTGGGACCCCGATCGGGTGCGCACGGCCACGGTAGAGCAGGCGCTCAATCACCCCACCTGGAACATGGGGCACAAGATTACCGTAGATAGTGCTACGTTGGCGAACAAGGCCCTGGAGGTCATCGAGGCCCATTTCCTGTTCGGCCTGTCGTATGACCAGGTCGAGGTTGTGGTCCATCCGCAGAGCATCATCCACGGGTTTGCGGAATTCTGTGATGGTAGCGTGGTGGCACAATTGGGGTTCCCCTCGATGGAATTACCGATCCTCTACGCCCTGACCCATCCCCGACGATTGCCGGACCAAGGGGTGAAGCGGTTCGATGCCGTAGCCGCTGGACCGTTCACCTTCGACCCGGTGCGTACGGAGGTGTTTCGCGCCTTCACGCTCGGGGTCGAGGCCGGGCGGGCGGGTGGGACCGCACCGGCGGCCTACAACGCGGCCAACGAAATCG
>JAZFYL010000320.1:0-2278 GCA_036443495.1 Gemmatimonadales bacterium | reverse complement strand
GCGTTCCACCCGCCCCGCTCCATTCTCAGGAGGCCTCGCTCCATTTCCACGGTGCCACGATAAACCCGGCCCGAGTCGATCTGCAGGTCGATGGCATTGTCGAAGGCGATGGCGGCCAGGTCGAGATATAGAGCCCCGTCGGGGTCGCCCGCGTGCCCCTGGGCATGCCACTCCCGGGCCGCCAGGAGGTACATGCGCCCGAACTGGAACCAAGCCCGGCCGTCACCGGGAGCGGTGGCCAAGTACCGGCCCAGCATCTCGGTGGCCCCGGTCCAGTTGCCGGCACGTTCGAGGGCGGCGGCGCGGGGAGCGACGTTGGGATCGACGGCGCCCTGTGCCACGGCCGGACGCACCAAGCCCGGCAGCATGCCCAATGCCAGGACGATGGCGAGACCACCGAGAACGTGTCGCCGAAGGGAACCTTGTACCAAGCGAAATACCTCTATGGGATAAGCCTTAATAATGAAGCAGATTCCCCAATCGTGCCAGTGCCAACCAAGTCTTCCTCCTCCAATGCCGACCCCCTCGCTCGCCTTGCCCCGGCAACTACAAGGGGAGGTTGCCGTGCTTGCGGGGTGGGTTTTTATCGCGTTTTGCCACCAGCGTCCTCAGCGCGTCGATCAAGCGAGGACGGGTGTCCCGCGGATCGATGATGTCGTCTACATATCCCCTCGCCGCCGCACCGTACGGGTTGGCGAACTTGGCGGTGTAATCTTCGATCAACCGGGCGGTTTCGGCCTCGGGATCGTCCGCTTGGCGAATCCGGTCGCGGAACAGGATCTCGACCGCCCCTTTGGCGCCCATGACGGCGATCTCGGCCGAGGGCCATGCCAGGTTCATGTCGCC
This sequence comes from Gemmatimonadales bacterium, assembly GCA_036443495.1. GTDB lineage: Bacteria > Gemmatimonadota > Gemmatimonadetes > Gemmatimonadales > GWC2-71-9 > N074bin45. Next base: position 1,432 of record JAZFYL010000320.1, on the reverse strand, counting down.
CCGGATGTGCTTGGAACTCATGACGTCGTAGGCACCGCCATACGCCTTCCTGGTGATCACCGTGAGTTTCGGCACCGTCGCCTCGCAGTAGGCGTAGAGCAACTTGGCGCCATGTTTGATGATTCCGCCGTGTTCTTGTGCCACGCCGGGGAGGAATCCGGGTACGTCTTCAAAGGTGACGAGTGGGATGTTAAAAGCATCACAGAACCGGATGAACCGGGCACCCTTGACCGACGCGTTGATGTCCAGCACGCCGGCGAGCACGGCAGGCTGATTGGCGATGACGCCCACCGAGCGCCCCCCCAGCCTGGCGAACCCAACGATGATGTTGCCGGCGAAGTCGGCGTGCACCTCCAGAAACCGACCGTCGTCCACCACCCGGCCGATGACCTGGTGCATGTCGTACGGTTTCGAGGCGCTGTCGGGAATGACGTCGAGGAGCCCCTCGTCACGCCGGTCCTCTGGATCATCAGTGGGAACCAGCGGCGGCTCGTCCAGATTGTTGCTGGGGAGATAGCCGATCAACTCCCGCAACCCCGCCAGGCACTCGGGCTCGGAGTCGTAGGCAAAGTGGGCCACGCCTGACGTGGAGGCATGGACGTCCGCACCGCCCAGGTCTTCCAACGAGACGTCCTCGTGGGTCACGGTCTTCACCACATTGGGTCCGGTGACGAACATGTAGCTCACGCCCCGGACCATGGCGATGAAGTCGGTGATGGCGGGGCTGTAGACCGCGCCGCCGGCACAGGGGCCGAGGATGGCGGATATTTGCGGCACTACGCCGGAGGCCATGGTATTCCGCAGGAAGATCTCGGCGTACCCGCCCAGCGACGCGACACCTTCCTGAATGCGGGCGCCGCCGGAGTCGTTGAGTCCGATCATCGGCGCACCATTCCGCACCGCCAGATCGAGCACCTTACAGATCTTCTCCGCGTGTGCCTCCGAAAGCGAACCACCGAACACGGTGAAGTCCTGGGAGAAGACATAGACCAGTCGGCCATCGATCCGTCCGTAGCCGGTGACTACGCCGTCGCCCGGGATGCGTTGGTCCGCCAAACCGAAGTCGGTGATTCGGTGGGTGACGAATCGGTCCAGCTCGACGAACGATCCTTCGTCCAGCAGGAGATCGAGGCGTTCCCGCGCAGTGAGCTTGCCCTTGGCGTGCTGTTGGGCGATGCGCTCGGGACCTCCACCCTGCTCGGCCTCGGCCTGCCGGTGGTGGAGTAGTTCCAGAAGTTCCCGGGGTTCGGGCATGGCTGGCCTCACCTGGCTGTGACAGCGAAGGGGCCCCGTTCCCAGGGCCCCTCGCACGGTGCTACCGATCGGAGACGGCTACTTCCCTGCTTTCGGCTCGGCCTCCGGCTCCTCGGCACTGGCGGTCGCTTCCACCTCGGTCTCCGGCTCCTCCGCACTGGCCGTCGCTTCCACCTCA
>JAZFYL010000319.1:0-8096 GCA_036443495.1 Gemmatimonadales bacterium | reverse complement strand
GACGCGCCGATGATGACCGTCGTCTGTCCCGACGGGACATCCAGCGAGAAGTCATCGAGGACGACGTTTTCGCCTAAAGCCTTGTAGACATGATCGAATACGATCATGTCGCGGAGGGCAGCGGAGGGCGGCGGAAGGCGGCGGAGGGCGGTGCGGTCAATTTGAGAACTCCAATCATTATTCTACGTCCTTCTGCCAACGCCCACTGGGTGGGCCGGGAGTGGACTGTCCCGCCGCTCTCCGCAGCCCGCCGCAGCCCACCGCAGCCCACCGCTGAAGACGCTGCCTGCCCCCGCCGCCCGCCGCTGCCCGCCGCCTCACAGCAACACCACCGCCCAGAAGGCGTCGAGCACCAGAATCGCCATACATCCGTAGACGACTGCCCTGGTGGTAGCTCCCCCGACCCCCTCGGCTCCACCACTGGCCTTGAGCCCCTGAAGGCAGCCCAGCAGGGTGACGGCCGTCCCGAAGCTCGCGGCCTTGACCAAACCGAACCAGATGTCCTTAAACTCATAGAAGAGCCGGAGGCCCTTGAGGAACTGGAAACTGGACAGATCGAGCAGATTGACCGCCGTGACCCAGCCGGCCGCGACACCGACCGCGATGGCGAAGGCCGTGATGACGGGGAACATGAGAGTGCCGGCCACCACCCGGGGCACCACCAAGTAGGCGTTGGGGTCGTAGGCCAGCGTTTCCAGGGCGTCCACCTGCTCGGTCACCCGCATGGTGCCTATTTCCGCGGCGATGTTGGCCCCGACTCGACCGGCCAACGCCATTCCCGTCAGTACCGGCCCCAACTCCATCATGACCGTCTTGCCGACCAGCGCGCCGACGAAGTACAGCGGCACCGCACCGGTAAAGATGTATGACGACAGCAGGGCGAGAACGATCCCGGTGAAGACGGCGATGAAGATGGCGATGGGGATGGAATCGACACCGAGCCGCCGCATCTGGCCAACCGTTAGCGGAGCCCAGGTGCGCACGTCGGCCACCGCCCGGAACGCATGATTGGCGCCCAGACCGATACGCTCGACCCACCCGACCATTCTGGGAGTTGGTACGGCCAGCCGTTGGTGCACAGGCTGAAGTTAGGCGGTCGGGCGGACAGGCGATAGGGCAGTCGGACCACCCCCGGCCCGCCTTGGCGGCGTCAGGTCATTGTTTCGCAAGGTGTTGTGACGGTTGTCCTTGACACTCGCAGGGCACCCAACTAGCATCTGTGGCTACCGTGACGCCACATGCGCCGCGGCGGCACCTGCGGGGGGCGTAGCTCAGTTGGGAGAGCGCGTGAATGGCATTCACGAGGTCAGGGGTTCGATCCCCCTCGCCTCCATCGCGAAGGTTGCATAACGGGATAGGGCCCGTTGCGTGGTTTGGGCGGGCCTACTACAATCCCTCGGTGCTGCGGGAATAGCTCAGTTGGTAGAGCACAACCTTGCCAAGGTTGGGGTCGCGGGTTCGAGTCCCGTTTCCCGCTCTCGCGGACGAAGCCCGGTGGCTTCGTTCAAAAATCGGCGCGGGGTGGAGCAGTCTGGTAGCTCGCCGGGCTCATAACCCGGAGGTCGTGGGTTCAAATCCCACCCCCGCTATTTCATTTGGCGGACAGGCGGACGGACGGACAGGCGGACTGGGACTTTGGGCCCCGACCGACCGACCGCCGGACCGCCTGTCCGACGTTTAGGGCGGTTAGCTCAGCTGGTTAGAGCGCTACGTTGACATCGTAGAGGTCACAAGTTCGAATCTTGTACCGCCCATGCCGGCCAGGCCAGGAACGCAACGAGGATCCGCAGACGCGGATCCTCTTTGTTCGTTTGGGCCAACGGCCCACCTCAGGCATCGCGGGCCTGGGCTCCCCGTTCAAGCGCCTCGGCCACCCGCTGCTTCAGCGCGGGAGGAAGTTGGATACGGTTCAGCTTGGCCTTCAATTCGAGCAGCAGACTCTCCTCGAAGCCGAACACAGAGGCACACTTGGTGCACTCGGCCAGGTGGGCCTCGACCAACCCCTGCTCGTCCTGCGTCAATTCCCGGTCGACGTAGTCGTTGAGGCGGCGGAACGTCTCCTGGCAGCTCAGGGCGTCATTCATCATGTCGTTCCTTGATCGGAAACGATGCCTTGTTCGACGGCAACGTCCCACAATCGGCGTTGCAGCAGTTTGCGACCACGATGCAGCCGCGATCGGACCGTCCCAACCGGGATGTCCAGCACGCCGGCAATATCCTGATACGCCATATCCTCTTCGAAGTACATCGATGCCACGACCCGATATTCCTCCGGCAGTTCTTCCAGCGCTGCAGTGATCCGTTCCGTGGTAAGACTGGTGATCAAGTTCCGGGCCGGATCGCTGCCCTGGGTAAACAGACCCGCTTCCTGCGTTCGCTGGTAGAGGTAAACCTCCGGCGTGTCGTCCAGGGCGACCTGATCGCCTTCCCGCCGCTTACGGCGATACTTCGAGTAGAAGGCGTTGGTCATGACCCGGAAGAACCACGCTTTGAAATTCGTGCCGGGCCGGAAGGTCTTGAACCCCTTGGCTGCCAGAAAGGCCGCCTCCTGCACCAGATCTTCGGCGTCAGCCGGGTTGCCCGTCAACCTGAGCGCGACCCGGTAGGCGGAGGCCAACAGCGGCGGCAGGAGTTCGTCCAACGTTGCCGGCGCTCCGCCGGCGGCGGGATCGTCCGGCGCCAGGCCGGTCCCGGAAGAGTGGTCACTCATGACGGTTAAAGTGACGCCGTCCCCGGTCCACCGCAACCAACCGCGACTCGTCGGTGCTAACGCCGGCCGTCACAGTGAGGTTCCAGGCCAACCCGGAACGGTTGCGCCGGACATCGAACGGGCTACACTCTAGCAGTTGCTCCCACCGCAGCCGGGGTCGTCCGACATCTAGGGACTAGCATTGCAGATACTCGCATCCGCTCTGGTCAGTAACGTGACCATCTACCTCGCCATCGGCGCCGTCTTCGCCCCGGTGTTCGCGTTTCTCGGCGCCAGGCGTATCGATCCCTCTGCCGCCCCGGGAACACTCGGGTTCCGGCTCCTGATAATGCCGGGCGCCGCCCTGCTCTGGCCCTGGCTGCTCTACCGATGGCTGCGGAGCGGAGGAACCCCACCAGAAGAACAGAACGCCCACCGCCAGGCCGCCAAGCGGGTGGGGGACCAGCCGACATGATTCGTTCACTGCGCCGCCGCCATCGTTGGATGGTCGCCACCCTCGCGCTCGCCGGCACCGTGGTCCTGGCCGTCGGTCTGGTACAACGGCAAGGACCGGCAGTGAGTGCCGACCTGTCGGCCCTGGAAACGCCGCCGCCTTCGGAAAGCCGGGTGTTGTACCAGCGTCAGGATGTGTTCTCCGATGCCACCCTCGAGATCGAAGTGCGCCAACTCCCCGGGAGTACGCCGACCTTGCAGGTTGGCGTTCGCACCACGGGGCCGCTCGAGATCGCCGCGGGGCATCTCTACTGGCACCCGCTGCCTCCTACCGACGGCGGACTGGCGGAAGACGCCTACCTGCTGGGGCCGGTACCGGACGGCCGCTGGGTGCGATACACCCTCCCAGTCGAGGCCGAGCAACACGACGGCTACCTCCTGCTCTACAGTGCGGGGCATGATTCGGTGCAGGCCGCGGCCTTGCTGCCCACCGCCACCGCACTCAGGAGCGACAACCAGTGAGTGTGTCGTATCAGGCGGTCGGCTGGAATCGGCAGAAGAAGCTGTACGACACGGTCGTTCTGGGTGGCAGCGGCGCCTTTCTGATCACTTTCATCACCGTCTCGCTCGCCACCCAACCGGCCATCACCATCGAGACGCTGCTGATTCGCGCCTTTGGGGTGCTCGCCTTTGTGCTGCTGCACGTCATTCTGGTCATCGGCCCCCTGGCCCGGCTGGATGCCCGCTTTCTGCCATTGCTCTACAACCGCCGGCACCTCGGTGTGACGATGAGTCTGGTGGCGTTGACCCACGGCACGTTCTCCATCATCCAGTTCCACGCCCTGGGAGACCTTAATCCACTGGTCAGCGTCTTGACCGGGGACGGGCGCTACGACGCCGTAAGCCGGTTCCCTTTCCAGCCGTGGGGACTCCTGGCGCTGACCATCCTGCTCGTCATGGCCGCCACCAGTCACGACTTCTGGCTGGCGAACCTGACGCCGCCGATCTGGAAGGCGCTCCACATGTTGGTCTACGTCGCCTACGGCCTCCTCCTGGTGCATGTCGTCTTCGGAATCATGCAGGCCGAGTTCCATCCACTGTATGCGGCCCTGGTGGGGGCGGGGTTCGTGTCGGTCGTGGGGCTCCATCTGCTGGTAGGCTGGAAGGGCCGCCGCCAGGACCTCGACCTGACGGCCCGGGCCATCGACGGGTTCGTCGACGTGTGCCGCGTCAGCGACATCCCCAATAACCGCGCTCGCATCACCTGCCTGGCCGGTGAACGCGTGGCCATCTTCCGCTACGACGGGAAGATTTCGGCGGTGTCCAATGTGTGCCAGCACCAAAACGGCCCGCTAGGCGAAGGTCGCGTCATCGACGGCTGTATCACCTGCCCGTGGCACGGTTTCCAATACCGGCCGGAGACCGGCCGGGCACCCGAACCGTTCACCGACCGGATCCCCACCTTCGACGTGCGGTTGTCGGGCGATCGCGTCCTCGTGGGCGTCCGACCCCACCCACCGGGCACTCCGGTCGACCCTGCCATCATCCCGGCGGCGCTCGCGGAGGACAGTCGTGCCGACTGACGATCCCTTCTACGTCGGCTACCTGGACCGCGCACCCGGGCCGACGGCACGGTTCGTCCGCCGCATCCTGTTCGGGCTCCTGGGTGGCGGCCTGGCGGTGGCGGCCCTGGTCGCCTGGGCCCAATCACGGTTGCCTACCGCCGCTTTCGAGTTCGGTCGGCCCCGGGCTTTCGAAGGAACGATCGACACCATCCCAATTCCGACCCTGCTGGTCCCGCTTCCGGGAACTCCCACAGGCGGCGGTGACGTTTCCAGGCTAGCGCTGGTGGCCGAGGGCAAGCACGGGGCCGGCGACCAGGTCGGTGGAAGCCACCACGAACCGGTGACGCTCGAAGGGACCTTGATCTATCGTGACGGTCAGACAATGCTCGAACTCGTGGACGGCACGCTGGCGCCGGATACGGACGCGGCACCTGTCAGGGCCACCCCGCCGGAGCGCCTGGGAACGGTGACGCTCCAGGGCGAGATCGTCGATGCCAAGTGTTACCTCGGCGTGATGGTTCCGGGCGAGTCGACGACGCACCGTGCCTGCGCCGTCCGGTGCCTGAGCGGCGGCATCCCGCCGATGCTGGCGGTGCGTGATTCGGCCGGCCTCAGGGCCAGCGTCTGGTTGACGGGTATCGGGGGTTCTCCGCTCGGTGAAACGGTCCTCCTCCTGGTGGCGAAACCGGTGGAACTGACCGGCGTGCTTTGGAGTTTCGATAACCAGTTGGTGCTGGAAGTCGATCCCGGTGCGCTCACCCACAACGCGCTGATGCCATGAGTTCACAGCTTACCGCGACACCCGCCGCCGCCACGCCGCCGCGGAAGACCGCTTATCCGGTATCGCCGGGAAGTCTGCCGCAGGTTTCGTTCAAGTCAGGGCCCTACCTGCTGGAGTTCGCCCATAGCGAAGCGGCGCTGGACGAGATTCTGCAACTGCGGTTCGAGGTCTTCAACCTCGAATTGGACGAGGGGCTCACCGAGTCGTTCGTGAGTGGACGGGACGAGGACGACCTGGATCGAGTCTTCCACCACCTGCTCATCCGTTCGCAGAAGACCGGCGCCGTCGTAGGCACCTATCGCATGCAGACCCCGGCCATGGCGGCCGAGCATGCGGGGTTCTACTCGGCGGGCGAGTTCGAGGTCGACGCGCTCCCGGAGGCGGTGTTGACCGACGCCGTCGAGATCGGCCGCGCGTGCGTGGCGAAGGATCACCGTAACGGCCGAGTGCTGCATCTCCTGTGGCGCGGCCTGGCCAGCTACCTGACCTGGAATGAGAAGCGGTATCTGTTCGGCTGCTGCTCGTTGACCTCCCAGGACCGTGCCCTGGGGAACCGCGTGTACCGCTACCTCCTGCGCGAGGGCTATGTCACGCGCCCGGGGATCGAGCCGCTGCCCGGCCTGGACTGCCGCGTGGAATACTCGGCCGGTGATGCGGAGATGGAGGACAACATCCCGCCGTTGTTCCGGAGTTATCTCAACTTGGGAGCCAAAGTCTGCGGGCCGCCCGCTATCGACCGGCTGTTCAAGACCATCGACTTCCTCGTCCTGTTCGACAAGAGACAACTCGGTGCCCGAGCATATCGAGCTTTCTTCGCTTGAGGCAGTGATGTCCACCCGGGTCTCCCGCTCTCATGTTGGAAGGCAAGTCTGGCGCATGGCCCAAATCGGCGGATGGACGGCCGGGTGGGCCGCCGGCTGGAGTATCGGGACGCTGGCGACCCTTCCGTGGCCATCGCCTCGACGACGCTGGCGGACCTTCTGCTTCCAGTGGTGGTCACGGGGCATCCTGAGGATCCTGCAGGTCCGTGTCACGGTCGAAGGGCCGGCCCCCACCGCGGGCCCGTTCGTCCTGGCCACGAACCATTTGAGCTATCTCGATGTTATGGTTTTGGCATCGTTGGTGCCGACGGTGTTCGTGGCTAAACGCGAAGTCCGAAGCTGGCCGGTCTGGGGCATTCTGGCCATGGCAATGGGAACGATTTTCATCGATCGTACCAGCTCGAAGGACACCCGGCGGGTGGGCGGCATCATCGAGCGGGAGCTTCAGCGGGGCGGCGGCGTTGTCCTGTTCCCCGAAGGCACCAGCACCCCCGGCATCGACGTCGCCCCGTTCCGATCGAGTTTGCTCGACGCCGCGAGCCGGACCGACACGCCGGTGCACTACGCCGGCTTGAGCTATGGCACGGGGCCCGACGACCCTCCGGCGCATCTTGCGGTATGTTGGTGGGGCGACATGGAATTCGCGCCACACTTTTGGCATCTGTGTGGTCTGCAACGGGTCGACGCGCTAGTGCACTTCGGCGAACGCCCCGTGCGGGAGGCCAACCGCAAGACCCTTGCAGGCGCCTTGCACCAAGCCGTATCCGATCACTTCACCCCGGTGGTGACCAAGGATTTACATGACTTTGCATACTGAATACCTGGTCGACAACATCGGTCTGCTCCACAACGGCATCGAGGCCATCGCGACGATGGGTTCGGATCTCTACGCGGGCAGGGCCGGAACGCCTGGAGTCTCTCCGATCGGTGGGCACTTCCGGCATGTGTTCGACCATTACCACGCGTTTCTGGATGGCCTTCCCGCGGGCCAGGTCAATTACGATGCCCGGGAGCGCGACGTCAGAGTGGAACAGGATGCTTCGCGTGCCACTGGCGTGGCGGAGGACCTCGCCCGGTCGATCGGCACCATCGCCGCCGACGACCTCAACTCACCGATTCGAGTGAGCGCCAACCAGCTGGTGGAGGGAAAGTCGGTCACCGACTGGACCGGGTCCACCGTGCAACGCGAGCTGATGTACCTGTTGAGTCACACGGTCCACCACTACGCCATCATCAGCCTGCTGGCGCTCCAATCCGGCGTGAAGCTGGACGCCGAATTCGGTGTGGCCCCCTCGACGCTGGCCTACCGGCGCCAGCGCACGGCATGTGCACCGTCAGCTGGTTGATCCGCCCGGGCGGCTACGAGGTCTTCTTCAACCGCGATGAGCGCCCCAGTCGCCCGGCACACGGCCCCAGCCTGCTCCATGCGGAGGGGACCGCCTATCTGGCACCGCACGACGACGAGGCCGGGGGAACCTGGATCGCGGTGAACGCCTTCGGCGTCACGGTGAGCATGACCAACCAGTATCCCCAGCCCGCACCGCCGCGGCCGAAGGAGCGTACCAGTCGCGGGTTGCTGCTCGCCGCTTTGGTCGGCGCGCAATCCCTGGAACAGGTCCACAAGCGCATTCGCCGCCTGGCGCTCGAGCGATACGAGCCGTTCGCCATAGCCGCCTTCGAACCGGAGGCGCCGGCGGCCATCTACCTGTGGGATGGCACGGACCTCGGCGTGGAGCACCACGCCGAACCGGGATTCGTGTTGACCAGTTCGGGCGCTACCCCGCCCG
>JAZFYL010000318.1:0-3574 GCA_036443495.1 Gemmatimonadales bacterium | reverse complement strand
TGGGGAAGGTTTTGCTGGGGAAGACCGGGATGAGTCCCTCGGCCCGTACGCCGCGGCGGGCGAATCCCTGGAGAGTTTTTGCTTCCGGCCGATCGACGTAGTCCCAGCGGTACCCGTCCAGCGAAATGAGGATGATCGTTGGCGGCAACGCCCCGCCCGGGTCCGACTGCGCGTGGACTGCGGGTCGGGCTCTCCCACCGAGGGCCCCGACCAGGAAAAAGACCAGGGTCATTGCGACGCGTGACGCCATGACGAGTCTTCCGGGTTTCGCGATGGGTCCACATGAAGATGGTGCCGGCTGGATGTCGACACCACCGCAAGATAGTGCCCCTGCCCCGGGGCCGGTGTGCCAATCCGGGACCGTACCACGACCTGGCCGGGGGGTGTTGGATTGGGCGGGAGGATGATAGTCTTGGGCGACGTGAAGACGGATCCTGGCACGACCCAAACCTGGCGGGTGCGGTGACGTCTGGCCCCGATACTCAAACAGACGGACCATTGATCCCTCCGCGGTGGACCGGCCTGGCCCGGGCTGTGGCGGTTGTGGCCCTGTTGTTTGTGTTCTTGATCGGCGTCAAGGGCATGGGCGACGGCTTCAAACTGCTGGGCACCGACGTTCTGGACTCCTTTTTCCGGGCGACGAGTAACCCTTTCATCGGGTTGGTCGTCGGCATCCTAGCGACCAGCCTGGTCCAGAGTTCATCGGTCTCGACGACCATGATCGTGAGTCTCGTGGCCGCGCCGGATAACCCCCTGCCAATCGCCAACGCCATCCCCATGATCATGGGCGCCAACATCGGCACTACGGTGACGAATTCGATCGTGGCCCTGGCGCACATGGGCCACCGGGGCGCGTTCCGCCGGGCATTCGCGGTGGCGACGTGTCACGATTTCTTCAACTTCATGGCGGTAGCCATTTTCTTGCCGCTGGAAATGGCGACTGGGTTCCTGAGGAAGACATCGGCGCTGATGGTCGAGCGACTAGGGGGAATGTCGGGCGCGGAGTTCGACAGCCCCATCAAGCGTGCCATCAAGGCGGCGGTTCACCCCATGGAGGACGCCATCGAGGCCCTCGTCACCAGCACGCAGTGGCAGGGTGTGGTACTGGTCGTACTCAGCGCGTTGTTGATTTTCGTGGCGCTCCTGATGCTGGTGCGCGTCATGCGGGCAGCTGTGGAAACCCGTGTCGAGGTGTACATCAACCGGTTCCTGGGTGCGTCGGCGGTGCTGGCCATGATGGTGGGAGTGGTGGTAACGGTGATGGTGCAGTCGAGTTCGATTACCACGGCGTTGCTGGTGCCCCTCGCCGGGGCGGGTTTGCTGACTATCAGGCAGGCCTTTCCCATCACCATCGGCGCCAACATCGGCACCACCGTCACGGCTCTCCTGGCCTCGTTCGGCGTATCGGGCCCGAACGCTTCGGCCGGGCTGCAGATCGCGCTGGTGCATCTGCTGTTCAACATGTCGGCCACGATGGTGATCTATCCGATTCCGCGAATACGTGCCATCCCGATCCGGGCGGCCGAGAGCCTGGCTGCGTTCGCCAGCCGGTCCCGCGGGTGGGCCTTCGCCTATATCGTCGTATTGTTCTATGGTATCCCGGCGCTGCTCGCGTACCTGAGCAATCTGCGCGCCCCATAAGCTACGAGGTCTCTATGCTCCGCGAACTCATGCGTATCTTCCGCTCCGACGACCCCTTGGGGTCCATGGAGGATCGCTTCGCCAAAATGCTCCGGCTCACCAACGAGATGACGGTGGAAGCCGGCGAAATGTTCTTCGGCCAAGGGGCGACTCCTGAAGAGCGCACCGCCCTGTACGACCAGGACGTCCAGGTCAACAAACTCGAACGGTCGATCCGGAAGCGTGTGGTGGCCCACCTGTCGCTCCAGGCCAATCGCGGGGACTTGTCGTATTGCCTGTTCCTGATCGGGCTGGTAAAGGACGTCGAGCGAATCGGCGACTATGCCAAGAACCTGTCCGAAGTGCGTGACATCTTCGGCGGTCCTCTGCCGGAGGATCCCATGGTAAGCGAACTGGCCGAGCTACGACTGGGCGTGGAAGGCATCTTCCGATCCACCCTCGAGATCCTCACCACCGACGATCGGGAGCAGGCGATCACCAACATCAACGTCGGACGGAACCTCGCCACCCGCTCCGATGCCCTCATTGGCCGGATAGCGCAGAGCGACTACTCCGCTGGTGTAGTGACGGCCTTGGTCCTGGCCACGCGATACTACAAGCGTATCGGGGGACACGTGATCAACGTGCTGTCCAGTGTGATCATGCCGATCCACAAAGTGGATTTCTTCGACGAAACGGAGATTGACCGACCCGCGGCCGACGCGCGGAGCTAAGGACGGCGGGAGGCGAGGGGCGGTGGCGGTGCGCTGGCCGCAATGACGATTGGCGCGATCGTCAGGGGCATCCCCTCCGACCGGTTCCGGTACCATTCCGTCCGGGATCGTAGCCAGGCCGCCAACTCGCCATACCTCGCCGCTGCGGCTCCATCCTCGAACCTCACCCGACCACTGCGTAACCGGTACTGGCCGTCGTTCGCCAGCAGCAGGCCGTAGATGCTGTCGATGGCGTTGAGCAGCGAATCCGCCATCATGGCGGCTCCGTATGATTCCCGCAACGAGGATGCCGGTGTGCCAAACTGCTGGTCGATCCGCACTTCGAGATTCCGATACACACCCACGACGTTTCGAGCCGACATCGCCAGTCGCTGCGCGACCCGCACACTGTCAATCGAGACGAGCCGACGGGCGACGAAGAGGTTGCCGAACTCCAGGGAATTCAGACTCTCTTTGAACTCGGCCTGGGCTCGTCGATAGGCATCCCGGTAGGTCTCGCGATGGGCTTTCTGGGTGAGTGATTCGGGTGCCGGGAGGGGGCCGGCAGGCTCGCCCGACAAAGCGTCTTCCGTGATCGGCTGATGGGGTGGGAGGGGGGGGGTCTCCATCCCTGCCGTGACGGATGATGCCACGCTCGGCGCGGGGTCTTTCGGCAGGGTGCTCCACCTTCCGAGAACAGCCACCGTCCCGACGAGTACGGCCATGACGAGCGGACGTTTCGACCGCTTCCTGACGAGGCGATGGGGTCCGAGTGGCAACCCCTTCAGGCCGTCGATCGCATACCCGCGTTCCCGGCCGTTGCCTGGCCCGTGCGATTCGGCGACGGGTCTCGGCTGCCGTTGCCCACGTGAGAGGCCGGACGGGGCCTCGTGGGTCTCCGGTGGTGGTGCGACGGTGCGCCTGGGTGACGGCATCGTGACGGTCCCCGTCGTGACCGGTTTGGGGGCGGGCTGGGGGGGTGGGCCGGCGGGCTCCCGTTCCAGTATCGCCTGCGGCACCTCAGCCGGTTGCGGCCTGGAGTCCGGCGCGGCAGGTCGGGCGCGAATGGGGAGCGGGATCTCGTCCCTCTTCTCCCTCCCCGCCTGTCCGGGATCGGGGACGGGCATGGAGATCGCCATCGATCGAGCCAGCTCGTAGTGAGGGTGGTTCTCGATCGGAAGCCAGGCGTTCGCTTTCCCGTGATAGATCAGGGCGTCGGAGGCGACCACCTCATGTTGTAT
>JAZFYL010000317.1:0-2291 GCA_036443495.1 Gemmatimonadales bacterium | reverse complement strand
GCAGCTGCCGCTTGATGCGGAAGGAACGTCCGGCGAGCGTCACCTCGGCTTCGCCCGCTGCTGCCAACTCGGGCGCGGCCCGTTCCAGGGTGGTGACCAGATGGGCGGGGTCGCTGGGCGCCCCGATGGTGGCCACGGCCCGGACACTCTCCAGCCGGTGGGCCACCGCCAACACCGCCGCCCCGCCGAGACTGTGCCCCACCAGTAGTGCCGGAGCACCGATCTCCGACTCCATGAAGCGGGCCGCGGCTTCGAGATCTTCGATGTTGGAGCTGAAGTTGGTGTCGGCGAACGCGCCCTCGCTCTCTCCCAGCCCGGTAAAATCAAACGAGAAGACCGCGATCCCCTCCTCGACCAACGACCGACTGATGCGGCGGACGGCCTTGAGATCCTTGGAACAGGTGAAGCAGTGCGCAAAGAGGGCCGCTGCCCGTGTCGGGCCAACGGGTCGGTCGAGACGCGCCGAAAGGGTGTCGCCGTGGACACCGGGGAAGGTGAGGCGGGTGGAGAACATGCTGACTCCTGAGTGCGGTGTGCGGCGTGCGGAGTGCGGAGTGCGGAGTGTGGTGGCCTTGTCTAACTAGACTCCGCCTTCTCGCCCGTCAACCGGGGCGTGATGATGTTCAGGGCCCAGGACGCTCCGTCACCGCCCGTTCGACCGGTTCCGGCAAAGCGGTCATCGGACCGCGGGCCTGGATGGCGGCCCAATCCCGGAAGGCGTATATCGTCGGTGCGTGATCCTGCATCAACCCGCCGGTGTCAGCCGTTGGGCCGTAGGTACTGTAGAGGTCCCGGCCCAACACGCGCAGCATGGCCGCCTGCTGGCCCCGGTGATGTGCGGTATGGGCGATCCGGCGGACCATGACCCAGGCGCGGGTGCGACGCACCTCGAAGAAATCCGTCTGGGCCTCCCACCACGAGGCGGCCTTGTGTCGGAGGGCTTCGAGACGCGCGGCGGAGTCTTCACCATAACGGGCGATGAAGTCTGACCACGTCTCGCGTTGGGGCAGCGGGGGCGCCTGGACATCGATTCCCAGCATGGTCCGGAACCAGAGATCCTCGGACACGCACTGGTGCACCATCTGCTCCAGGATGCTGCGCCCTCGGCGGTCGTCATCGCGCGGACGGACGGGCAGGTCCTCGTCCCGGAACAGGCTCCATGTGCTCAGCACCTTGAGCCGCTCCGTGTCGTAGGTCTCGACCAGGAAGTCATAATTCATCGTGTGTTACTCCAGTCCGGCAAACAGGTTGTTCAGCGCCTCGGCATACGACGGGTGAGCGAAGACGCCGTCGCGCAGCACCGTGTACGGCAGCTGCCCCATCATGGCGATCTGGATCATCGACATGATCTCGGCGCCTTCCGAACTCAGTATCGAGGCGCCGAGGATCTGGTTGGTGTCGGCGTCGACCAAGACCTTCATGAACCCCCGGGTTTCGTCCTGCTCCAGGGAACGGGCTACGTGGGTCATCGGCATCTTGGCGACGCGGTAGTTGAGCCCCCGCTCCCGAGCCTGGCGTTCCGATAGCCCGACCCGGCCCAGCTGGGGGTCTATGAACACCGCGTAGGGCTCCTGCCGCAAGGCGACCGTAGCAGAGCCGCTCTCGAGGATGTTGCTCCTCAGAACCCGGAAGTCATCATACGAGATATGAGTGAATGCCGGGCCCCCGTTGACGTCGCCCAGCGCGTAGATCCCGGGTGCGGTCGTTTCCAGCGTGTCGTTGACCTTGATGAAGCCCCTCTCGTCGGCCTCGATGCCGGCGGCGGCGAGGTCGAGCATGTCGCTGTTGGGCCGCCGGCCCACCGCGACCAGCACATCCGAAGCCACGATTTGCACCTCGCCCTCGGGGCCCGTGGCGCTGATCTGGACGCCATCTTCCGCGGCTCCCACCCGAGTCACCTTGGTGTCGAGCAGCACCTCGATGCCTTCACCCCGGAGAATGTCGGCTACCTCCTCTGCTACGTCCTCGTCTTCGCGAGCGAGGAGCTGGGGCAACATCTCGATGATCGTCACGCGGCTGCCAAAACGCCGGAACATCTGGGCGAACTCGAGCCCGATGTAACCGCCGCCGAGCACGACCAGATGCTTGGGCGCTTTGTCGAGCTCCATGATGGATGTGGAATCGAGATGGGGCACAGTATCCAGGCCGGGGATCGGCGGGACGGTATTACGAGTCCCGGTATTGATGAAGATTTTCGGCGCGGTCAGGATCTGTTCACCACCTGCCGTGAGTCGGACGGTGATTTCCAGGGGACCGCTAAACCGGGCCTCCCCGAAGATGAGATCCAGGGT
>JAZFYL010000316.1:0-5693 GCA_036443495.1 Gemmatimonadales bacterium | reverse complement strand
CGGGGAAGCGAAATGACGCGCTGACGGGTACCGCGAGAGGTACCACGGACGGTACCACGCTGTGGCGCAGCGTGGCGCATCATGGCGCGTCTTTTTCGTCCTTAGACGGAGCCTCAGGCGGTCTCTCGCGTGGGGGCGGACTCATAATGCTGAGGTCGGGGGTTCGAGTCCCCCCCCTGCTACTTGAATGCCAGGAATAATGAACGCCGCGAATATCGAATATTGAAGTAGTGTTCGAGGTGCCAGCGTTTGACTAATTGTTGAAGCGCAATATCTTCGCGCTGCCCTCCGCTGCCCTCCGCTGCCCTCCGCTGCCCCCGCTGCCCTCCGCCGAGATCCCTTGCTGCCCGCCGGTCCCACAGCCAGATTCCCAAGGGCACCATGGGCGGGTCAGGATCAGCGGCATTGACGACGGGGCTAGTAGGCGGATGGTGCGGTGTGTCGACGTCGATCAAGGAGAAGCGGATGCTCCGCCTGCAGTGCCAAAGCTCGATGGCGTACTTCAACGTCCAGTGCAGCCAGTGCCAGAACTTCGTCCGGCTGCACTACCTCGGCTTCGAACAGGGTGTACCGACCCTCGAAGCGACATGCGATACCTGTCGCACCTCCGAGCGATTCAAGATGGGGAACCGCTGGGCCGGGTTGCCGTCTCAGGGAGCCGAACCGGAGGCGCACCTCCGGCGTGAACGCGACTGGGTCACACGGGGGACCGACCGGCGACGGGGTATCGAACGCCGCCGATCGGCCTGAATACCGCTGGCCAGGCTACCCGTCCGAGCCCTGATGCTCGGTGTTGGCCCGGCCACCCGCAGCCCGAACGCCGTCCGACCCTTGATGCTCGGTGACCCCGTCAGACCCCTGATGCTCAGTGACTCCGTCCGAACCCTGGTGTTCCGTAGCACCGGGATCCCCTTCGTGCGTACTGACGTTTACCTCTGGTATGTCTCCCGGCCCGGTCGCGTTGCTGCATGCCGAACCGACTACAAGGACCAACGACAGGCACAGCGCGAGGTAAAGACGACGTGCGGACATTTATACCTCCTGAAGAGTGCTGAAGTGACACTTTCCCATACTACTCAAGTATCGGGCGTCGCATATGGGCCTACTAGGCCGCTTTTGCGTCATGAAGGGGCCCAAATGCGCCATCGAAGGGCATTGCGCCGATGAGCTAACTCAACTTCTCTCATTGGCATGGGGGTGAAGCCGCCGGTGTCAATGGGGGATCATTCGGTCGCGAAACGACCCCCCGACCGGCATGGGGTGCATGAACTCGTGCGAATACGGCCGTGATTGACACGCAGCCGTGCCTGGTATCAATTCCGGGCGTGCCGGCCCGGCCGGGCGGAAGGGTGGATCTCCGGCCCACTGCGAAACTGGACTTCAGGAAGGACCGATCGATGCGGCGTGTGCCGGTGCTACTATGTTCTCTGGTTCTAGGGTGTGTCCCCAACTATTCCGGCATCAGTGCCCCTCCGGACCCTGAGAACATGGTCCCCCTGAGTGCCCCCGAACCAGTGACCTGGCATACCGCCATCCAAGTCTTGGCCGCCGACAGCCTGCCCATCGAGGATTTGCGCAGGCAGTTCGGCTGGATCGAAACCCAGGCGAAAACGGTGGATCAGTCCGAAGCCTCCGCATGGGCGGACTGCGCCGACCCGCTCCAAAACGCCATACCTGGTCCTGACAGAGTCGCGGTGGTCGTCAGGGTGGCGGCCGACGGCAAGAAATCCCAGCTCCATGTTCAGGCCGAGTGGTCATACAGTTTCGACCGCGAGGTGACGTGCCAGTCGAGAGGGATCTGGGAGCAGACAATCCTCGACAAGATCAAGGATGCCTCTGAGACGGAGGCGCGCCGCCTCGAAGTGGGATGAGAACTGACCAGTCCGCAAAAGCGTAAGCCCCATCAACGCAATATGATAGGTGATGGCACTTCATGTGGAACGTCATGTGTCGTTTGGCGGTCCGCCGGACGCGAACCGCCTGACCCGCCCGACCGTCCAACCGCCCGACCGTCTGACCGCCCGACCGTCTGACCGCCCGACCGTCCGCCCGCCTGACCGCCCGTCCTACCGCCCTTCCAACACCCCCATCCCCTGCTCGAAAACTATGTCCACCGGGATGCCGGCCTCGCCCAGGCGGTCGAGGTCCGCCTGCAGCTCCGGTCCCACGTTGGCCATTTCCGCCATGAAGGCCACGACGCTCTCGTAGTCGCCATCCCCCTGCAAGACCAGGATCCGTTGAGACAGGGCGTTGACGGCGTCCTCCATCTTCTGGAAGTCGACCCGGTAGGTCCCAGTGGTCTCATCCCTGGTAAAGGCCTCCATCTGCCGGAAGAAATTGAAGCGGACCACGTTGGCGCGCCCGTGAGAACTCGATGCCCCGAAGCGGATCGACCTGAAGATCGACGCGAGGAAGGTCACGTAGTTGTCGCGCAGGTCGTGCTCCCCCAACTCCCCCCGCTCGTCCAGCGCGGTGATCATGTACAGTCCCAGTACGTCGGCCTTACCCTCTTCCAGGGCTGAGGCCTGTTCCTTGAGGGCTTCGCGTACCGTTCCCCTGCCGCTGATGGTCATCTTGATACCCAGGCCGTGCGCCACCTCGTGGTACATCGTGTTCGCGAAGAACGCATCGGACGTTACGTGCTGCCGTTGGTCCTCGGCGATGAGGACGCCGGCGATCGGTTGCAGAATCTGGTCGAACTTGGCCCGGATCGCGTTTTTGAACTGAAGCCGCCGAGTGCCTTGGACGAGTTGAATCTCCTCGTCGTTGGGCAGGTTGACGGCGATCGTTTTCGAGCCGGCGTTGGCCTCTCCCGCGTAGTAGATCGCTTCGTAGGCCCCCAAGTCGGAATCTGTGCCCGGCTGTTCCGCCCGATATTCGGCCTCGACCGGAAGCCCTTCCTGGAGCGACGGGAGGAATTCGGCAACACGGGCCAGCCGGCCACTCCACTCCATGTCCTTCAGCAGTACGTACGCTTCGTGCGCCGCCTTGTAGCCGTACAACTGGTCCTCGTACGTCTCGATCGGGCCGATGATCACATCGATCGTGTTGTCCTTCATGGCCATCCAGGCGAAATCGCTCTCACGGTATTCGTCGGTCAGCAACGCATTGGCACGGAGTTCGAGGTACTTCCTGAATCCTGGGTCTTCGGCCAGTTCGGAAGCTTCCCGTAGCTTGGCCGCGGCGAACCGGGTTTCTTCGGGATAGGCCTCGTGAAACGGGACGGTGTAGAGCCGACCGGCTTCGTTCCGGCGGACCAGGGTGTACAAGCTCTTGAGCGGTGCCGCCTGCCCGGGGGGCGCGTCGAATGCCGCTTCGAACTCCTCCTTGGTCATATCGGGCGGATAGTAGTTGGCGCCGGCGGGTTTGGCTCCCACCCCATCCATGAAAGGCGCGTCCCCGGCGAGCCGGTCCCACGGCCCGTAGTTGATCTGGACATAGCGCCGCATATCCTCGTCGTCGATCGACGCCAGCAGACTGTCGCGATTCCCGAACGCCTGTTGCCAGTAGATGTCGTCCATGGCGGTCGCAGCCTCGATCAATAGCGCGATCATGACCCGCTGATTCTCGCTGTAGCGGTCCAGATCCGCGGTAAGCGGGACGGTCACGTATTGGTCGAGTGCGGCCACGACGGCCGCCTGCTCGCCGACTACGGGAGAACTCTCAGGCTGGCACGCGCCCGCGGCGCCGGCCAGGAGTAGGGGGAGGAAAATTCTGGTACGCATGTGCCTTGGACTCCGAAGCAGGGAAGGGAGGTCGCGCCAAAGGTACCTGCCGCGGCATGGGGACGCGACCCTGGCTCGGCCCGCCGAAATCTTCCATATTGCAGGCATGTACTGCTCCTGCCTGTTCTGTGGGTCGTCGCTCGGTCGCAACCGGGAACTCGAGCATTTCGCCGTGGGTCGGCGTCTGGCCTTCGATCACGCCCTTAGGCGGCTGTGGGTGGTATGTCGGCGGTGTGGCCAGTGGAACCTGACCCCACAAGACGAGCGCTGGGAGACAATCGACGAGTGCGAGCAACGTTTCCGGGACACGACGTTGCGATTGGCAACGGACAACATCGGTTTGGCCCGCCTTCCGGGTGGGACGGAACTGATTCGTATCGGCACTCCACTGCGGCCCGAGTTCGCTGCCTGGCGCTACGGGGACCAGTTCGGTCGCAGGCGTCGCCGAGCATACATCGCGGCAACGGCGGGCCTAGGGGCTGCCGCCAGTCTAGTCGCCGGCGAAGTTGCAGCCCTCACCACGGCCGCAGCGGCGGCGCTCGGCTGGCAAGCCGGACATGTCCTGAACCGGCTTCGCCAGCAGCCGCGGCGGGGACGCATGATCGATGTCGGCCACGGGGACTTCGTCACCATCGGGCGCCGGGCGTTGGCCGAAGTGCGCGTCCTGACCGGCGGTCCCTGGGGCAACTCGTGGGGACTGTACGTTCCTCATAGTAGTGGGACCACGATCCTCAGCGGCAGCGACGCCATACAGGGAGCCGGAGTCCTGCTCGCGCGCATCAACAGGTTCGGCGCCTTCGCATCTCAGGTCGATCTCGCCGTCAGTATCCTCGAGCGCCACCGCGACGCCTCGACCTGTTTCCGTTGGGCCGGAGCGCGGCCCGAGCGGGATCGGTATCGCCTCGCCCGTCTGCCCATCGCGATCCGGCTGGCGCTCGAGATGGCCGCACACGAAGAGACCGAACGCCGGATCCTCGAGGGCGAGTTGGCTCACTACGAGCGGCAATGGCGCAAAGCCGAGCCGGTGGCCAGGATCGCCGACGGCATGCTCCAGCCGGCGCTACCCTGGGAGCGAGTCGTGTTTCCACAATAACGCGACTCGCCTTGCGCCCGTCAGTGCGTTGGTCGAGACTCACCCCAACCTTACTCCGGAGTTTCCGATGAACCGAATCGGCATTCTGATTATCGCTTTGACATTCGGCGCCCTGGGAACGACGGGTGCCATGGCGCAGGATCTGGCGGACGGCACCTGGACCGGCTCGATGATGCCGCCGGGTGGCGATGAGGCCGCGGTGGAGTACACCGTGTCCCACGAAGACGGGCAACTGGCGATCAGCCTCGCCTCTCCCATGGGCGAGTTCCCGTTCTCTGACATTGGATTCGAAGACGGCGCCCTGACCTTCGCGTGGACCCCCGGTCCAACGATAGAATGCGCTCTCGAACCCCAGGAGGATGGATCCTTCTACGGGGATTGCGAAGACGAGGATGGTGGAATCGGGCAACTCAGGATGATTCCGCCGGTTGAAGAGGACTAGGCTCATCCTGACAACGCCACCCACCGCGTAGCGTATGCAGCGCCTGATAGACGAATTGCTCGCGCTGTCCGAACGGATTCGTGCCGTGGCAATTTACCGGGACGGCGATCTCGTCTCCCGCATCCGTCCCGGCGCGCCCGAGTTATGGAGCCCCCATACGGACCGCTACGAGGAATTGTTGGTCAATCCGGCACTGGTCACGCTCATCCAGCAACGCGGTAAACTGGATCGCGGCGGAGCCCGCTATGCCCTGATACGCTATGACAAGTTCTTTCGGCTGCTCGTGCCGATCGACCAAGGCCACGTGTCCGTGTGCATTGAACCGTCCGGTCAGCCGCTGATGTTGGCCGGTCCTATCCTCCAGGCTGTCGATCGGGTTGTGGATCCTCCCGACAACTAGGATGGTTCGTCGGCTGTTGTGATCATTCTCCAT
>JAZFYL010000315.1:0-9571 GCA_036443495.1 Gemmatimonadales bacterium | reverse complement strand
ACAGCCAGCCGGCGCCGGTATTGAACACCACGGTCTCTTCCGTCGGCGCCAGAATGCCTAGCTCGACCAGCTGGGCCGCCGCCGCCACGCCGGCCCCTCCCTCGGGGCAGAAGTCGATTCCCTCCAGGCGCGTTGCCCGGACGGTCATCGCTTCCAGGGTTTCGTCGCTCACGGCAACGGCATACCCGTCGCTCTCCCTCAACGCCGTCAGAATCAGCTTGCCCCCCAAGGGGGCCGGAACCCGCAGTCCTGCGGCCACAGTCTCAGGGTTGGTCCAAGGTTCACATTCGTCTGCGCCCGCCTCGAAGGCCCGAACCACGGGGGCGCATCCCTCCGCCTGGACCGTGAACATCCTCGGAAGGGGTGGTTCTACCCAGCCGACGTCGATCAGCTCCTGGAACGCCTTCCACATGCCGATCAATCCAGTGCCGCCTCCTGTGGGGTAAATGATGGCCCGGGGCAGCCGCCACCCCAGCTGAAGGGCAAGTTCGAGACCCATGGTCTTTTTGCCTTCGATTCGGTACGGCTCTCGTAAGGTTGATAAATCGCAAGCGTTTACTGCCTCGGCCCAGTTCCGGGCCTCGCGGCCGCAGTCACCGATGTGTCCATCCAGCAGGACGAGATCTCCACCAAACGTTTCAATTTGCGTCAAAATGGTCGGCGGTGTGGTTCGGGGCGCATACACACGGACCTGGACCCCGGCCCTCGCCCCATACGCCGCGGCTGCCACGCCCGCATTGCCGGCTGTGGGGAGCACGAACTGCCGGACTCCCCCCGCCACGGCGCGTGTGATGGCGGCGCTCATGCCCCGTGCCTTGAAGGAGCCGGTCGGGTTGGCGCCTTCGTCCTTGATCCACAAGCGTTGGAGCCCCAGCTCGGCCCCCAGTCTTGGGGTCTCAAGGAGCGGTGTGTCCCCTTCCCCCAGCGTGACCGGTTGTTCCGTCTCGGTCAGCGGCAGAAACTCCCGAAAGCGCCACAGTCCGCGCCGCCGTCTGATTTCCGCCCGGCTCACGATGCCGTGGTGCCGTTTTGGGTAGCGCACCAGCCACGGATGCCCCGACGGGCAGACGGTAGGGAGCCCCTCCGGCGGCGAAGATGCTCCACATTCGGGGCATTCCAAGATCCAGTCCATCGGCTGTGGTTGTGTGGTGGATGGAGTCATCGACCTTCCTTGAGTTGGTCCAGCAGGCGTTGTGCGGCGTTCTTGGAGAAGCCGGGCAACTCGGCAATCTCCGCGGCGGAGGCCGACTTGACTCCGGCTAGGCTGCCGAAGTGCTCAAGGAGCCGCTGCCGCTTGGTTGGCCCGATGCCGGGAAGCTCCAGCAGTTCGGAGGTGATGGTGCGCGCCGTCCGGCGCTTCCGGCTGTAGGCCAGCCCGAAGCGATGGGCTTCGTCGCGGGCCCGCTGCAGGAGGCGCAGCGAAAGGCTCCGGCGGGACAGGGCCAGCGGTTCCGATCGTCCCGGCAGGAAGACTTCCTCGTCCCGCTTGGCCAGGCTGGCGAGCGGAATTGGGTCCAGGTCCAACTGAGCCAAAGCGTTGCCGGCGGCGTTCAGCTGCCCCTTGCCGCCGTCGATGACGATCAGATCCGGGAGCGTCTTGTTCTCATCGTGCCGGCGTGTGAGGTAGCGGGTCACCACCTCGTGGATGGCGGCATAGTCATCGTGCTGCCCCTGGCCTTTGATCTTGAATTTGCGATACTCCGATTTCTTGGGCCGGCCGGCCTCGAACCAAACGAGCGATCCCACAGTATCGCGACCCTGGTTGGTCGAGATATCGATACATACCATGCTGCGGGGGACAGTGGTGAGGCCCAGATCGCGGCCGAGGGCGTACACCGGATCTTCGGAACGCTCCTCCGTCTCGAAGGACTCCAGTCGCAGGCTCTCCATCAAGTGTCGCGCGTTCTGGTCGGCCAGCTCCAACCAGCGGTGCGCCGTGCCGCGCTGGGGGAAGAGCAACCGGGCGGGTGCCACCATCTCCTCCAGGGTATTCAGATCCGCGGGCGGGAACGGAAGAACGATCCGCTTGGCCTTGTCCTCCACCGGCAGATAGTAGCGGACGGCGAAGGCGCTGAGCACCTCTTCATCGCGTTCGTCTTCGACATTTTCCAGGAAGCGATGTTCACGGGCCACGACTTTCCCGTCCCGGATTCGCACCAGGACGCAGACGGCATCGTCCCCGTCGCGAGCATAGCCGATAACATCTGCCGCTCCGGTGCCGATGGACTGCACGGCACCTGGCGCCTCCAGTTGTTCGAGCCAGCCGAGGGTGTCGCGGAGGGAGGCGGCCCGTTCGAAGTCGAGTCGATCGCTGGCGTCCCGCATCATGTTACGAATCGCGGCTCGGACATCGGTGGTGCGGCCTTCCAGGAAATGGATGACCTCGTCGATCATTGCCCGGTATTCGGCTGCGTCCTGCCACCCCACGCAGGGTGCCTTGCACTTGCCGATGTAGTAGTCCAGGCACGGCCGTTCGCGCCGTTCCCGTGGAATGTCGTCACTACAGCTGCGCACCAGGAACAGGCGCCTGACGAGATGCAGGGTCCGCCGGAGTTTGCCGACATCGGTATAGGGACCGAAGTATCGGGCCTTGGGAATTCCCAGGCGGCGTGTCACCAACACTCGCGGAAACTGGTCCCCCAGCGTAACGGCAATCGACGGATAGCTCTTGTCGTCCTTGAGCAAGACGTTGAAGCGTGGTTGATACTCCTTGATGAGGTTGTTTTCCAGCAGCAGCGATTGGGTTTCGGTCTCGACCACGATCGTGTCGATGTCGGCGATATGGCGTTGCAGCAATTGGTGTTTGAGAGTCGTGCCCTCTCCCCCGGTGAGGTAGCTGCGGGCACGAGTCCTGAGGCGGTTCGCCTTGCCGATGTATATGACCTGGCCGTGCGCGTCTTTCCACAGATACACGCCGGGAACGTCCGGCAGGCTGTCGAGCCGGCGTCGCAATGTGTCGGAGATCGTCATTGCCGGGCTACCGTTTCCGTATCAAGCCTCGCGCCTGAGGTACCCGCAGGAGCCAGGTCAATCCCACGTACGTCGCTCCGAAACCTACCAGAACGACAGCCCCCCGGACGATGGGATGGATCTGTTGTGTCAGGCCGCGCAGCCACCAACCCAGGGCCGCCGCAGCCAGCGCCGCCACCACGGTACTCGCCACCTGCCGGACTGGTTGCCGGCTCCGCCCCAGCTCGAACGGCAGGCCTCGGCGCAACAGGAACCATTCGAGCCATGCGGCCAGGCTGGCTGCGAGAGTAATCCCGGCGACGCCCCAACGAGCCTCCAGGCCGAGGGCCGGAGGGAGTTGAAACGCCAGCAGCCACCCCAGGGCAATTGACAGCGTCACCCGAACGAGGGAGTACCGCAACGGGGTCCGCGTATCTTGCAGCGCGTAGTAGGTGGAGGCATACAACCGGCCCTGCGTGTTGGCGAGCAGCCCGACCGCTGCACCCGCAAGGATGACCCAGACGTAGGTAGCGGTCTCGCCGGTGAAGCGGCCGGACTGATAGACCGTTGCGGCGATCACGTCGCCGAACACCAGGAGGGCCATGGCGCTTGGGACGACGAAAAAAGTGATGCGTGACAGGCTCGTCACCAGGCGGTGCCGTAGTTCGTCGAGCGCCGGTCCTCCGGCCCCGTGGAGGCGGGACATCGCGGGCAGCTCGGCAGCGCTCACGGACATGCCGAACACGCTCACCGGCAGCAGGTAGAGAGTTTGTGCGTAGGCCAGGCTCGCCACCGCGCCGGCCGGGAGGAGACTGCCGAGGAACGTGTCTATATAGGCACTGATTTGCAGGACACCGCGGCCAAAAAAGACGGGCAAGAAATTTCTGGTTATGGTGCGCACGTGCTCGGTGGCCCACCGCGCGGTGATCCGCATCGGCCCGGCGAGGGAGAGCACGGCGGGCAGCTGGACCAGAAACTGTAACCCGCTACCGGCCACGGCTCCCCACGCGGCGGCGGCGGCGAGGTCGTACGACTCGACACGACCGCCGAACCCAACCAGCGCCGCGATGATGGCCAGGTTCCAGGCTACGGGTGCGGCGTACGACAGGAAGAACCGGCCATGGCTGTTGAGGATGCCGAGGCACCAGGCAGAGAGTACCAACAGGCCCGTGCCGGGGAAGAAGATGCGCACCAATCGGATGGTCTGGAGGCGTTGTTCGCCGGCGAACCCGGGGGCAATGACATCGACCATCACCGGAGCCGCCAGTAGCCCCGCCACCACGAGCACGCCGATGACCAATCCCAGAAGGCCGGCAACCGCTCCGGCGACTCGGCGGGCCTCCTCTTCCGTGTCGGGCGCCAACAGCTTGGCGTAGACCGGAATGAACGACGCCGAGAGGACGCCCTCTCCGAAGAGATTCTGCAGCAGATTGGGGATGCGCAGCGCGGCCATGAAGGCGTCGGCGGCGGCGGAGGCTCCGAAATAGTGTCCGAATACGCGCTGCCGAATCAGCCCAAAGAGGCGACTCAGCATTATGCCGGCGGCGACCAACACCGCCGGACGCCCGGTGGTGGGGCTCACGGAGGCGGTCAGGTTCCCTGGGGTGGCGGAAGGGTCGGACGGGTGTCGGGATCTTCCAGCAGGCGCTGCATGAAGACGTTTTCCTCCTTGAGCTGGTCGACGTTGCGATTGAGGTCGTCGACCTCCAGCTCCAGCAGTTCGACTTTCTTCGCCAGTTGCTCGAGGTCCTCAGGGATTGCCTGGGGTCCCTCCACGCGCCGGGCGATCGCCCGACCGATGGGGGAATCGATGACGATGCCGAGGATGGGGATCAACAGCGCGACCAGGAGAATCAGACCGATGAAAATCATGCTTCGAGTCTATGACGAAACCAGTTTGCCTTCAAGGGCCGCCTGGTACCAATCGTGGATGGTAGTCGCCATGGTGGCGAGGAAGGCGTCTCCGTAGCGGGCCCGGTAGGTGGCCATGGTGAGGACACGCTCTTGAGGTTTTCCATCGGGCGACAGCGCCTCCCGCGCGTGGCCGACCTGTTGCAGTTCAGTGGTCTCGCGGCGCTTGAGATGACCTTGCAGCCGCTTCTCGATGTGCTCGACGGCGCCCAGGGCCTGCCGCCGGGATCCTTCCACCGGCTTGGCCATGGTGGGATCGATATCGGCGCCGGAGGTCGCCAGGGTATCGTACGCCCGGTCGATCGCGGCGCGGACCGTCGCCACCGCGTCGGTGATTTCGGCGGGCATGTGAGAGCGAACGACCCGGCGCTCCAGGGCCTGATCGGGTGCTATCAGCTCCTCCAACGATGCCCCGAATTTGTCGAGCACCCGGTCCACACGAGGCTCCACCACCATGCCGGACCAGCGGGGCACAGGAGTCTGCTGGTGGATCCGCAGGCGACGGTAGATCGGGTCGGACAGGGGCAGGTAACGCAGTTCCCCCGGGCCGGCAATGTAGGCGACGGTCGGCAGCAAGGCACTCTCGACCACCGGCCGCAGCAAGACGTTCGGGGAAAAACGTTGGGGGTCCTCCGCGGCAAGCGCCTGGAGCTGGTCGAGTGAAAACCGCTCGTGCCCCCGCCGGGTCAACAACTCGGTGCCTTCCACCACCAACCGGTCCCGTCCGGTGGAGGATTCCAGCATGACCAAGGTGGCCCCGTCGCCGACGTGGACCTTGGGATCCACTCCGGCGGCGATGAGATCGGCCGCCCGCCGCTCCAAGTCGCGATCGAGATCCTGGGACAGTCCCACGGCTTTCATGAGCACCGGGGCCGCCCGTCGTTTCACCACCGGGTGGGTGCTGTCGAAACAGACGACCCCAAACGGGGCCATCAGCTCGGCCATGGCCTCGGCGAAGCTGCCGGCGACGGAGGCCTCCGGGCGATACGCCCGCCGCAGCCAGGCCATCGTCTCGTTCAAGAACTCGGACGGTGGTAGGGATCCTTCCAGCACGTCCAGGCCTTGAGAGATTTCCGGGCCCAACAGCTCACGATACATCGGGGTGAGAGGCGCCTCGGCGTCGTGTTCGCGCAGGATCCAGCTCCCGAGCGAGCCGTCGCTCGCCAGCCAGGAGGCGTGGTTGGCTTCGGCGAAGTCGTGATCGTCGCCGGCGAGCCAAAACACCGGCACGACCGGGCGCTGCCAGCGCTTTTCGAGGGTCTGAGCCAGCGCCGCCGCCGAGAGGGCCTTGTAGATACTGTAGAGCGGTCCGGTGAACAGGCCCGGCTGTTGGCCGGTGGTGACCACCAGGACGTCGTCCTGCTCCAGCGTGCCGATGGCGGAACGCGCGCCCTCGGCCCCCAGGCAGGCCTCGAGCAGGTCGGTTGACAGACCCCCGTTACGCTGCGTCGGCTGGGGAATGTCATCCACGAGTGGGGTGGACACCACGCGGAACGTCATGGCCGTCGTCCGATCAGGAAGGCCCGCGGGCTATCGGGAGTCAACGGTCCGCCGTCGTAATCGCCGAAACGGGCGACGATCTCGAGGCCGGTGCTCAACATGCTCTCGAGTTCGGCGGGGGAGAACAATCGTACGCGTTCCTCAAACACACGGCCGTTGCCGGTGTCGATCTCCTTGACGACGTAGCGATCGTCGTCGGAGATATGCCGCCGGATGTGAACCGCCTGACCGCCCAGTATGGTGTGGTCCTCGGGGACCAGGGTTCGGCGCACGAGGTCCGCCTGCAGAAAGTCGAGCACGAACCATCCCCCGTGACGCAGTGTCGCAATCATGCCGGACAGGGCGGCGCGGTGCTCCGCATCGGTACCGAAGTATCCAAAGCTGGTGAACAGGTTGAGGGCCAGGTCGCAGCTTTCGTCTCTGACGGGGAGATGGCGCATGTCGGCCCGGACCAACGGCGAGCCGGTCACTTCCTGGGCCTTCCGCAGCAAGGCCATCGACAGGTCCACGCCGACTGGGCTCACACCACGGGCTTCGAGTGCCACGGCGTGACGTCCCGGTCCCGAAGCGATGTCGAGGACTCGCATGCCGGGTTGCCACGGGATGGTGCGCTCGATGAGCGCGACGGCCTTCTCCGCGTCGGCTTGATCCCGGTGCGGGTAGAGCGCGAGATACTCTTCGCCGAACCACTGTTCGAACCACTCTGCCACGCCCTACCGCCTCTCCCCCTGTGCGCAGTGCGCGGTGCGCGGTGCGCCGCTGATGAGACCAAAAGTCTTGATGCTTTTGATGGCACTCCCCGCGGACGGCGCACGGCTCACGGAGCACCTCCCTTGTGGTACGGCATCCCCTTGAGAATGGTATACCCCCGGTACAACTGTTCGTACACGATGACACGGGCCAACTCATGGGGCAGTGTCAGCGGCCCCAGGCTCCAGGTTTCGTCCGCCTTGTCGAGAACCGCCGTGCCGAGACCATCCGATCCCCCAACGACGAAGGCGAGTGGGCCGCCCTGCACCATCCATTGGTCGAGCCGGCTGGCGAGGTCGCGGCTCGACCAGCGAGAGCCGTCCCGCGTCAGGGCGATCGTGGTGGCCCGGTGGGGCAGGCGTTTGAGAAGGTGTTGTGCCTCGATCGCGGGTTGTTGGCCGGCGGCCGCCCGCCGCCCTGCTTCGCGGACTTCGATTTCCTCTATCGTGGCGAACCGACTCAGCCGGCGCCGGTAGTCATCGCACGCTTCGCGGTAGTATGGGCGCAGGCGACCGACGCACAGCAACACGAGCCTCATCAGGCATAGAGACCGCGCAACCGGTGTACCGCGGCAACCCGTTCAATGGCGAGCATGTACGATGCGATCCGCAGATTCACACCGTGCTGTTCGGCCATGGTGGTCACTTCCCGGAACGACTCCACCATGATCTTCTCGAGACGGCTGTTGACGGTCTCGAGGTCCCAGAAGTAGCCACCGCGATCCTGCACCCACTCGAAGTAGCTGACCGTCACACCGCCGGCATTGGCGAGAATGTCCGGCACCACGAAGATCCCGTTATCGTCGAGGATCTTGTCCGCGTTGGCGGTGGTGGGTCCGTTGGCCCCTTCGATGATGATCCGAGCGCGGATGTTGGCGGCGTTGCGCTTGGTGATGACAAGCTCCATGGCTGCCGGCACCAGGACGTCGCAATCGACCGTCAGCAGCTCGGCGTTGGTGATCGTCTCGGCGTCGGGATAGCCGCTCAAGTAGCGGTGGTTGCGCACCCAACTCTCGGCGTCCGAGACGTCAATGCCGCGGGGGTTGTGGAGCGCCGTGGATTTGTCGCTGATGGCCACGATACGGCACCCGAGTTCGGCCAACAGCATCGCGGCCACCGAACCAACGTTTCCGAAGCCCTGGACCGCCACGCGCGCACCTTCGATCGGAATCCCCAACTTCTGTAACGCTTCCCGGGCCATGATCATGCAGCCCCGCCCGGTGGCTTCACGGCGTCCGAGCGACCCGCCCATTTCGATGGGTTTGCCCGTGACCACGGCCGTGGTGGTATGCCGGGCGTGCATCGAATAGGTGTCCATGATCCACGCCATCACCCGTTCGTTGGTGTTGACGTCAGGTGCCGGCACGTCGGAGTCAGGTCCCAGGGTCTCGATGATCTGCGAGGTGTAGCGACGCGTGAGCCGCTCCAATTCATCGGTCGAGAGCGTGGCCGGATCGCACACCACACCGCCTTTAGACCCCCCGAACGGAATGTTCACAAGCGCACACTTCCAGGTCATCCAGGCGGCCAGGGCCTTGACCTCATCCAGGGTCACGGCCAGGTCGAACCGAATGCCGCCCTTCGCCGGGCCCCGGGACGTGTTGTAGAGCACCCGATACCCGGTGAACACCTCGATCTCTCCGTTGTCACGCTGGATGGGAAGGGAGACGATGATCTGCTTCTCGGGGTGCCGCAGGATGCGGTACAGTCCGGGGTCGAGGTTCAACAGTTCCGCCGCGAAGTCGAACTGGGACATCATGGCTTCAAAGGGATTGTCCTCGTCGAGGACGATGTCTTTGTCCGGCAGGATAATGGGCTGGGCGGTACTGGAGCTTGCGGCGGTCATGAGTGTGGCTGCTCGTCGGTCTCGGTAGAAGTGTCAGGGTCGATGGTGGCCACGACCGCATCGAGGGCGGCGGTAATCTCCGCCTCGCCGGTTTCCCACTCCAAGTCCAGCAGAGCCACCAACGGCTCCGGTGTGTTGGCCGGCCACCGGCCGCGCAGTTTGACGGCGTCCTTCTCGGTAATCACCACGTGGTCGGCCCGCCGTGCCGCATGCGCCAACCAGGCGACGTCCTCATCGCGGTAGGCGTAGTGGTCTTTCCAGGTGGCCACCTGCACAGCGGCTCCCGTCGATTTGGTTTGCGCCACGAAGGCCTCCGGATCCGCGATGGCGGAAGCCGCCACCACCCGTTTGCCTGCGAGGATGGAGGCAGGACGGGGTTCGCGGCTCACCAGCCCCTCCAGTCGGCGCATGCCCAAGTGGGCCACACCCACCGGTCCACGGATCTTGGACTGCAATTCGTCGGCCAGGCGAAACGCCGTCTCCGACGAGGCCCGTTTCCGTGTCACGACGAGGGCGTCGGCCCGGTCCAGCGCATCGAGTCCTTCGCGCCAGGGCCCGGCTGGCAGCGACCAGCGAACTGCCCGCGTGGTCTCCGCGGAGACCACGGCGAGGTTGA
>JAZFYL010000314.1:0-2210 GCA_036443495.1 Gemmatimonadales bacterium | reverse complement strand
GGTCTCGTTTGTGGGCACGGTGCGCAACCATCAGGACGGCCGTCAGGTCAGCGAACTCCACTACACGGCGTACGGGCCGATGGCCGAGGCGCAGTGCCGAACCATCGTGGACGAGGCCGAGGCCCGGTGGCCGGTGTCGGTGGCGCTGCAACACCGGGTAGGGACCTTGACCATCGGGGATACCGCGGTGGTGGTAGTGGCCACCGGAGATCACCGCGAGGAGGCGTTCGCTGCCTGCCGGTTCGTCATCGAAGAAGTGAAGCGCCGCGTCCCGATATGGAAGCGGGAACGGTACGCCGACGGCACCGAGGCCTGGGTCGACCCCACCGCATCCGTCGATCCGGCGGAGATGGGCTCTCCATGACCGGCGATCGCGACACGATGGGCCGGCCCCTGAGGCGCCTGCGCATCTCGGTCACTGACCGGTGCAACATGCGCTGCCGTTATTGCATGCCGGAGGACGAGTACGTCTGGTTGCCGCGCTCATCGATCCTTACCTTCGAGGAGATTACCCGGCTGGCGCGGGTGTTCGTGTCACTGGGGGTGACCAGCATCCGGCTGACGGGCGGTGAGCCACTCCTGCGGCACGATATGGCTGCGCTGGTGGAGCAACTGCGCTCGCTCGACGGTCTCGACGATTTGTCGATGACGACCAACGCCGTGCTGCTCGCCCGACATGCCGAGGCGTTGCGGTCTGCCGGACTCGACCGGCTGACCGTCAGCCTCGACACGCTTCGACCCGAGCGGCTGCTCGTGTTTGCCAAGAGCGCCCGGTGGGATTCGATCGTGGAGGGCCTTCGTGAGGCCCAGCGGTTGGGATTCCGTGGCACCAAGATCAATGCCGTCGTGATCCGCGGGTTCAACGATGATGAGCTATTCGATCTCATAGAATTCGGGCGAACCCACGAAGTCGAGATACGTTTCATCGAGTACATGGACGTCGGTGGGGCGACCCAGTGGACCATGGACCAGGTGGTTTCACGCGACGAATTGCTCGGCCGTCTGGAGGAGCACTATGGCTCGATCAGGCCGGCAACGACCGACCCTACCGCGCCGGCGGAGCGGTATCAGCTGGTTGACGGGACGACGTTTGGCATCATTGCCTCGACGACCCAGCCGTTTTGCGCGACGTGTGACCGGAGCAGGCTGACCGCCGATGGGACGTGGTATACCTGTCTCTACGCCGCCGGCGGGGTGGACCTTCGTGAGCTGGTGCGTGGTGGGGCGTCGGACGCGGATCTGGTGGAGCAGATAGCCGGCGTGTGGCGCCGGCGCACGGACCGGGGGGCCGAGGAGCGTCTGGGCCTCGCCGACCGAACCACTCTCTACCCGGTCGAGAGTCTCCGCGCCGATCCGCGGCGGGAGATGCATACCCGGGGCGGGTGAGCCGCCGGAGAGCACGTCGTGACGTTACACATCGCCTTGATCGAACCGCAGATTCCACCCAACACCGGAAACATCGCCCGGCTTGCCGCGGCCACCGATTCGTCGCTCCACGTCATCGAGCCCCTGGGGTTCTCGCTGGACGACCGTGATCTCAAGCGGGCCGGTCTGGACTTCTGGCCGCATGTTGATTTGTGGGTCCATCCGCTGTGGCGAGATTTTCGCGATGCCATGAGCCGTGACCGGTGTCTGTATTTTTCGTCCAACGCCGAGCGCCCGTACTGGGAGGCACCGTTCGCCGCCAACTCCTGTCTGGTGTTCGGCAACGAGACGCAGGGAATGCCGGAACGGATCCTCGAGAAGCATCCCGAGCAAGCCTTCACCATCCCCATGGACGGTCCGGTCCGCAGCCTGAATCTGGCCACGGCAGTGGGGATCGTGCTGTACGAGGCCATCCGCCAAATGCGCGCGCAGGACGGATCCAATAGCCGGTGATGGTGGTTTGCCGACCATTCCTGATCCCACTACATTCCCGTTCACATCATCCTGATTTTGCGATAGATCCCCTGATCGGTCGCAGGTAATCCAGACTGTTTTCGAGACGACACTATCATGTTCAACAAGATTGCGGTGGTTGGTGGCGGGCATGTCGGCGCGACGGTTGCGCAACGCATCGCCGAGAAAGACCTGGCTCGCACGGTGGTTCTGATCGATATCGTCGAAGGCGTGCCTCAAGGAAAGGCGCTGGACCAGTGGGAGTCCGGTCCGATCGAGGGCTTCGATGCCCGGGTCATCGGCACCCAGGGATACGCCGAGGCGGCCGGCGC
>JAZFYL010000313.1:0-19773 GCA_036443495.1 Gemmatimonadales bacterium | reverse complement strand
CCGATGACGACGTCGGTCACGGTGAGGCCTGCCGTCGTGTCCGGAGCCTCCCTGCCACCGCAACCCATCATCAGCGCAGCGCCGACTCCTGCGAGCAGCCGTAGAGTCACGAGGCGTCCTGCTCCGGTTGCCAACCCACCAGGGCGGGGATCTCCGACGCCCAATCCGATTGGCGCGTCCCGAAGGGGTAGAGGAATCGCCCCGCACCGTCGGTGGTGAACGCGATCACCCGAGCCGAGTGACCCACGTCGTAAC
The DNA here is from genome assembly GCA_036443495.1 of Gemmatimonadales bacterium. Lineage (GTDB taxonomy): Bacteria > Gemmatimonadota > Gemmatimonadetes > Gemmatimonadales > GWC2-71-9 > N074bin45. Next base: position 19,518 of record JAZFYL010000313.1, on the reverse strand, counting down.
CGCCGTCATCCCTGGGGACCCTCTGGGACGGGGCAATCTTGACCTCGCGTTCTGCCGCGGCGATCTCCTCGAGGGTCCCGGTGAGCCCGATGAATCCGGTATCGAAATGATCCAGCCATTCGCGGATGCGCCCGGGCGTATCGCGCTCGGGGTCGGTGGTGACGAAGACTACCCTCACCTTGGATGTCACCGAATACGGCAACCGGTCGAGCGCTGCGCCGATGTTCGCCATGTGGACCGGGCAGATGTCCGGGCAGTTGGTGTATCCGAAGAACAGCAGGGTCATGTATCCCCTGGTCTCCGACCCGAAATCGAAGGCGTTGCCGTCGGTGTCGGTCAGGGTGAACTCGGGGTGCAGCGGATTGTGGAATTCGGCACCTAATTCCACCGGCGGAGCGGCCTCCGTGCCACACGCGGTGGTGATGAGCGATAGCGTCACGGCCAGTCGGGCCACAGCAGCAGATCGAGGATCTATGGTAATATTCAGCATGGTGCCACAATCTAGCCCCACGCCAAGGGATGGACGAGGCGCCGCACTCACACTGGGAGCACTCGGATGACCCTCATGTATCTCGGTATCGGGATCCTGGCCGGCATTCTATCAGGCCTGTTCGGCATCGGTGGCGGCGTGTTGATCGTCGCGGCTATGGTGATGATCGTAAGGGTGCCCATCCTGGAGGCAACCGGCACTTCGCTGGCTGCCCTCCTCCTGCCGGTCGGCCTGCTCGGCGCACTGGAATATTATCGCGCTGGTAATGTTCACCTGGTACCCGCGGCGATCATCGCTGGGGGGTTGTTCGTGGGGACCTGGATCGGGGCCCGTTTCGCGCACGGCATGAACCCGGTGTTGCTGCAGCGCTTGTTCGCGGCCTTTCTGGTGCTGATGGCGGTCCGCTTATGGATGAGCGCGGAGGCGACACCCTTACCGCAGTGACGCTTCGATTTCCAGCAACGCCTCCATGCCCAACACCGTGAGGAATGAATCGAGGGTGGGGGTGATGACCAGGGCGTCGAGGAGATCCCGGGCGCGTCCGAACTCACCCAGGGCCCATTCTTCATCTCCCAGTGCCCGCCGGATGCTCCCCATCTCGTAATCGACGGTCGCCGAATAGAGCTTCTCGGTGACCGGCCGACCGTCATCGAGGACGGCACCTCGGTGCAACCAATGCCACAACTGTGCGCGGGCCACCTCTACCACCGCCCGATCGGCAAGATCGTGCCGCACCGGCACGGTCCCCTTCCCCCGGAGCCACGATTCCAGGTAGCGGAGCGCCACGGTGACATGATGCCGGAGCCCCGCCTCGGTGATGGGCCCTTCCGGGACCGTCAGCAGGTCCTTGGCGGAGGGCCTGGCCTCGGTCGGCTTCGGGAGCGACGTCGGGAGCGACGTCGGGAGCGACCACAAGGCGTCGAAGGGCCCCCGGGCCAGTTGCACGAGATCCGGGTGTCCCACTCGACTCCCGTCGAAGCCGAGTTCGGCCTCGCGAGACTTGTCCGCCATGACCCGCGCCATGGCCACGCGGTTGGCAATGGTATCGGATGGGATCGGGACCTGCATGGCCGGCACCCCGATCGCCGGCACGCCGCGGCGGTGGGCCACCGCAATCACGAGTTGGGCATACTTGTGCAGGAAATGCCGTTCCATGGTGACCAGTCCCACGTCGGGCAACAGGCATTCGGGCCGGCTTTGGAAAGTCTTGAGGAAACTGAAAAGGTAGTTCCAGCGATCGCAGGCCAAGCCGACAGCGTGATCGCGCAGTTCGAACAGCATCTCCTCAACCTCGAACGCCCCTGACACGGTGTCGACGACGACGGTCGCTCGTGCGGTGCCGGCCGGTAAGTCCAACTGGTGCTGCGCGTAGAGAAAAACCTCGTTCCACAGCTTGGCCTCGTGCCGGCTTTCGAGCTTGCCAAGCGAAAAATACGCTCCGCTTTGGCGGGCGTGGAGATGTTCGGCGTTGTGATAGAGATACAAGCCTGCGTCGAACAGAGCAGCGCTGACCGCCTGGTCGTCGATGGTCACCCGCGATTCGATCGCGTGCCAACTGCGGGGCTGTACCATCAACGTGGCCACTACCGGCGCCATCTCCATCCGCCGGCCGTCGGAAGCTTCGTGCGTGATGGTGCCGCGCACCGCCTGGCGTAAGAAGGCCTGCCCCCGAATCAACGTCTCCCACGTGGGGGCCGTGGCGTCGTCGAAGTTCGCGATGTAGACGTTGGCGGCGGAATTGAGGCCGTCCATGATGGCCCGACGGTCGACCGACCCGACGCATTCAACCCGGCGCTCCCGCAGGTCGTCGGGCAACGGGGCAACCGACCAATCGCCCTCACGGGTCTCCCGGGTTTCGTCCAGGAAACCGGGACGCCCCCCGGCGTCCATGATCGCCTGGACGGCCGCGCGCTGGGCCATGAGGTCCCGCCGTTTGGGCTCGAAACACCGATGAAGTTCCGCCACGAACCGCAACGCATCAGGCGTGAGAATCTCCTCACAGCCGTTCACGGATGCGCCGCGTATAACGATCCCTTCGCTTGCAAGCTGAGCCACAGCAACCCCTTCCGGGCCGGGGCGTCGACATGACGCCGGTCCAAGAAGGGGTAATCAGCCAAATCCGTGCCACAACTCCACCCGGTGGCGGAAAGGTACTAACCTATTACCCTTCCTCGACTTGGGACTTGGCTATCGCGTCCGCCATGCCCGAGCCCTCAGCCTGGAAGAACGGTTCCCACTGCTCGCGACGCGATGGTTTGGTGAGGAGGCTGACCACGACCAGTAGGGTGACGGAGGTAATCACTCCGGGGATGACTATGTAATCGCTGCTGCCAAGGTCGAACGCGGTTCCTCCAAGGGTGACCGTGAAGTCAGTGCCGAGGCGCGCCAGAACCCCCACGCCGATGATGGTCCCGAGGCCACCTGCAATACAGGCAACACCGCCCTGGGGAGTCACCCGGCGCCAGAAGAATGCAGCAAGAAGGGCCGGCGTAAGGCTGGCGCCCACGAGCGAGTAGGCGTAAAGCGCCATCGACAGGACCGTCTGGAATTGGGTGAGCAACAAGAGCCCGAGCGCCCCGAACAGGACGATGAAGGCGCGCTGCACGTTGAGCTTGCTCCGCTCGGTAGCGTCAGGATTAATGAAGCGTTGATAGATATCTCGGCTCATGTTGGTGGAGGGAACCAGCAGAAACGTGTTGCCCGTTGAGAGTACGATCGCGATGGCTGCCGCCAACAGAACGGCGCCAGCGGCCACCGGGAGCCCATGGCGCGCAATGTAGAGAATCACGGTTTCCGATGCCGCCCGGCCCACGATGGAGGTCGCGCTGCCCAATTCGGGGAAGGCGGCCCGGCCCACGATGCCGAGGAGCGCCAAGGCAACTTCGATGATGATGATGCCGAACAGCATCCCGACGACGGCCGTCCGCGCCGCCTTTTCATTCTTGGCAGAGAAGAATTTTTGGTACATCCCACTCTCGCCCAGAATTAGCAAGAAGGTAGGCATCGCCACCCCGAGCACCCAAAGCACATTGTGGCCACCCAAAACGGTGGAATGCGCCGCCGGCAGATTCGACATGACCTGCGCAACGCCACCTTGTTCGAAGACCAAGTAGGGCAACGCGAAGAGTACGCCAAGCGTGATGATCGTCCCATTGAAGAGGTCGACGGTGACGATGGACATCATTCCCGCCATTGCCGTGAACAAGACGATGGCGCCCGCCGTGATGTACATGCCTGCAGTTGGCGAGATGGCGCCGTCGGTCACGATGCTCAGAATCCATCCACCACCCCGGAACTGATAGGCCGCGATGGTCACGTAGGCCAAGATGATCGCCACGGAGCCGAGGAACCGGGCGGTCGCGTTGTATCGTTGCTCGAGCAGGTCGGGGACCGTGTATTTGGCGATCCGCCGCACCCGTCCGGCGATGAAGAAGGCCGCTAGCAGGCCCACCCAACCGCCAAACGAGAACCACAACTCGGCTATGCCCGTGCGGTAGGCCAAGCCCGCCCCGCCGAAGAGCGAGCCGGACCCGATCCAAGTGCACACCAAGGTTCCGACCAGCATGGGGACAGACACCGACCGCCCCGCGACCATGAAGTCTGCGTGGCTCTGCACGGAGCGGGCTCGCCAGATGCTCACGGCGATCAGTAACAACGGATAGGCCAGGACAACAACGACCAGCACGCTCATGGGAGCGCCTCCAGGTGCGTTTTCGGAAAGGACTCGAGGAACGCAAGGCCCCAGCGAGATGCTTTGCCGATCCGTCGGATCGGGGCGTTATGTGGGATCGCGCTCTCGGCCGAGCTTGCGCTTGAGGTGGGCCAGCTGCTGTTCGACTGCGGCTTCCCTGGCCTGCCGATCCATCTGCGATTGGAGCAATTCGCCTTCCAGATCGGTCTCGGGGCGCTGGCCGCCGGCGGCCTCCAGTTCGCGCCAGGCCTGTTTGACACTGGCAAGGCTGCCGTCATCCTCGAGCCCGCGGATGGCCGCCTCGAGCCGGCGCCGCAGTTCGACCAGATCTTGTTCCGCCATGCCGATCTCGTCATGCTGGACCGCAAGCTTGCGCTCCAGAAGCGTGATACGCTCGCGATGCTTCTCGGCGAACTCGCCGGCCACCCGGACCGTCTCCGGATCGGGGATTTGGGCGGCCAGTTGACCACGCCGCTCGACATCGCCGAGGTGACGCTGCTCCTCTGCGATTTCCCGTTCCGATTTCACCAGACCCTCTCGCATGGCCTGCAGACCGACCTTTAGGTCTATCATAGCCTCACGAATCTGGCCTGACCGCTCGCGCGGGTCGGCGTCGGGCGTGAGGTCGACCAGCAATTGTTCCAGCCGCTCGCGCCAGCCTTCGAACATGATGAACGATCAGTCGTTGGAGAAAGAGAAAAAGTCCCAGCCCGCCGAATGTTAGGAGCCGGTGGCTACAGCGTCAAGCAACCGACAACAGAGTCGGGTTCGGTGTATGTTCTATGCACCACACAGTTGCAGCCTTCTGGGAGGTGCCATGCTCCGCTCGATCACCCTGCTCCTGTCGCTCGGGCTGGTCCTGGGCTGTGACGGCGGGCGGCCGAGCCGGACCGCCTGCGGGATCGCAGCCCTTGCCGGCCCGACACTCCTGCTTACGGAATTCTCCGTACCCGACCGGACTCTGGCGAATGCGCCCGCAAACCTGCCGGAACGCCTGGTGGCCCGCGTGGCGGCCGGACCGGCCTACGCTGCGGTGGTTGGCCGGGTTGACACCGCCTGGGTCATTGGCGTCGAAGGCACCTTCACTGAAAGCGAACTCCCGGGCTTCGGCGTGCTGATTCTGGATCCCTCGGGTGCGGCTGTTGGAGTCATGCTGTACCTCGGCGATCCGATCCAGGGGGCCCCGATCCTGGGTCAGGTGTCGATGGCCGATGAGCTGCTACCGCTCATCGGGATCCAACTCGATCCGGCCCGGTTCGAAGACCCGGCCTGCCCGCTGTTCCCCGACTCACTGCTCCAGTGACCATTCCGGTCATCGGTATCAGCGGACGGGTGACGGGAGAGCCGGGCCGACAACATACCGGCGTTCACGTCGACTACGCCCATGCGGTCCTGGCCGCCGGTGGAATGCCTGTGGTGTTCCCCCCTATGATCGGCGCCGACCGAGCTACCGATGTCATCGCTACGTGCCACGGGCTGCTGCTCACCGGCGGAGAGGACATTGCGCCGGAGCACTACGGGGGAACGGAAAACGGCAGGGTCCGTGATACCGACTCCCAACGGGATGCCTTCGAGCTGGCGCTGTTCGGCGCGGCCCGTTCGGCCGGACTCCCGGTCCTGGCCATTTGCCGAGGCTTTCAGTTGGTCAATGTCGCCCTGGGTGGCGACCTGTGGCAGGACCTTCCCGAGCAGCGTCCCAGCGACCTCGATCATGACAAGGGTGAGGCATGGCACACGCGGACCCATCACGTGCGGGTGCACGAGGGCTCCCGGGCGGCGCAGGCGCTGGGACGTGACTACTTCCTGACCAACTCATTCCATCATCAGGCGGTCCAAAACCTGGCTCCAGGCCTCCATGTGACGGCCGTCGCGGACGACGGCGTCATCGAGGCGGCCGAAGGCAGTTCGGAAGGGCCGTGGATGGTATGCGTCCAGTGGCATCCGGAAAGTTTCTGGGATGAACCGAAAGCCCCCGAACAGGGCCTGTTTCAGGCCCTGGTGACGGAAGCACGACGCTGGCAATCGGGAGCCTGAGGACGCGACCGACAGAGGAACAACGGCTACGCCGGGTCCTCCAGTTCGCGCAGCACGCGGTCCGGTGAGAATCGGTCAGGGAAGAGACAGCGGTCGCTCAGACGGTTGAGAGCGCGCCGCACCTGGGAGAATCGATCCGCGGCGCTTCTCAGGATCGGCTCCATGCCCAGCTGATCCGCCAGTGCGTGGTCGGAGGCGAGTTGATAGCCGTGCTGCCCCAGCCGTTCGTAGTAGTCGACGTCGGGACCGCCTTTTCGTAGTCGGCGAGCGGCCACATAGTCTGGGAAGACACCCACGAGCCACAGGGCGTAGTTGCCCATGTGTACCATTACCTTGAACTGACGAGTGCCCTGGCTGGAATCGAGGTCAGCCAGGATGTCGACCATATATTGGTGGTGGTGATCGTCGTTCCAGTCGACCCGCCAGGCACGGTCGCGCTGGCCGAACTCCAGCAGCATGGAAGCGATGTAGTCGGCCAGCGCTCGGTCGTCCGTACCGAACCGCATGAGAAGATGACGGACGGCGACATAGTAGAAAAGTGGAGGAGAGGGCAGCAGCATGCTCCGGACGGTCAGGAGCCGCTCGAATAATCCCGGCGTATCCAGCAGTGCGTCGAGCCCCTCTTCAGCAAGTTGACGTTCGATCAGCGCCCGGCGCGTGGCCGAGCCTTGACTCAACAGGAGCATAACCAGCTGCCGATCATTTGCTGACAGGCGGCTACGAGTGTCCGCGAGAATCATGACCGAGCCTCCTTTCCGTCCAGCCGTCGGGTCAATAGACCTGGAATTCACATCGCATGAATTGCGCCGTTTCGCCGATTTCGCGCGAGCACTCTCCAAAGCACCATCCCCAGGAACCGTTATCGACCTGCTATCACAACACCTTGAGAGCTGGTACCCGGATTGCGACCGGGCCGTTGGTCTCTACCCAGAGGACGGAGGAACGGCCACAATTCTTCAAGCCTCGAGCGCTCAGGCCGCCGCGCTCATCGAGCGAAACGCCGCAACGGTGGCTGAAACCCGGAGCGCCGTCGTGGACCCGGACGGTGGGGTCATGGTAGTACCGATCATGGTCGGCGACGGCCCCCGTGGCATCGTGGCCATCGGCAGCCGACAACATCCGCTCACGCCGGGCGACCTCGAAGCCCTCCACGCCCTCGTCGCCACCACTGGAGCCCGGCTCAGCGGCACGATCACGCAAGAGGCCATCGACTGGGCCCGAACCGCCAACGCGCTCCCGGTGGCGCTGTGCACGATCAGCGCCGACGGACTTGTCCGTCAAGTGAACCGCGCGTTCGCCACCTTGGTGAATGAACCGGCCTCCGCGCTGCCGGGCAAGCCGTTGCTCCCGTTGTTCCCGCCCGCATGGCGAGAGACGCTGAGCCCAATGCTGGCGCCGGACTACCAGGGCGGCATTCGCCTCTTCAAACATGCGACCGGCCCGCTCGGCGTCCGCGTCCAACGTATCACCGCAGATCCGGCCAGCGACGTGGTCCTATACTTCGATGATCATACCGAGCAGAGTCAACTCCAGCAGCAACTCATCCAATCCGAAAAAATGTCGGCGATCGGACAGCTCATCGCGGGAGTTGCTCACGATCTAAACAATCCCTTGGCTTCGGTGGTCGGGTTCGCCGACTATCTGGCGGAGACCAACACGCTCCCGGAACAATATCGGGAACCGCTGCGGGTAATCCAACAGGAAGCCAGCCGTGCTGCGGGGATCGTGAAGAACCTCCTGACGTTCGCCCGGAAGCATGAGGGTCGGCGGCGGCCGACTGCGCTCCTCCGACTCCTCGAGGCCACCACGGAATTGCTGCGCAGCGAGCTATCCTCGAACAAGATCGAACTCCTGGTGGAGGTTGACGCCAAGCTTCCCGAACTCTACATCGAACCCAATCAAATCCAACAGGCCATCGTCAACCTCGTCACCAACGCGGCACAGGCGATCATCGAAACCGGCCGGCCGGGTCGCATTCTGGTCCGCGCCCAGCGGTTGGCCACCAGTGTGGCCATCGACGTCTGCGACAACGGCCCCGGAATTCCGGAGTCCGAGCGCGCGCACATTTTCGAGCCCTTCTACACCACCAAGGCGGAGGGGCTCGGTACCGGCCTGGGATTGTCCATCAGTCAGGGACTGGTAATGGAGCACGGCGGCCATATCCTGCTCATGGGGTCCGGACCTCAGGGCACCGTGTTTCGCGTCGAGCTGCCGGATTCGAGCCTTCCCGACACTGAGGCCCCCACTCCGGAGCACCGGGCGACCGCCGAGGGCATGCGCATCCTGATCGTGGACGATGAGCCCCACATCCTGCATTACATGCAGGCAACCCTAGAAGCCTGGGGTCACAAGGTGGCCGTGGCCCGGGACGGGAGCCGGGCCTTGCAGCTGGTAGCTGACGAAGAGTTCGATGTCATCATCACCGATCTCCGCATGCCGGAAGTCAGCGGACGGGAATTCTACGAGGTACTGCACCAACGGCATCCGGACCTCGCCCAGCGCGTCGTGTTCAGCACGGGCGATACGGTACGCGGTGATACTCTGGACTTCCTCGAGCAGCAGGGCAGACCCTGCCTGAGCAAACCCTTCAGCCTCACCGAACTCCGGAACGTGTTGGCCCAACTCGCAGCCCCCTAGCCCCCCATCTCCGCGGATCCCCTGAACCGGTGGCACTTCGACTCGGGTGTCTTGAATGGGGGACACCCCCGGGCCGATCAGGCCCGGCGCATCGAGGTAGACCGGGAAAGGCCCCTGGCCCGGATCTTGACTATCTTCATGCTGAGCAGGGCCGCGTGAATCCAGCCAGGCGAAGACACGTAACCGATGGGCGACAATGATTTACGTCTGTGTACCGAGTCACAACGAGGCCGAAACCGTGGGGATCCTCCTGTGGAAGATCCGCAAGGTATTCGCCGAGTTCACCAGAGAATACCAGATCCTGGTCCTCGACGACGGTTCCACCGATGCCACCGCCGAGGTACTGGAGCCGTACAAGAAGGTGCTCCCCCTCACCGTGCTGCGCCATGACCAGCGGTTGGGATACGCTCGGTCGGTCGAGGATCTGCTGTTGGAAGCGGTCAAGCGCACCGACCGGCCGAAGCGGGACAGCGTGATCCTCATGCAGGCGGATTTCACCGACGATGCCGGCCAGCTCGCCGACATGGTGCGCCGCTTGGAAAGCGGGGCCGACCTGGTGGTAGCAGAGGCTCGGTTGGTCGGTGCCTCACGGGGGAATCGCTGGCTGCGACAATGGGGGCCCAAGCTGTTCAGCAAGGCTGTCAACCTCCCGGCCGTCCAGGATCAGCTCAGCGGATTCCTGGCCTGCCGTTTGGTCACCGTGCGGAACGCCATGCGCAATGCTCCAGGGCGGCTGCTGACGACTGAGGGATGGGTGGCCAACGCCGAACTGCAGGCACGGGTGGGCGCCGTGGCCCGCCGGGTCGCTTCGGTCCAAACAGACGAGCGGCACGACCTCCGTCAGCGGGACAGCCGGCACTCGACCCTCGCGCGGGCGCGCGCGCTCTGGAGTCAGCGCGGGGCCATCACCGTCCCGCCGCCCGCGCCGGAACCCGAACGACGGCCCCGGCGGAAGTCGCGTCGGCCGGCGAGGGTCAGATGATCGGCCTGACATTGGTCGCGGCGTTGCAAGCCACGGCCATGGCCGGCTCGCCAGTCGCCCAGGGATCCCCGATCCCGGCCGACGATCCTCCCGTGCGGGTGGGTTCCGCCGCCTTCGAGGTGGGCGAGCGGCTTCACTTCGCCGTCAAACTGGGCATCCTCCGCGTCGGATCGAGCACCGCCACGGTGGTGGGGATCGAACCGATCCGCGGGGTAGACAGCTACCATTTCGTGTTCACGCTGCGGGGTGGCATTCCGGGATATCGGGTTCGGGATCGGTTCGATTCCTGGACCGGGACCGAAGACATGCGTACCCGCCGCTTTCAGAAGGACATCCACGAAGGCGGCTACCACCGCAAGGATGTGTTCGAGATCTTCCCCGACTCGGGCCACTTCCTGAGCAATGGCGCCGATCCCAGACCAACGCCACCCAATCCGCTCGACGACACGGCGTTCTTCTATTTCGTCAGAACCTTCCCGTTCGAAGTCGGGCAGACCTACGAGTTCTCGCGCTACTATCGGGAAGAGTTCAATCCCTTGACCATCACGGTCCTGAAACGTGAAAAAATGAAGCTCCCGGATGGTACCGAAGTCGACTGCCTGGTCATTCGTCCGGTAATCGGCAGCCATCGCCTGGCGGCCGGCAGAACCGAGGCCACCCTGTGGCTCACGGACGATCCTCGGCGCTTGCTGGTCAAGATGCGGGCGAAGTTGAAGTTCGGGACGCTCACGCTCAAACTCGAAAAGATCGAGCACCTGGCGGACCCCACCCAGGGCCTCTAGCAAGTCAACCGTAGCCGCGAGCCAATACACAAACGCCCGGCCTTGGCCGGGCGTTCGCTTTGGGTTACCGTGTGAAGTGACTAGTTGGCGGGTGTACCTTTGATAATCTCTTGGACACGGTCAGCCAGCGTGGGACTTACCAATCTCAGGATGAGATAGAACACGAAGCCTATGAAGGCGAGCCACATCAGGGTCCAGAACAACCCGACCGCCACGCCCAGCAGCTTGAAAAACACCTTGAAGGCCACGACGCCGACCACAGCGAACACCGCGTAACCGACGAGATTCCTGATCATGCCAGATTCCTCCCATTCTCCCAGACATGTCGCTGTACGGAGGGACGTTTCAATAAGTTTCATTGGACATATAAGTGTCTGAATACCAAGATGTTATCGTTGTTGGCGGTGGCGTCGTGGGAGCCTCATGCGCGCGGGAATTGGCTCGATCGGGACGCACCGTGCTCCTCATCGACCGCGGCCAGGGCAACGGGGAGGCCTGGACCGCCGCCGGCGGGATGTTGGCCCCCCAAATCGAAGCGAAGGTGGACGACCCGCTGTTCGAGCTGGGGCTGGCGGGCCGCAACCACTATCTGGAGCTGTCCCGCGAGATATCGGAGAACACTGGAATCGACATCGGGCTGTGGCAGGAGGGCATCGCCCAGGTGGCCCAAGTGGAGCAGGATGCCGACGCGCTGAAGTCCAAGGTGGCGTGGCAACGGCAACAAGGCCATCTGTGCGATTGGCTCGCAGCTGATGAAGTCGCCAATCGGTGGCCCTGGCTCGGGCCTACGTACGGCGCGTTGTGGGCTCCCGAAGAAGGGGCGCTCAAGCCGGTCGCTTTGGTGGAGGGTCTCGTGGCCGACGCACAGATAGCCGGCGCCCGAGTCGTGCACGACACCATCACCCGGCTGGAACAGCGTGGCAACAGAATCGTCGGCGCAGCCGGTAAGCAGGTGTATCACACCGACCACGTAGTCATCGCCGCCGGTGCCTGGTCCGGTCGGCTGGATGGCCTTCCCCGACCGATTTCGGTCGAGCCCATTCGAGGGCAAATGGCGGCGTTGCCGTGGCCCGAGTCGATCGAGCCCAGCATCATCTACGGACGTGAGGGTTACCTCATCGCACGCGATGGTGAAGCACTGATCGGTTCGACCATGGAATACGCCGGGTACGAACCGGAAGTGACCTCGGCCGGGCTCGCCAGCATCTTTGCCAGCGCGACGGAATTGTGTCCCGAACTCGCACGCCAGCAGGTCACCCGAACGTGGGCGGGCCTGCGCCCAATTACCCCGGACGGGATCCCGATCGTGGGCCGGGAGCCGGCGGTGGACGGGCTGTGGATCGCTACCGGGCATGGGCGAAACGGCATTCTCCTCGCGGGGATTACCGGCCTCACCATGGCGCAGATGATCGCCGGGGAGCCAACCACGGTTGAAGATATCGAGGCCCTGGACCCTTGTCGTTTCTGGCGGTGGTAGTGAGAATCCACACGGCAAGAATCGGGAAAGGGAGTGAGGCCTAATGACCCCGCCCGGGCCGGTGTGGTACCGATCACTGCTCGGATTGGGATTGGTCGGCCTTGGTACCGCGTGTGGCGGTGAAGCACCCGAGGTAGATCACCCAACCGGCCAGTCCGGCCGGGATCGTGCCGCCTTCACGGCATGGCTCGCCAGTTCGCCGGTCTCACCGTTGAAGGCAATCGCCCTGATCCGGGTAGATAGTACGGTGAGCCTGGGGCCGGCGACGTCGGACGTCCCACTCGAGGGGATGGAGTTGGCTCGCCTGGTTCCGGGCAGAGGGAACTACCTTCTCGAGACTGCCGGGGAACGTCGCACCGTTCACAAGCACCGGCCGTTTCCGCTGGGTGATGTAACGGTGCTGATTGGTGGATCTGCCGGTCACGACGTGGTGACGGTATTCGGACAGACGACCCGGGGGGAGGCGACATTCTACCCGCCCGATCCGCGGTGGTCGTTCGACGTCACCCTGGAGCGCGACAAGAAGCACTCCATGCGGCTGCTCGCCCTCGACGGTATTGAAGTCGAGGGAACCCACGTCGGCACTGTGACCGTCCCCCTCGGACGTGAAGCAGCCCAGCTCGAGGTTCGCAGCGTGCCTGATCCGAGTACCGAAGAGTCCGACCTGGTGATCTACTTTCGCGACGAGACCAACGGGCAGGGGAGCTATCCCTCGGGACGTTTCGTGACTTTGACCCCCATGGGCGGGGACGGCGCCACCTACCACCTCGACTTCAATAGCGCCCGCAATCCGTTTTGCGCCTATAGCACGGTGTATCCATGTCCGGTGCCGTGGCCGGGGAACAGTGTTCCGGCGGCGATCGAGGCGGGAGAGCGGTATGAGAATATTGAATTTTGAATAATGAAGTCTTGGAGTAGTTTCTTCTGTTCTCCTCTGTCCCGACCGTCCGACCGCCAGACCGCCAGACCGCCGGACCGCCAGACCGCCCTCCTCAGGAGTCTACCCATGCGACGTAGCGCCATCCTGATGCTCTTGTTGACCGGTTGTGGCGGCGCCGAAGCCGGCAATAACTGGCGAGCGGTCGTGGATGTGGCAGGTGGTCCACTTCGATTCAGCCTGGAGTTCGATCTCGAGGACGGTACCGGACGGATGTGCAGCGGTGCGAGTTGCCAGGCTCTTTCGGGTGCCAGCCTGGTCGGCGACAGCGTGGTCCTGGATATCGGGGACTTCGCCGCCACCATCGTGGCCAAGCCCCGCAACGATTCACTGATCGGCGAATATCGCAACGTGGGGAACCGCGGACCGAGGGTCATCCCGTTTCGCGCCCAAAGGGGATCGTGGCCGGCGGAGACGGACATCCCGCCGGGACTGACCGGACGCTGGGACGTCACCTACCATAATGAGAGCGGCACCACCAGTCCGCGGGTGTTGCTCCTCGAGGCGACCGAGCGCGGCCTCGAGGGAACCATCATCTCCAACACCGGGGACTACGGTCTCTTCTGGGGCCGCGCCGAACCGGACAGCTTTTCGCTGTCCCATTTCGATGGCTCGTTCATATACATGCTGACGGGACAGATCGACGGCGACTCCCTGGAAGGCCTGTTCCATGCGGGCGCCCGGACCCAACGGCGCTGGACGGCCGTCCGGTCGCGCGGTGAAGGTCACCTCCGCTCGCCGACCGCACTCACCCGAATGACCGGCCCCGAGCCGTTCGCGTTCAGCTTTCCGGACCTCGACGGCAAGATGGTGTCCAGCACCGACGAGCAGTTTCGTGGCAAGGTGGTGGTCATCGACATTTTCGGAACGTGGTGTCCCACGTGCCACGATGCCGCGCCGTCGTTGGTCCGGTTTTATCGGGAGTATCATGACCGGGGACTGGAAATCGTCGGGTTGGCCTACGAAGTAAGCGGCGACAGCACAGTGGACAACTCCCTCCTCAGGCGCTACCGCGACAAATTTGGGATCGAGTTTCCCTTGCTACTGGCCGGTATCAATATCACCTCCGCTACGGCCGCCACCCTGCCACAGCTGGAGGGATTTACCGCGTACCCCACCACCATCTTCATCGGTCGGGACGGCACCGTCCGGCGGATCCATGCCGGATTCTATGGCCCCGCGACGGGCGCCCAGCACGACCGGATGATCAGGGACTTCACTAGCTTCATCGAGGAATTGCTCGAGGAGCCCGCCTAGGCCCCGGCGGAACCGCCTTCCGCCCCCTATTGCCCCAGACTATCTTGTTGGGTTCACAGCGATTAGCTCCTGAAATCCACCGAGGCGAGGCAGGCGTGGCGGCACCGCTGGTTCAGATCACATCAGCTCCACCGGAGGAGGGGTTCGGCGCGCCCCCCCAGACCCTTGCGGCGCCCAACCCCGCGGACCCCGTCCGGCGTAAGCCCAAATGGTTGAAGGTCCGTGCCCCGGGTGGAGCGAACTACGCGAGCATCAGAAAGTTGATGCGCGAACTGGGCCTGCACACGGTGTGTGAAGAGGCCCGCTGCCCCAACATCGGGGAATGCTGGGAGCATAAAGCGGCCACGTTCATGATTCTGGGTGACGTGTGCACACGGAACTGCACCTACTGCGCAGTGGCCCACGGCACGCCCGAGCCCTACGACCCGGTCGAGGCAGTCCGCCTGGCCGAAGCCGTGACGGCCATGGGCCTGGCTCACGTGGTCATTACCTCGGTCGATCGTGACGATCTCCCCAACAAGGGCGCCGAGGCTTTCCGCGATTGCATCCTGGAAATCCGGCAGCGTCTCCCGGAGACGTCGGTCGAAGTGTTGATACCGGACTTCCAGGGTTCGGAGCGCGCCCTGCAGATCGTGATGGATGCCGAGCCGGATATTCTCAACCACAATTTGGAGACGGCCGAGCGTCTCTACCGCCTTGCCAGACCGGGGGGCCGGTATCGCCGGGCGCTCACCGTGCTCGCCAACGCGAGACGCATGGGCGGCCCCGCCGCGCTTACGAAGTCCGGCATGATTCTCGGCATGGGCGAGGAATGGGATGAAGTGGTGCGATGCATGGAAGATCTGCGGCGGAGCGACGTCAATATCGTCACCTTGGGACAATACCTGCGCCCGTCCGGCAGCCACCTGCCGGTGGCGCGCTACTACTCCCCCGACGAGTTCGCCGAGTTGGGCCGGATCGGCCGGTCCATGGGATTCGACCATGTGGAAGCCAGTCCGTTGACCCGCTCTTCCTATCATGCGTGGGAGCAGGTGGACCGGGCCCGGGCGCACAGGGCCGGGACATGACCCATAAGTCCTCCAAGAAACGATCGAGCAAGAAGGGCTCGAAGGTCACCACCGGGTCGGCGGCCGCCACCGAGGAGCAGTGCCGCCACTGGTACCGGCAATTGTGCCTGATACGCCGTTTCGAGGAAAAAGCCGCAGAAGCCTACAGCCTGGGCAAGATCGGCGGATTCTGCCACCTCGACATCGGGCAGGAAGCCGTCGCGGTCGGCGTCATGTCGGTGCTTCAGAAAGACGACTATGTCGTGACCTCCTACCGGGAACACGGTCACGCGCTGGCGCGCGGCATGTCGGCCCGCTCGATCATGGCCGAGTTGTACGGCAAGGTGGACGGATGCTCCCATGGCAAGGGCGGCTCCATGCACCTGTTCGATGTCTCGATCAATTTTCTGGGTGGGCACGGCATCGTCGGCGGACAGATTCCCCTGGGGACTGGAATGGCCTTCGCCGCCAAGTATCGCGGGACGGAGCAGGTGTCGGTTTCATTCTTCGGCGAGGCGGCCGCCAACATAGGTTCTTTCCACGAATCACTGAACATGGCCTCCCTGTGGAAGCTGCCGGCGGTCTACATCCTCGAGAACAACGGGTACGGCATGGGGACGTCGATCGCCCGGGCCACGGCCAAAATGGACCTGGTCCACCGGGCATATTCCTACGACATGGAAGCCGAGGCGGTGGATGGGCAGGACGTCTTCGCCGTCAAGGACGCGACGGAACGTGCCGTGAAGCGGGCCCGGACGGAATCGGAACCAACCCTGATCGAGATGCGCACTTATCGGTACGTGGGGCATTCGATGTCGGATGCCGCCCACGGGACCTATCGCAGCAAGGAGGAGGTCGAGGAATACCGCAAGCGGGACCCGATCGCGGTCCTGGGCTCGCACATGACCGACCAGGAGATGATCGACGCCGACGGACTCAAGGCCATCGACGATGAGGTCAAAGCCGAGGTGCAGGACGCTCTCGATTTCGCCGAGAAGGCTCCGGAACCACCGCTCGACCACTTGTACACAGACGTCTGCGTGGAGTGCGACTGATGCCGACGTTGACCTACCGCGACGCACTCAACGAGGCCCTCCGGGAGGAGATGCAGCGCGACGAGCGTGTCTTCCTGATGGGCGAAGAGGTGGCGGAGTACGACGGGGCCTACAAAGTCAGCCGCGGATTGCTCAAGGAATTCGGGCCGATGAGGGTCGTGGACACTCCGATCGCCGAGCTGGGCTTTACCGGGATCGGTGTGGGCGCCGCGATGGTGGGTCTCAGGCCCGTCATCGAGATCATGACCTGGAATTTCGCCCTGCTGGCGATCGACCAGATTGTCAACTCCGCCGCCAAGATGCGTTACATGTCGGGCGGCCAGCTCAGCGTGCCTATGGTCATTCGCGGACCCAACGGGTCCGCGCTGCAACTCGGGGCGCAACATTCCCAGGCCTTCGAGGCGTGGTACGCTCACATCCCGGGACTCAAGGTGGTGATGCCGGCGACGCCGGCAGACGCCAAGGGACTCTTGAAGACCGCCATCCGCGACGAAGACCCGGTCGTGTTCATGGAAGGGGAAATGTTGTACAACGTCAAGGGCGAGGTGCCCGAAGGCGAGTTCACCATCCCCATCGGCTCGGCCGACGTCAAGCAGGAAGGCACCGACGTCAGCATCATCTGCCACTCCAAGACGGTGGCGCCTTCCCTCAAAGCCGCGGCCTTGTTGGCGGAAGAAGGAGTGTCGGCGGAAGTGGTGGACCTCCGCACCATCCGCCCGATGGACACCGAGACCATCCTTGGATCCGTCGCCAAGACCAACCGGTGCGTCGTCGCGGAGGAGGGGTGGCCCTTTTCTGGTGTTGGCGCCCAGGTCGTCGATACCGTCCAGCGCGAGATCTTCGACGAACTGGATGCCCCGGTCATGCGTGTCACCGGCACCGATGTTCCGATGCCGTATAACAAGCGGCTGGAGAAGGCCGCCAAAGTGGATCCGGCCAAGATCGTCTCGGCCGCGAAACACGTCCTCTACCTCGAGTAGCCATGGCGACCACCGTAGTTATGGAGGCGCTGTCTCCAACGATGGAAGAGGGACGCCTCGTCGAATGGAAGCAGCCGGAGGGCGCCACCGTCGCCGTCGGCGATGTCCTGGCCGAGGTCGAGACGGACAAGGCGGTCATGGAATTGGTGGCCCGGGTGGACGGCACGCTGTTGAAGCACCTCGCCGCCGCGGGAGCCACCGTTCCCGTGGCCGAGCCGGTGGGCATCATCGGCGAACCCGGCGAGGATATTTCGGGTTTCCTCGAGGGCGGCGCGGGCGAGAGCAGCGAAGGCAGTCCCCCGGCTCCCCCAACCACTGAAGCAGCACCAGTAGCGACCGCCCCCGCTGCTCCCGCTGCCCCCGCCGCCCCCGCTGAGACCGCCCCCGCAGATATCGGCCGCGTGAAAGCGTCTCCGCTGGCACGCCGCATCGCCAGGGAGCGCGGGCTGGACTTGGCACGTGTTCGGGGGTCGGGTCCCGGCGGTCGCGTTGTCAAGCGGGATGTCGAAACCGCCTCCCCCCCGGCCACACCGGCTGCCCGGACGGTCGTTCCCGCGCGGACCGGCGGTTACGAGGACGTTCCGCTCAGCATGATGCGCAAGACGATTGCCAGGCGTCTGGCCGAGTCGATCGGGCCCATTCCCACGTTCTATTTGACAGTCGATATCGACATGGACCGAACCTGGGACGCGCGCGAGGCTCTGAAGGCGCTCGGCCCCGAAGGAAAGATTTCGTTCAACGACATCATCCTGAAAGCCACGGCCACAGCCCTCAGCCAACACCCGGAATGCAATGCCTGGTGGCAGGGCGATTCCATTCGCCATTGGCATGAGGTGCACCTGGGCATGGCGGTGGCGATCGAGGACGGGTTGATCACGCCGATCATCCGGGACGCGAACCACAAGACGCTGCGAGAGATCTCCACCGAGGCGAAGGAACTCGCCGGCCGGGCTCGCGAGCGGAAGCTGGCGCCGGAGGAATACACCGGGGCGACCTTTTCGGTGTCCAACCTGGGCCCGTTCGGGATCGACGAGTTCACAGCCATTATCAACCCGCCCGAAGCCGGCATCCTGGCGATTGGCGGGATAACCGAGAAGCCGGTGATCGTTGATGGCGAACTGACGACGAGCCGTCGAATGAGGATCACCATGTCGTGCGACCATCGCGTCATCGACGGGGCGACCGGTGCGGGTTTTCTCCAAACCCTGCGGACAATCCTGGAGAATCCGCTGGCGATGGTGTGGTAACGAAGAGGGTGCGCGGGAGTTAGGGAGATGACAACACGACTCGCAAAGACAGCCGGGCCACAGTCGAGGACCAAACCAGCAGCGTTCTCACCGCGTGTTTCCGGCGCACGGCGCACCGCGTACGGCGCACCATCGAAGAGGAGAATTAGTGTCAAACACGTTTGATGTGATTATTCTGGGTGGCGGACCGGCTGGCTATGTGTGCGCCATCCGGGCCGCGCAACTCGGGCTCAAGACGGCGGTCATCGAGAAAGAGAAGCTGGGCGGCGTCTGCGTCAATATCGGGTGCATCCCCACCAAGGCGTTGTTGCACAGCGCGCTGGTAGCAAACACCATCGCCCACGACGCCAAGGGACTCGGCATCGAAGTGGGGTCGGTCAAGACCAACTTCGGTGTGGCCATGAAACGGTCGCGCCGGGTGTCGGAGCAGAACTCCAAGGGAGTGGAGTTCTTGATGAAGAAGAACAAGGTAACCGTCATCGCCGGGACCGGGACGCTTCAGCCCGGCAAGCAGGTCGCGGTGGGCCAGGACATCTACACCGCCAGCAAGGGCGTGGTGATCGCCACCGGGTCCCGGGTCAAGGGCATTCCTCAGGCGGGCCTCGACCTCGACGGCAAGGTCATCATCAGTTCGGATGAGGCGCTGTTCCTGGAGCAGGCCCCGGGACGGATTGCGGTAGTGGGCGCCGGGGCGGTCGGCTGTGAATTCGCCGACATCTTCAACGCTTTCGGTTCGGAGGTGACTCTGGTCGAGGCGTTGCCGCGCATCCTGCCTCTGGAAGACGCCGAATCGTCGGCTGTGGTTGCCAAGAGTTTCAAGAAACGAAAAATCACCTCGCTCGCAGGCGCCATGGTCAAGAGCACGACGGTGAAGGAGGGCGGCGCCATCCTCGAGGTGGAGGC